>SXMN01000333.1 GCA_005777315.1 Verrucomicrobiales bacterium
ATGTTCATGAGTTGTTCGCGTTCTGGCGGTGACAAACGGATGCGATACTTAATTGGCATCTACTCCAATTAGACACGCTTATCCAAAGTACAAGCTCAATTTGTTTGACCCATCAACTCACGACTGACGGAGTACTAGGCAAGTCACCCGCATTGAGTTTCTTCGCTGAAGGAATCACCGCTCGCCGCCGCCTTTTTGTCGGTGACGGTTTCGCTTACTTGGCGAGCTATCCAGGCTATGACGTTGTCGATATCCGAAATCCGTTGTCGATGGTTATCACCGGCCAGGCCGTTGACCGCGGTCCAAACTCGTTCAAGCAAATCGTCCTGGACGGCGGCGGCTTCGGCGTCGCGGCAGTGGGTGTCAATCCTGGTGAGCGCGCGACGCATGACGTTTATCTTTATGACACAAGCAATCCTGCGGTGACCACGAGCTTTCTGACGGTCCTGCCCACGCCAGGTGTGACCCATGCGGTCGCGTTGCAGAAAGGGCTGGCCTACGCCGCTGACGGTGCCAACGGCCTTCAGGTGATCAATTACCGCGCCGCCGACACTGGCTCCAAAGCTCCCACGATTTCTCTGGTTGCAAGTTTCCCCCTGCAACCAGCTCAGGCTGAAGAACGCCGTCCCAGTTTTGTGACCGCGCAGGTCTCGGATGACGCGGCCGTGCGGTCGGTCGAGTTCTTCATCGATGGCATCCGCGTGGTGGACGACGGATCATTTCCGTTTGAAGCGCGCTTCACCACACCCGTTCGGACGACGGCCAAAACGAGCTTCACGCTTCAAGCCCGCGCCACGGATACCGGCGGCAATTCAACCCTGACTCCGCTCATAACCGTGGCTCTGGTGCCCGATGCGACGCCGCCGGCATTGCTCACAACTACTCCGGCCAACGGTGTGGTTCTCCCGGATATCGCATACCAACTCGTCGCCCGGTTTGATGAGCCGCTGGGTGTGAGCCCTACAGCAAATTGGTTCCAGGTGATCGAAGCGGGTGCCGACGGCCAATTCGACACGGCAGATGATGCGCCCATTTCTGGATTAGTGCGGCTCGTCTCGGCCAATGAGCTGGCGCTCGACTTCGGCGCGAGTCCGTTGGCCAATGGCAGCTACCGGGCGATCCTTCGAACCGCTGTGACCGACAAGGCCGGCAATCCCCTGGCGAGCGAGTCGAAATGGCAGTTCACGGTTGCTGATCGAGGAGCGCCCAGGATCGTCACGACATCGCCGCCAAATGGCGACTTGAACGTGCCCGCTTCCATTTCGGAAATACTCGTGACTATCAGCGAACCTGTTCGGGTGACGAGTGTCTCCGAGCAAAGCCTCTCACTGACCGGAGGCGGTCCGGATGGCACGGTCGGCAATCTCAATGATCGGACGTTCGCGGCACAGAAGTTCGAAGTGCTCAACGGCGGGACTCTTCTGCGCTTTGTTTTCTCGCAGCCGTTCGTGCCCGACGTTTACCGCGCCGTGCTTTCCTCCAACGTCACGGACCTTGCGGGCAATCGCGTCTCGGGATCGCTTGTATGGGATTTCACCGTACCCCTGAGAACGACGCTGCGCGGACGCGCCGTGTTTGCCGACAACTCGCCAGCGCCGGGCGCAACCGTGCGACGGCACAACCACGGTGTAGCAATCGGCCAGACAGGAGCTGGAGGGGAATTCCACTTCGAGAAGGTCGAGTTCGAGCCTTATGCGCGGCCCGATTTGAACGTCCATCTGATCTCGGGAAATCGGGCGTTTCTCGGGCGTGCTCTCAAGGTTCAACCTGTTCCTGACGGGATCACTGAACTCGGCACGATTGTGCTTGAGGAGTTGTGCGCGCCTCAATTGCAGGATCACCTGGCGGGCACCTCGGTGTTGTTGGCACGCGTCAGCGCGTTCGCGGAATTCAATGATGGCACGGGCAGCGCATTGTTCGCGCTGGGCAACACGTCCTTTGATCCGTCCGCCGCCGGGCTGTTCCGCCATGACGGCAGGGATTGGCGGCGGATTGAAGGAAAGTTCGAGGACGAGTCCGACTTGGTCCAGCTCGTTTCTTTGGCTGTGTATGACGATGGCCGGGGACCGGCGCTTTATGTTGGAGGCACCTTCAAGAGCGTGGGGGGAGTGGCGGCGACCAACATCGCGCGTTGGAACAGCCAGAAATGGGAGGCAGTCGGCACTGGATTGCGGGCGAAGCAGCCCGGTGGACCACCGTATCGAGTGGCGGCAATGACGGTGTTCGACGACGGCACCGGGCCCGGACTTTATGCCGCCGGACGGTTTGATTTCTCGGGAGACGTGCCCGCCGCCAACATCGCCAGGTGGAACGGGCAGAATTGGACGGCGCTAGATGGGGGAATCACCAGTTCCTTCCCCTCCCAAAATCAGTTCAACGATCCCGAATCTGCGGTAGTTTCGGCGATGACAGCGTTCAATGATGGAAACGGTCCCGCGCTCTACCTCGGCGGGGACTTTGACTTCCTCCAGGCTGGCGGGGAGACCATCAATGCCACCAACATCGTCCGTTGGAAGGGTGGGAAATGGTCCGCATTGGCCAACGGGGCTCCAGGATTCGTTAACACACTGGCGAGCTTTGATGACGGGAGTGGACCCGCCCTCTTCGCAGGTGGTGACTTCGAGATGCCTGGGAATACACCTATCCGTAAACTGGCAAAGTGGAATGGCACCTCCTGGTCCGCTGTCGGGCAGGGAGAGTTTCTGGGCCCGGTTGATACGCTCATTCCTTGGGAGGACGCTCAAGGACGGGCACTGCTCGTGGCTGGCGATTTCCTTCGCGATCCCAATGACACGCAATCCACCGGATTCAACCGGTGGAATGGCCAAGTTTGGAGCCGTCTGGTCGGAGGACAGGATACCTCAACCGAAGCAAATGGAGTTCGCGCCTTTGCCGTTGTCAACACCGGCACTACGCGTGCGCTTTACCTGGGTGGCCAACTCGGCGTGGCCGATGCCGGTGGCTCACTCAATCCACGTGGCGTGGTACGGTGGGACGGCCAGCGCTGGCAGCCGACGGAACAGTCGTTCGATGGCGAAATCCATTCCATCACGGCGTGGGACGATGGCAAAGGCTCATCTCTCATCCTAGCCGGAGCTTTCACCACCGGCGCGGGCCAGCGGCTCTACAAACTCGCGAAGTGGGATGGCCAGCAGGCATCCGAGTTAGGCGAAGGCATTCGGATGGCGGATTTCGGACGCTCCAGCCTGGTGAATGCGGTGGCTTCGTTCAATGACGGCACCGGGTCGGCGATTTATGTCGCGGGTTACTTTGCCACCCGAGGTGCCTTGAGCGTGACGAACTTCGCCCGCTGGAACGGCTCCGCCTGGAGCTCGGTAGGTGACTTGGAGTTCGTCCGCGATCCCTTCGTCGTTGCTCCAAACTGCCTCGCGGTGTTCAACGATGGCACCGGTCCGGCCCTTTACGTCGCGGGAGCCATAGATCGGATCTTCGACGCGAGCGGCGCCCGGTTCATCGATCCCATCATGAGCTGGAACGGCACCGAGTGGCGCACCTTCCGCACCCTGACACGGAACGGCGGCGGGCGTAAAAACATTACCCATCTTCTGCCAGTCCACTCCGGCCCGGCCCGGGGCCTCTACTTCGGCGGAGACATAAACCTCCAGAACAGTGGCACGGGCCGGTTCTGGGATCTTGGCGTATGGGACGGACAGGAATTTCGCTCCCCAGGGGATTTCAGTACTGTCTTCCCCGCGAACAACTTTTTCGACCGAACCCTCGACCGTGGAGTCGAAAGCCTCGGAGTCATGGAGACACCGGAGGGAACCGAGATTTACTTTGGTGCGAAATTCCGAGCCACTGACACAATCGGCCTGGCCCGCATGAGAAACGGCCGCTGGGATCGGCTGCCAGCCCTGCCCAACGGAAGCGAGTTCAGCAAGGACATTTTCAACGCCTTCGCCCCAAACTTTGGTGCGATGTCCGGCTTCGACGACGGTTTCGGCCCCCAAATGTACGTGGCCGCGCCGATCCACACGCCCGATGGAGCCGGGATGCTGGACCAGCGTTCCTGGTCTCGGTGGACCGGAACGCAATGGGAACTGCTCGGCCCCATCGTCGGTCGTCAACTCAGCTCCGATCCGGTCATCAGGAACATTCATCGCCTCACGAGCTCTCTGCTCCCGTACGACGTGAATGGCATCCCCGCGTTGCTAAGGGGCAGCACCCCGTTGTTTAACTCAGGAACAGGCGTGTCACGTTGGATGCGGACGACGACGCCATGCCCGCCGACACCGTAGGGCGGGCTCGACGGCTCGATCGTCGTCAAAGAGCGCCAACATGCGGGACAGCGTCTGGCCGGGCTCAAAAAATTCGACTGATTGTTGCCGAGCGGCTCGTTGCTCGTCGTTGATTTCGCCCTGTCACCCCGGCTCCTGCTGAGTTATGAAACAGCTTCAACCGAGCTACGGAACTTCGACGACGCGGTAGAACCGCTCTGGAGCAGCAGAGGCTGAATCGTCCGTCTTGAACGCCGTGTCGTGGTCAGCAACGATGTCCCCAGGCAGGTCGCGCCAGGCTGGCGAGGTCAGGCTCGGAGTGAATTGAACGCGATAGCGTTTTCCCGGCTCGCTGAACCAGTTGACCTGCGGCTTCCCATCCTTGAAGAACAGCGGATCGAACGTGGAAATAAAGTTGCCGACCACGCGCGTGCTACCGAGGCGCGGAGCACTGGAGATTTGAAGGATGTTTCCGCGTCGGCCTATTGTCATCACTGGAAATCTGGCGAGAGCAGGGATCCGCGCGAATTGAGAATCCAACAATTCGGCTCGCGAATCGATTGAGATTGCTGTGAAACTCTTTACCTCCCAATCTGTCGGAGAGATCATCAGGTAGGAAAACGGGGAGTCCTTTTCAGAAGATGGGAGAAATAAGGGGGGAGTGTTAAGGCTATAAAAAGGACCACTGAGCGTCTTTCGTCCTTCCCCAACTTGAATGCCATTGGAATCAAGCGCGTGCCAGACGAGGTAGCGTTGCTCGCCAATGAACACACTCTCAGAATTCAGCCAGGTCGATTCAGCCCAGCCAAGAAGGTAGCCGCTCTTGCTTGCGACAACTACCGGTACGGATCGTTGTTGTGCTTTAGTTTTTGGAAATCTTTGGACTCCGGTTTGAAAATCCGGATTGCCACTTGGAACAGTCACATAGGCAACCGATGGTTCTCCCGCATCCCACTCGTCCCAGGTGATGAGGTAATTGCCCCCACTGGAAGCCACCGAAGGCGTGCTCCCAGAAGGGGCAGTAATGGTAAATGCGCTGGACGTGAGTACACGACCGTCCCTGTCAATCCTGCTACCGAAGATACCTGGAAATACTCGTGAACAAACCAGCCAGTCCTCTCCGTTCGAAGTTACTGCCGGTGGATCTAAATAATAATCATTCTTCCTGTTGATCTCTATTGGTTCACGATCCAAGACGGCTCCATTTCTAACGCGGGCGCCGTGAAGAATGCTGCCTGGCCCATCCACCGACCTCGTGACCCATGCAATCAAGAAGTCTTCCTCCCGTGCGGCTACCGCAGGGAATCGATCGAAGGAGCCAGGCTTGAACGCGGCCACTTCAAAACCGGATGGAATGATTACCTTTCCATCACCATCGATGCGTGTCGCTCGAAGCCGGATGTCCGCAGGATCAAACCAATTGGACACAGTCTCCTGCCAGACAACGAGGAATTCTTTTCCGTTGAAGGCAACCGAGGGAGAAGTCTGTGGCGTTGCGGCAATGCTGACAATGTTTGGCTCCTTGTCCAGTTTGCTCCCTGTTGGGTCGATCCGGATAGCTCGAATGTTCGGGCGCTTGTGAGCACGATTCCCTTCCCGGTAGTCGAGCCAGGTGAGCATATGCGAACCCTGGGAAGCGCTCACAGATGGCGTCGTCTGCGCGTAGTCAGCATCGCTGATGATAATCTTCTCCGCGTCGATCAGGTCTCCGGAGGAGCCGACTCGTGCGGCCCAGACATCGGCCCAGCGTTCATCCCCGTCGTGCGAAGCCCAGCTTTCCCACGTTACGAGGAACTCGCCGTTGAGCGAGGACACACTGGGAGAACCTTCCGTGACATCCGCCGTCGAAATCGGGATTTGCGCACGAGGCAAAACCTTGCTGTCACGCCCAATCAGACTACCGTAAATGTCGTACGTCTTGCCGCTTCGGAAGTCCTGCCAGACCACCAAATAATCAGCGCCATTGAATGCGACGGATGGAGCCGCTTCCGCAGCCCCGCCGACTGCAATCGGAAAACCGTCCGGATCCAGTACCTTTCCGTCCGCCGTGACGCGAGCACCGTAGATGTCGTAACTGCTCTGCGCCTGATTCCGTAAATCCTCCCAAACCACGAGAAAACCGTCGCCATCAGACGCAACTTTTGGAAAACACTGGCTTCGTGACACGGTGCAAATGGAGGTAGGGTTTTCATCCAACGCTTTCCCCGATGGTTGAATCCTTTTACCGACAAGGCGTGTGATGCCAGAGAAAGGAGCGCCTTCCACCCAGACTGCCAGGAATTCGCGCCCGTTCCACGCGACCGCAGGTGTTGGTGGTATCCCAAGATATTCACTGACCGGAAATCCAGCATCAACAACCCAAGGATCCTCCTTGGGAACAATGGCACCGAACAGCCGTGAAGTGACGGCTGATTCCGCCCGGTCTTGCCAAACCAGCAAGTAGCCCTCATCGCCGCTTGCGACCGCCATAATAGGAGGAATTCCAGATCCTCCTCTTTGGATGCCGTAGGGGATTGAAGCCAGGTCAATCAATGTTCCATCCGCGCGAACCCGGGTGAACCGTGAATTCCACGCGATGATGCACCCTTCCGAACTGCACGCCACCGAGGGCCTGTCGGCCGGTCCAGGCTCAAACCCATAGTCCAACTCCCTTGGGATAAACTGCGGCTCGCTCATGGGGAATTCCGGTCCGATCAGTGGATCGATTGCCAGGGGATAAGCCGCGTCGGCCAGCACTTCGGAAGGGACATTCACCGCCAAGCTTTGGCCCGTCCACGTCGTCCCGAGCGGCCAGCGTTGCCCGGCGGCATCCACCGCCGTGGCGCTGCCCACGCGCATCCGTCTGACCCCGCGCTCATCGGCAAAATGGTGGCCAGCGCTACTTTCTCCCGCATGGGCAAGCCCAGCGAACTCCGCTTCCACGGTCACCGACCCCGCCCGCGCGAACGGACGGTCGATCACCCACGTGAGCGAGACTCCTTCCGCGCGCGCCTCGACATGCTCGACAACCGTCGGCTCGCGCGACAACAGCCTCTGGGCGGTGTTGCCGACAATCGAAACATCAATCGAGTGGCCATCAAGGCATACGAGCGGCCCGCCCGATTGCTGAATCGACGCGGTGCGTATTCGGGCCTCGGCTCCCGGTGCGCTGAAATTGGAATCCGGCTTTTCACGAGCCGGACGAAAGCGCAAACCCTCCTGACCCACGCGGGCTTCAAAATATCGCGACCGCGACATCACTGTGCCGGATGATTCGTCGAGCCGGAAAGCGTGTGAGACGCGATCCGCGAGTTCATCCACATCGAAGCTTAAGAGGGGCGAGGTTTGCGGAGCTGCCGAGGACTGCAAGTCCGCGCTCCGATCGCGGTTCTGGGCTCCAACGCGCGATGTGTCTTTCTGGAAAGGCTCGCGCGTCCGCCAAAACTCGCCTCCGAACTTGACTGTCCACGCTGGAGCCTGGTGGGGCGCTTCGTGAACGAGAACGGATTGGCCGGGCTTTCCACCGCCACTCCTGGCGACGGACGCTTCTCGGGAAGACCCTTCTTGCAGCACAACTGCGCTCGGGTGAAACGCGACTCCGTTCTCGCTCACCGACTCACTCACTGAAGCCTGATTCCGCGGATGCCGCGGCTCCGGGGGCTTTGAGAGAAAGAGCACGCACAGGATGACCACCGCACTTGCCGCCAAGGCTTTTGTCAATCGATTCATGATTCCTCTCGACTTCCCTGCTGAACCCCATGGGAATGGCATCACTAAATATAAGACTGCGGGATACACGACAAGTCTCCGCGACGGCGCGGTTGCATCCGCTTCGTTGTTCGCTTGGTCAGAGGCTGCTGCGGGCATCCTCCCGCGTTCGCCTGTCTGCGTGCCCAGCACAGGCAGGCGCCTCGCATCTGCACCTGTGGCGCCCGCCATCATTCGTAGCCTGTCCCACGGACTCCTCAGTAATTCACCATTACCACGAGGCTTTGAGCTTCTACCCTCACACCATGTCAACTCTGCCATCCCCCCCCGCGCATGTGGTTTTCTGGCTTTTGGTCACGGTGGTTTCCGTTCGTCCCGCGACCCCGGACGCCGGGGCCTCTTCCGTGGAGAAACCCGGGCGCGAAGCACAAGTGGATGAACTGTTCGACACGCTCGTCCCGCATCTTCAGGTGCAGTTCACACCCGCCGCGCTGAACGCCCTGCGCACGCGGCCTCGCGATTACACCCAGGTGACGATACGAGAAGAAACGATGATCCACTCGGACGTGGACGCCAAGCTCAAGGGCGGGGTCGGCAGTTGGCGCGAGGTGGACGGACGCCTCGGATTCACGCTCAAGTCCGACAAATTCCAGACCGCCGAGCGCTTCCACGGTCTGGCCAAAATGCACCTCAACAACGACGTCCAGGATTCCACCCTCCTGAAGGAAATCCTCGGCGGCGCCATCTTCCGCGCCGCAGGGCTGCCCGCCGCGCGGGCCACGCACGTCCGGCTCAAGCTGAACGAGGACGACGCTTTTGCCTGCGTGCTCAAGGAAAGTTCTGACCTCAGATGAGATGGGGCGGACTGAAAAAGCAATGGCGAGTTGAAATCCCTGCGAACGGGACGGTATTCAGGCGGGCGAGCGGATGGGCGCCAGGGGCACCGGTTGCGGGGCAGTGTGCGGGAGAGGCTCAG
>SXMN01000028.1 GCA_005777315.1 Verrucomicrobiales bacterium
GAATCATGGGATTCCTGTTCCCCCCCGAAGTCCCCTCTGGCCCATGCGAGAGCGAGTTGATCTGAAGAGCCCGGTGCGGGAAAACCGCCCGCCGGGATCTGTGCGGGGGGCGCCGGGCAACCGGCGTCCCTACCGCGACATTGGCACACTGCAGGAGAATTGCAGGAATCGGTCGCATTCGATTTAGGGGGGCAATACGCTTTGTATCGCGGCGGATAGTTGATCGGCGGTGTAGGGCTTCATCATGACTCCGCGGAATCCGTATGCACGGTGATCGGCCATCACTGGATCATCGGAGTAACCGCTCGAAACGATGGCTGTGACGTTGGGGTCGATTTCACGAAGCCGCTGGATTGTTTCCCTCCCACCCATTCCACCTGGAATTGTGAGATCCATGATGACGGCATCAAAGGGCCGGGCTTCTGTCATGGCCGTTTGATAGGCTTTCAAGGCGGCGCTCCCATCGGCGACGCATTCCGACTCATAACCCATGCGCTTGAGCAGGATCGTCAACAACTTGCGCACCATTTCCTCGTCATCCATCACAAGAATGCGGCTAGGGCTGGTGGCGTGACGGCTTGCGACGACAGGACGGACAGTCAATGGCCGGTCAGAAGCAGGAAGCAGCAGGGTGAATGTCGATCCTTCACCGGGCTTGGATTGGACCGAGATTTGGCCCCGGTGATTTTGAACGATCGAATGAACCACCGCCAGGCCCAAGCCGCTCCCCGTCTTCTTGGTGGTGAAGTAAGGGTCGAAAATTCTCGATAGATTCTTCTCCTCGATACCGGTTCCCTCATCCTGAATTTTAATCTGGACGTAGCGCCCGTCCTGAAACAGTTCACCTTCCGAGGGATTGCCGGTTAGATTGCAGCCTTGGATGGTTATCTGTCCGCTTCCGGTCATCGCTTGTTTGGCGTTGAGAAGGATGTTTTGGAAGACCTGCACAAGCTGTGAGGCATCCGCCTCCATGGGCCAGAGATCATGCGGTATCTGAATCTGGCATTTCACTGCGGAACCTCGAAGAGCCAGACTGGCACTATCTCGAATGACTGGTTCCAGCGCGATCACTTCTTTGACCGGTTTGCCTCCTTTCGAAAAGGTGAGCAACTGGGCTGTGAGGTTTTTAGCTTGGTTCGATGCTTTCTCCGCCTCGCGAATGGCTTCATGTTCATCGCCACCCGCCGGCAGGACCGGCTTGACGACCGAGATGTTTCCGATGATGGCCGTCAGAAGATTGTTAAAATCGTGAGCGATGCCCCCCGCCAGCATCCCGAGGCTCTCAAGCCTCTGCATGTGCTGCATCTGTTGCTCCAGGAGAAGGCGTTTTTGTTCAGCAAGCTTGCGCTCCGTGATGTCCCGCATGAACGCGGTCGTGTACTCCCTGCCATGAACATTCATGTAGGTGGTGGTCACCTCAACTGGAAGCGAGGATCCGTCCTTGCATCGCTGCATCATTTCGAAGGTGATTGAACGATCTCGTTTGAGTTTCTCCCAGTGACACTCCCAGGCGGACGCTGGAAAATCTGTGGAAATCTCATGCAAGTTCAGGCTGCGGATCTCACCGGCTGTGTAGCTGAGGGTTTCCGAAGCCGCCGTGTTGGCGTAGATGATACGGGCTTGGTTGTCGGTCCAGACGATTTGATCCGCCGCGGCATCCATTGTTCTCTGCGTCAATTGAAGCCTTTCAACCAGCGCAGCATGCTCTGTTACGTCCGCTCCAACGCACAACATCTCCGACAGCCTGCCATGCTCATCGTAAATGGGCTGGTGGGTCCAGTTGACCCGAATGCGGCGACCGTCGCGGCAGAGGCACTCGAGCTCGGATTGGGCATGTTGCCCAGGATGCTTCAGAAATTGACGGACGAAGGCCCCGATTTCCTCTCCCTTGAGCGACATCTCAGGCAGGATTGTGCCCACGGCTGCTTTGCCAATGATTTCCTCTCGGCGGTAGTTAAAAAGCTCCTCGGCGAACTTGTTGAGAAACTTGATGGAGCCATGTGAGTCGAGTCGGAGGATGATGCTCTTGGCATTCTCCACCACTTCGCGATAATTTTTTTCACTGAGAGCAAGTTCCCGGGCATAGCGGGAGATTCTGCTTCGTTCCCATTCATAATTCTTGAGGATGACCCAGACGATCAACGACAGAGCGATGCCCGCGCAGATGACTCCGGAAGTGAGATCTATCAATCGGTCAGATTGAGCCTTGAAAGGGACGGTCAACGACGGGACGAGATGTTCCACCGCCAGAAGTGTGCAGATGTTCAACAAAACGAGCGCAATTGCCACCCACCATACCCGGCTGCGGAACACTGCCATCGGATAGAGCATCGCCGGAAAGAAATAGTACGTAATACTTCCATGGGAACCCGCGTTCAGGTACCAAACGGAATCGAGCAACAGGATCATGATGGTGAAGAAAAGGATGGTATGATTCCGTCCGTGGCAGGATTCCCTGTAGCAAAAGAGCGCGAACAATCCCAGAACGATGTCGGCAATGTTGACGAACTGAGGCAGATTCTGAAACAGGTTCGCCGGGAGGACCACCAGGAGGCAGAGAAAACCTACGGAAAGGCACATGAGACGATGAAGCCGGACTTGGAGTGCCAGCGATTCGTCGTCCAGTATCTGACGCCAGATCTTCTTTAATGCAGTGAACATGTTATGTTCGTGCAGGACTAAACCTGCATACCGTGTCGGACAAACTAACCTTCCTTGTCCTCATTTCTGAACCAACGTTTCGGTTCGCCCCGGCTTCCGGACGCAGTTCAGCGAACTCGTATCGGCGCTTCCTTTCCACAACTTGAGATTGTCGTTCAAGAAACCCCTGCGTACGCATAGCCCGCGTTTTGGGTCTTCGTGGTTGCCCCTGGAGACCAGGGTGCGGAGAACCAGTGATGGACCAAACCGGGCTTGATGGTATGTTCGTCGAAAATGAAACAATCAGTTCCCAGTCAGCGCCCGGGTGAGGCGGCACCATGCGAAGAGAAGGAATTCCCGTTAACCCACCCTGCATCATGACACAACTCCTTGCTTTGCGAGTGTCCGCCATGATGGGTTTCGTTGCGGTTGCACTGGGCGCTTTCGGAGCCCACAGCCTGTCTTCCAAACTTGCTCATAATGGCACTGCTCCAATCTGGGAGAAGGCAGTGCTCTACCATTTCATTCACACTATCATTCTGTTCATCCTCGCGCGCGGCGAGTCATTCCAACGAGGTCCATGGATGTTATTTTTTTGGGGAATTGTGATCTTCAGCGGCAGCCTTTACCTGCTTGCGGCCACCAATATACGCTGGCTTGGAGCCATTACTCCAGTTGGGGGAGTGAGTTTCCTCGCTGGCTGGCTTTGGCTGGCGATTTCAGCATCGGCACCTGCGAAGGGGAGATGATCTATCCCGAGCCTGCCGCCGACTGAACGTAGCAACTCGGGAATTTGAACGCCGGTCCATCCAGAAGCGCCGCGATGGTTTGCATGGCGTGCCGCACTTCTTCACGGGCGGTTGCAGCGGGTTCCCAACCGTCGCGGACGATCCGCTGGTACATTTCGGCCAGTTTCAGAGCGGATTCCACCTGCATCGCGGTAAGAGCGCCGGAAAGCGTGGCCACGGTTGACAGCCTCGTGGGCAGGCCCAAGGCGCTGAATCCGTGCAGATGTTCTGAAAGCATTTTGTTCAACCTTGTCTTCCGATGGATGAACTCGTTGAGGGCCACTTCAAGGGCTGTGACGGCTTGAATGATCGCCTCGCGCAGATGGTTGTCTTCTATGAACTGATGTGTGCGGGTCAGCAGTTCCGCACCGAGTTTCGGTTCATAGCCCTCATTGAGGCACGTCTGAAGTTCGGACCAATCCTGCGCGTTCATCAACTGGCTATGACTTGCCTCGGTCGCGTCCTGCGTCGCGAGGCTCTGAGCCTGGTCCGGCACGAAGTCACTCCAGGTGACACCTTCATCCAGACTCCACTCCGTTTGCACCACCATGTTGAAATAGGTCGTAAGGCTTTGCTCGCGCGGGTTCCATTCCTTCAGTTCGCTGACCCAGTACTGGCCGTAATTCGTTCGCAAAACATCCAGCAGCCTGGACACCCGACTGTAAATCAAATAGGCGGCCCTGCGGCCAAACTGCACATACGCGGGGTCGTCTGTCCGGACTTCCTGAATCGCTTCAATCGTTTCCGGAGCAAGGTTTTGAAGCCGCAACGTGCCGATCAGCGGACCCGCATCGAGAACGTCCTGCCTGGCAATGATCGCCGCATCGAGTTCCTTGCGCTGATAGTCAAACTTGACCCTGTCGCCATCCAGAAAACCGCTCTGTTCGAACCAGACGCGGAGTTCCGCATCGGGTTCATCCACATTCAAGTCCAGCGCCTCACGGCGGCCATCAGGCAGCCATCGATGGAATAACGGACCATGTCGCCGCTCCCCGCTTGCCAGATCGCAGGGTTGAATGGAAAGATTCTCCAGCACAATGGCGAAGCGAAGCAGTAGTGTGGACATAATCGTCTCGGAGTTGCGTGCTGCGGCTTCGTTACCAACTACTGCGGGATAAATCCAGTGGCGGAAGTATAAATTTCGAGGAAATGGAAATTCGCTTTCGAAAAGAGCAGTCAATCATCGCGAGAATGCACGGGCCAGTCGGAACTGCAGGTGTCCGGTCCATCGGATTTCAGTGGTGAAAAACAAAAAGCGAGGCCGTTTGACGGACCTCGCTGTGATGGAAAATCGGAATTGCTGGGGCAGGCTACTTGGCCGGTGTTGCGGCAGCTGTGGCTTTCGAATCCTTCTCCCGAACGGCAACCGCCCCTTTGCCCACGCGTTTCCTCAGATAGGTCAGCTTGGCACGGCGCACAGCCCCCTGTCGCTCGACTTCGACCTTGTCAACGCGTGGGGAGTTCTCAGGGAAGATGCGCTCAACACCTTCGCCATAGCTTATGCGGCGGACGGTGAAGGTCGCGTTCAACCCTCGGCCACGTCGACCGATGACGACTCCGGCAAAGACTTGGATTCGTTCCTTCTCGCCTTCGACAACCTTTGTATGGACACGCACACTGTCGCCCACGGCGAATTTCAACGGCTCCTTGCGGAACTGTTCCGACTCAATTTTCTCAAACAATGCTTGGCTCATAATCAAAAAATTATTTCTTCTCCGTTCTTGAATCAGGAGGCGCGTCCGCCAGCAAATCCGGCCTTCGCGCACTCGTTCTCGACAGCGACTGCTCCCGCCGCCACTTCTCGATCTCCGCGTGATTGCCAGAAAGCAGAACATCAGGCACTTTCCAGCCACGAAAATCCGAAGGCCGCGTGTATTGCGGGTATTCGAGCAATCCGTGACTGAACGACTCATCCACAGCACTGCTCTCATCCCCCAGCACTCCCGGAAGCAATCTGGCTACGGTGTCGATGATAACCATTGCCGGCAGAGCTCCGTTCGTCAGGACGTAATCCCCGATTGATAACTCATCGTCTGCAAGGTGTTCACGAATTCTTTCGTCGAACCCTTCGTAACTTCCACATACAAGTATCAGATGCGGAAATTCCACCAACTCACGAGCCACACCCTGATTGAACGTCCGGCCGCTGGGAGCCATGAGCACAACGTGCGTGCTTTCATCCGCAAGGGCTTCCACTGCTTCAAAGATCGGGTCGGGCTTCAGCAACATTCCCGGTCCTCCGCCGAACGGTTTGTCATCCACCGTCCGATGCCGGTCGTGCGTCCAATCTCTCAGATTATGCACCTGAAGATGGAGTGCTCCGGCTGCTCGTGCACGTTTCACGATGCTCTCATCCAGCGGCCCGGTGAACATCCCCGGAAACAGAGTCAGGACATCCACTTTCATCGTTCCACTCCACCGTGGAGGACACCCTCAACCCAGAAGACTTTCAAACACACTTCAGTCTTCCGGACGCTCTTCGACAATCTCCACGTTGCACCGAAGACCCTTTTTGGCACTGCCCACCTGTAACAATGAACGAACCGCCTGGATGGTCGCGCCATGCCTTCCGATGATCTTTCCCACGTCCGTTGGGTGAAGGCGCAGTTCATAGACAGTCACGCCTTTGCGTTCAACCGGTGTGATGGACACCGCATCTGGCCGATCCACCAGCCCCTTCACCACGTAATCGAGAAAGGCTTGCATCAACTCAAGGACTTCAGGCCACTACTCTGCATCAAGCTGTGGCTCTGCTCGCCTTTTTCAGAAAACTTGCCACAGTATCGCTTGGTTGTGCCCCTTTGGAAATCCAGTAATTTGCTCGTTCCAAGTCCAGCTTGAAGTTCTCGCCCTTCTTCAGTGGCTGGTAAGTGCCAATCTCTTCTATGAACTTGCCATCGCGCGGGCTGCGTTTGTCGGCTACAACAATACGGAAAGCGGGGGAGTTCTTGGCCCCAATACGCTTCATTCGAATTCTAACTGCCATATATATTCTGTTCGATTCGCGGTCTTTTCCCGCCGTGTCTGGGCGCATCACGTAGAGATGAGGCACCAAAAAGAGGTCGGAGACTATTCATGCACAGTTGGATTGGCAAGCTCTGTGTTTTGATTTTTTTGGATGAGTTTCCCGCTTGCTCTGCGGGTGTCATCGCGGAAGCTCAACGGGAGAAAATCAATCCATTCAATGCGGATTGATCTTAAAAACACATCGGCTCAAGAAGTTGAAACATTCGGATATCAATGATGTCAACCAAGCGAAACGCCCTCTATTTTGAGGAGTTCTCTCTTCCATTCGATGCCGCCCGAGAAACCGCCGATCTTCCTGTCGGCGGCGAGCACTCGATGGCATGGAATGAGGAGGGGAACGGGATTGACACCGCATGCCTGTCCTACCGCTCGGGCCGCTCGCGGCTTCCCGATTTGACGGGCTATTTCCGCGTAACTTCGCGTCTCTCCCACAGGGATAGAACTCAGCGCCTTCCAGACGTTGATCTGAAAATCAGTGCCGCCGCTGAAGTCGAGGGGGGGCAGGGTTTTCGGCCTGCATCCATTGAGAGTTGAGAAGATGGAGGATCTGGTCGTCTCCATCCAGGATGCCGTCTTACGGTCATCTGGCCCATCCGAAACCGAGCTCCCCTTCGCCACTTTGTCGGAGACACCTGACGGGAAATCAACCCTGGCCAAACCAGTCTTGGAGAAACGAACGAGAAAGATTCCGAGGCGTGTGGGAATTTTGTATTCTGACATAATCTGGGGTTTGGATGAGATCGTGATCTCGGAGAATCTGACGTCGCACCGCTCATTTCAAGAGCGCAGCTGCGATGCCCCAGGACAGGATGAGCAGAACAATAAACAGCGCGATGAAGCGATTTCGAGCGACGCGCTTCTCATAACGGAGCGGACGCAGACCCTTGATGCTGCCTGCTGCCAGATAGCTCACCAGCTTTGGATTATGAGCGTCGGGGCTGCGGAAATAAGCCCTGAACCTTCGAAATGCAGCGACGATGTCGTATTTGCGAACTCCGAGATCATTGAAATGCTGAGAAGTGGCAACGCTGTCGAGTGGAGCCTTGTGCCCCTGAAAATCGTTCGCTTCGAACACAGGGACGTGAGACTTGTGCGGAACCTGGGCTGCCGGATTTCTGCGAAGCCCATCGGAAGTCGTGCTTGAGCCGGTGCGTAATTGTGATGCCGGCTGTTGCAGTTGGGCGTCCAGCTTTTTGATCTGCGCTTCCAACTCCGCAATTTCGGCATTCAAGGACCGGGTGCGATCAGAAATGGGGTCAGCTTTTTTTTTGAAGAGCCCCATACGCCACTTCTGAACTCACCGGCGCAAAAGCATCAATCCGAATCCGAGCAGGACGGCAACTGCGACAGGCCAAGTCAGAGCCAGGCCCATTTTGCACCATTGTGCAAAGCCACGGTCACTTGAGAAAGGTCGTTCATCATCTTTTGGCGTCGCTGTAGGTGCATCAGTTTTGCCATTGAGCAGAGCCCACCGGAGGCGGGCTGAGTTCCACTCGTTGCGTGCGTTTTCGATGACTGTCAGGGCGCGTGTGAGCTCCGTGTTCCACGTTTCCTGAGTCCATGACTCCTCGTTTATTCCCTGAACACGGCTCATGTGATCGCGAAGCTCTGTCAGGGTGTGAGTCATTTGCTCGGAGTCGCGTCGTGCATTGAACTCAGCCTCTTCGATGAGAGCGATCCCCCTCGTCAGATGTTGAGACATCTCTTCACGGCCGGTTTGGAATTCGACACGGCGGCGGCGGGCTTCTTCCAAGGCGGCGCGCTCACGTTGAAGTTCCTCCTGGGCGCGCCGCAATTCCTCAAGTCGAAGCTGGGCTTCGCTTACCCTTGTATCAAGTTCTTCCCTTGTCGGGGGCCGATTGACGGCCGCGGCTGTGTGAGACTGTGCGGTGGTGTGGGTGCTGGTCGTCGCGTAGCCGGACTTGGCTGTTTGATAATCGGTGTCCACGAAGTCGGACTGATCGAGTTGCGAGGCCATGTCTGAATGTATAAGTAGGCTGTTTGAGTGTGTAAAGCGTGCAAAACGCTTAAACACAAGTTTTTTGGGTTTCTGGAGTTAGCGGCGTTTTCGTGCCGGGCCGAAGTAATATCCTCCGGTGAGCCGAACTCCCCGAATCTTTCTCTGGCTCAACGGTGCCGTGCCGGGTTTGCCTTCGTCGAAAAGCACTGTGTAGTCGTAATTGAACCCGTCTAGCTTCTTGTGCTCTACTTTTTTGGAAATGAACCGCTCGATGTCCGCGACGTGTTTGGCGTCTTCCGCCACCATCAATGTGAATGCATCCCCCGAGGCCTCGGCTCTCCCCGTCCTACCAATACGGTGAACGTAATCCTCAGGATGTTGGGGCACGTCAAAGTTAATGACGTGGCTGACGTTGGCAATGTCCAGACCACGCGCGGCGATATCTGTCGCCACCAGAACCTCATATTTGCCATTTCGGAAGCCTTGAAGCGCTTGCTCGCGCTCCCGTTGGGTTCGGTTGGAGTGAAGAATGGCTACAGAGTGGTTGTTCCGTTTGAGAGTGTGGCCAATGCGGTCGGCACGGTCCTTTGTGCGGCAAAAAACGATGACGGAATCGTAATTCACTTGTTCCAGCAGCGTGCGTAGAAGGTCTTCTTTCTGACGTTCAGCGACAGGATAGATCACGTGTTTGACGGTTTCCGCCGGGGAGCGTCGCGTGCCTATCTCAATGGTTTGGGGCGACTTCATTGCCCATGAGATCAATGTCTCAATCTGGGGTGGAATTGTGGCGGAGAACAACAATGTCTGCCGGTCACGCGGGCATCTCTGAACAATGCGGCGCACGTCCGGCAGGAATCCCATGTC
>SXMN01000334.1 GCA_005777315.1 Verrucomicrobiales bacterium
CGACGACCCCCATGAGTGCCAAACCGTCGCCACCTTCAAGGGCATCAAGAATATCAAGAACCTGATCCGTATCGACCGTCCCGAGCATGTCGCGAACGTCAGCCTCGCAGACTTTTCCGGCGCCGTGCGCGATGGCCTGATCGAGCAATGACAATGCATCACGCATGCTACCCGCGCCGGCCCTTGCGATCAGTTGTAGCGCGCCGCCATCGGCTGCGATGTTCTCCTCAACCAGAATTCGACCGAGATGAGCAACGACCGCAGACTGAGGCATCTGCTTCAGATTGAACTGCAAACAGCGTGACAGCACAGTCACCGGGATCTTTTGCGGATCGGTCGTTGCCAGAATGAACTTCACATGCTCCGGAGGCTCCTCCAGAGTCTTCAACATCGCGTTGAACGCAGAGTTCGACAGCATGTGAACTTCATCGACCAGGTAGAGCTTCACCGAGCCGCTCGAAGGCGCGTACTTGACGTGATCGATGATGATGTCGCGGATCTTTTCGACCTGCGTGTTCGAAGCCGCATCAAATTCCAGCATGTCCATGCTGTTCCCAACGGCGATGGCCCGGCATTCGGAACATTCGTCGCAAGGCTCGGGAGTAGGGCCTTTCTCGCATCGAAGGCACTTGGCGAAGATGCGAGCCAGTGTGGTCTTCCCGGTGCCTCGCGGCCCGACGAACAGATACGCGTGAGCAATCCGCTTCTGAAGAATGGCATTGGCCAGTGTTTGAGTGACGTGCGCCTGTCCCACCACATCGCTGAAACGCTGCGGGCGATACTTCCGGGCTATGACTTGGTAACTCATTCTGGACGCCAAACCGTGCGGGGAGAGCGTTGGACCGGTGGCCATCCCTCGCCTTGCCCGGTCTGAGTTCTATCCACCGTCTGCAAAATCAAAAAAGCCAGGGTGACCACGGCGGATGCGGAGCAAAGTACCGTTGCTGCATTCCTGCCCTGGCGGGGTTCCTAAGTCCGCATTCCATGGGCCCTGGCAAAAGCGGCTGCAAGTTAAGCAGTGACCTTCCGCCGTTCAAGGAGATTCCCAAATTCGCAATTTCCATTCTCACATGGGCACACATTCTCCAAGTCTTGCATTTCAGGTTGCCTTAAACTCGAATGAGCACCGCAATCTGAATGATAAATACTCTCCTGTTGAATTTCACCGCACTCTTTCGCTTCAGCATTCTCTGCGCTTGTTGCCTGGTTGCGAATCAATCAGCAGCTCAAAATAGCGGAGTGCTCCGTCAGGTTTTTGAGAACATCGGCAACTCCGACCTCGCCTCGTTGACGAATAACCCGGCGTTTCCCTCACGTCCCACCCAGGAAACGATCGAGACTGATTTTGAGTCGCCGACACAATTCTCGGACAATTATGGCCAGCGGATGCGCGCGCTTCTCATTGCGCCTCAGACCGGTGATTACACTTTTTGGATTGCCAGTGACGATCAAGGGGCGCTCTTCCTGAGCACCGATGACACGCCCGCCCGCCGGAGGCGCATTGCCATGGTTCCGGAATGGACCAACTCGCGTGAGTGGTCAAAGTTTCCTTCCCAGATGTCCGCGCCTGTCAGACTCGAAGCCGGCAAGCATTACTACATCGAAGCCCTCCAGAAGGAAGGTGGTGGCGGCGACAATCTGGCCGTGCGCTGGCAACTGCCGGATGGTCAGATCATCGAACCGATTCGTGGCGCCAATCTGATTCCCTACGGACTTGCCGCGCCGCAGATTCTAACGCAACCGGCGAACACCGCTGTCATCGAAGGTCAGACCGCGACATTTACCATTGTGCCGGATAAATTTCTAAACCTCACATTTCAATGGCAGCGCGATGGAGTGGCACTGCCTGACGGGACGAATTCCAGCTACCAGGTCGGCCCGGTGACGCTCGGAGACAGTGGTTCCACATTCCAGGTTTTTCTGGCCAATCCGCAGGGAGCGGTTGCCAGTGCTCCTGCCCGCCTCACGGTGACGCCGGACATCACTCCGCCGGCCATATCGAGCGTGAGCAGTCTCGGCGATCCTCAGACGCTCACGGTGTATTTCTCAGAGGCTGTTGATCCGACGACAGCCGGCAGCGCGCTCAACTACTCACTGGATCATGGCGCAAAGATTCTGCGAGCGCGGCCTTTGGAGGATGGTCGCTCCGTGATCCTTGGCACCAGTCCGCTGGCACAGGGAGTCAATTACACCCTCACTGTCAGCGGTGTTCTGGATCGAGCTGCGGCTCCGAACACGATCCTTCCCGGCAGCCGCCAGCCGTTCAGCATCAGCTTCAAGTCTCTCGATCGTGATCAACTCTCGGGAGTGGTGGAACCCATCGGTCCTTCGACCCGGCGAGGGCCTCTCGTGGTATCGGAAATCATGTATCATCCCGCGTTTCGCGTGGATGGTCGCAACCTCGAGTTCATCGAACTTTACAACAGCGAGGCGTGGTTCACAGACATCAGCGGATTCCGAATCACTGGCGGGGTGGACTACATCTTCCCTCAAGGAACCGTGATGCCTGCGCGAAGTTTTCTTGTGATCGGCGCCTCGCCGATTGATCTGGCGGAGGTGTACGGACTTCAAGGGCTTCATGGCTACGCGGGATCGCTGTCGAATGGAGAAGGGACCATCCGCATCCTGAACCGCCAGGGCGCGGTGGTGTGGGAGACACGATACTCGGATGAAAGCCCGTGGCCATCTGGCGCGGATGGTTCGGGCCACTCGATCGTGCTGGCGCGGCCTTCGTATGGGCAACGGGACCCCCGGGCGTGGAGTTTGAGTGATAAGCGCGGCGGATCTCCTGGAGCGGAGGAGACGAATACTCCGCGTCCATTCGCCGGCTTGTTGATCAACGAACTTCTTGTCCTGCCGGGCAACGGTGAATCAAGCTTTGTCGAGCTGTTCAACTATTCCGAATCGGCTCTGTCGCTGGCTTCTCTCACGCTCACAGACGATCCAGCGATCAACAAGTTTCGCTTTGCGGCAGACGCCACGATCGCGGCGGGAGGCTACTTCAGCATCGCTCACGAAAATCTCGGCTTCGTGCTCAACCCGAAGGGAGGGCTTCTCGTGCTCCGTGAAGCGGCCGGTGGACGGGTCATTGATGCGATCCGTTATCATGACCAGGGTCGCGGACTTGCCTTCGGAAGGAGTCCCGATGGCGCCGCTGATTACAGCCCTCTGGATGCTCCGAGCCCAGGCGAGTCGAACGGCTTGCGCCGTCAGTCAGATGTCATCCTCAATGAAGTCATGTTCGATCCGATTTCTGGCGACAGGGCCGACGAATATGTCGAACTCTACAACCGTTCAGGTCAGACAGTTGCGCTCGGTGGATGGATGCTCTCCGGGGATATCGAATTCACCCTTGCGGCAAATACCGTAATCCCTGCGAACGGATTTCTCATCATTGCCAGGGATCTGCCACATCTCCGCAGCGGTTATCCGCATCTCAATGATTCCAACAGCGCGGGCAATTATTCCGGGTCGCTCAGAAACAGTCGCGGCCATGTTCGTTTGCTGCGAAAGGAGGCGCTCGACGCCACAGGAGTCCAAGTGTCGCACGTGATGGCAGACGAAGTGGCGTATGTCTCAGGTGGACGATGGGGGAGATGGAGTGCGGGCGGCGGAAGCAGTCTCGAGCGAATCGATTCGCGCTCCGATGGCAGACTGGCCCCAAACTGGGCCGACAGTGATGAATCCAACCGAAGCGACTGGGTGACGATTGAGCACACGGGAGTTCTCGACAATGGCAACGGAGCCGCGGATTCGCTTCAAATCTTTCTCATGGGAGCGGGTGAATGCCTGGTTGATGACGTCCAGGTGTTCCGGCCCGGCAACACGAATCTGATCGCCAATGCCAGTTTCACGACCGACTTCGCGGGATGGGTGCCTCAGGGGAATCAGGTTTACACCACATGGCAGCCGGATGGCGGCATCGACAACAGTCCCTGCATGCATCTGCGCGCAACGGGCAGGGGAGATACCGGCGCGAATCGTGTGCGAGTGCCAATTCCCACTACGGGTCGGCCCACTCAAAACCAAACCGCCACCATCCGGGCAAAAGTCCGCTGGTTGAAAGGCTCCCAGTACATCCTGTTGCGCCTGCATGGCAACTGGCTCGAAGCCACCGGAAACATCGCGACCGCTCGCAACCTCGGGACTCCGGGAAAATCCAATAGCCGGGCGCTCCTCAATGCTCCCCCTGGCATCACGGATGTCACCCACTCACCGGCGCTGCCTGCTGCCAGTCAAAAGATCACGGTGTCAGCCAGGGTCGCCGATCCCGACGGACTGGCGGCGCTCTACGTCAATTACCGTCTTGATCCGGCCACGAATTACACCCGCCTCGCCATGGAGCCGCGCGGGGCGGGCTATTTCACTGCGCTGATTCCCGGTCAGGCGCAGGACGCAATGCTGGCGTATTACGTCGAAGCGACGGACAACTTCGACAGGCCCGCCACCGCGAAGTTTCCGTCCGATGCTCCGCGCCGTGAGTGCCTCGTCCGTTTTGGCGAGCCGACCGGCAGGGGCAATTTCGGCAATTACCATTTCTGGATCACCCGCGACACCATTACGCGATGGAGCAAGCGCGAGCAGCTCTCGAACGATCCACTCGACGCGACATTTGTTTATGGAAACAACCGCGTGATCTACAACATCGGCGCTCAGTACAGCGGCAGCCCGTACCATGCGCCGAGCTATAACTCTCCAGTCGGCAACTTCTGCGACTACGTCCTTACTTTTCCGGAGGACGACTCCATCCTTGGTGAGACGGACATCAACCTCATGGAACCCGGTAATGGGTGCTGTGAAAATAGCGCGCAGCGTGAGTCCACCGCCTACTGGCTGGCGGATCAACTGGGCATTCCCTTCAATTACTCGCGTCCTGTGCATGTCTTTGCCAACGGGGTGCGCCGCGCGCCCATCCTGATGCTCGACATGCAGCAGGCCAATGGTGACTTCGCCGAGCAATGGTGGCCCGAGTCGAACGACGGTGATCTGCACAAGATCCAGCTTTGGTTTGAGTTCGACAACCGCGCATCCGTCTTCCAACCAACCGGGGCTGACTTTGGCAATTACACGTCTGGCGGCAGGAAGAAACTTGCGCGTTACCGGTGGAACTGGGCGCGACGGTCCGACGCGGGCGACATCAACAATTACACGAACATGTTCGCCCTGCATGACCTCATGCTGACCGGCGCCACCGGCACCAACTATGCCCAGCAGATCGAGGCGGGCATCGACATAGAGAACTGGGTCCGCATCGTCGCCGTGGAGCACATGGTCGGCAACAATGACAGTTTTGCCTACGGCGGCGGGCAGAACATGTACATCTACAAACCGGAGAATGGCCGCTGGGGTTTGATCATTTGGGACATCGATTTTGCGTTCAACTCCGAGGCCGCGTCGGCAAGCGTGTTCACTTTTGGCGGCGGCGCTTTGAACAAGTTCATGACGCACGCGCCATTCCGCCGCGCTTATTACCGGGCATTGCAGGATGCTGTAAACGGTCCGCTCCTGGCGACCAACTCCACTCCATTGCTCGACGCCCGTTATCAAGCCTTCCGCATGACCGGCTCCACTCCGGAATCCCCCACGTCGATCAAGACGTACCTCAACAGCCGCCGGAATTACCTGATCGGGCAGCTCAACCGGGTGGCTGCGGACTTTCGAGTCACAGGTGCCACCAACATAGTGACGACGACTGGTCAGGCTGTGATCGGCGGAACGGCGCCGATCAGTGTCACATCCATTCAAATCAACGGAGAACACTGGCCCGTCGCATGGACTTCGGTGACCAACTGGACCATTCGCGTCGTTGTGCCACCCGGCAGTTCGACACTTCAACTCGCGGCCTTTGATCGCAATGGGACGCTTTTGGGTGAAGCACCTGAATCCGTGTCTATCACCTCGACCGGAAAACCCAATCCCGCGTCCGGCAACGTCTTCATCAATGAATGGATGAGTTCCAACAGGCGCACCATTCAGGACCCTGCGGACAGCCTGTTCGAGGATTGGATCGAGCTGTTCAACACGAGCGCCGCCCCGATCAATCTCGGCGGTTATTTCCTGAGCAATGATCCTATGAAACGCACTCAATGGAGTTTCCGTACGGGGACCATCGTGCCGCCACGTGGATTCCTTTTGCTGTGGGCGGATGCGCAAACCAACCAGACATCGGCGGCGGAATTGCACCTGCCGTTCAAATTGAGCAATGACGGCGAATTCATCGGCCTCTTCAATCCCGCTGGAGTCGAGATCGACTCGGTTGATTACCTTCCACAAAGTCAGGACATGGCCACTGGAAGATTTCCGGATGGCGAAGGTGCGTATCGACGTCTCTCCCGTCCCACGCCGCGTGCCGCAAACGCTCCTCCAGTCCAGAACTTCGCTCCGGAAATTTCCTCGATCGTGGACGTGTTGACCGGTGCTCTTCGGCTCACATGGACGAGCCAGATCGGTGCCGTGTACCGTGTCGAATTCAAAAATGATCTTGATGATCCCGCCTGGCAGCCAGTGGGGTTGGCGCAGATTGGTGGCGGCCAGACACTGACTTTCCTCGTGCCCCCGGAGAACTCAGCCAGCGGCTTCTACCGGATCGTCACGGAGTAACGCAACGAACGCTTTCGACACCGGATGGAATGGGGCACGGCTGTGACAAAGTCATTGGAGAAAACAGTTGAGAGTTGAATGGCCATGGCGAGCATCTGATTTCTGGTGAATTTCGGTGGTTCAGCGACTTCAGGAAGGGCAAGGCTTGAGGTTTTTGAACGCCATCACCAAGC
>SXMN01000335.1 GCA_005777315.1 Verrucomicrobiales bacterium
TGACCGCCCTCGGGGCCATCCTCATCGGCTTTGAGAAGAATGCGCGCGTGCGACTGGCGGGTGGCGGCACACCGCTTCTTGCGCAGGATGTTCATGAGTTGTTCGCGTTCTGGCGGTGACAAACGGATGCGATACTTAATAGGCATCTACTCCAATTAGACACGCTTATCCAAAGTACAAGCTCAATTTGTTTGACCCATCAACTCACGACTGACGGAGTAGTAGCCAACTTCACCGGGTTTAATGTCCATGGAACTTTTATGATTCCTCATGCTATTCCAAAAGTGGACGTGCGCTGCCCCCACATGACACTCTAAAGAATTAGACTATCTGTAGCACAACTTCATTCCAGCTCACAAGAGGTAATCTTCAGCCCAAAAATCTCGCCTGTCGCCATTGAATCCGCCTGCCGAAACCTCGATCCGCGAAGTTTGACTCAGGGTAAACTGGACAATGCGATTATTTGGAAAGAATGAAGCAATACTGACTCTTGGCACTTCCGCGAACATTACCAGCCTGGCAACTGATTTTCAGGCGCAACAGAGAGAACAAAACCAAGCGCTCGGCGGAAGATTTCAAAAAATAAAGTTGCCATCCACGCAAAAACGGTCACTTTATCACTGTCTGATCGATAGCTTGTCTCTTCCATGGCATGGGAATCCTCAAGTGAACGTTGTTCAGTGATGATTTTAGACCCGGCAGTCGGGAACAGTCTGGAGTTGGTGAGAGTTAGTCTCGGACAGTAAGCATCATATGAGTAATAAATTGTTTGTGGGAAATCTTTCCTTCAATACCACCGAAAACGACCTCCAGGACGCCTTCGCGGCGCATGGCACCGTGGTCGAAGCGAATCTGATGATGGACCGCATGAGCGGCCGTCCTCGTGGATTCGGTTTCGTCACCATGAGCACACCTGAGGAAGCTCAGAAGGCCATTGAGGCCCTGCATGGTCACGAGCTGGATGGGCGCGCCCTCACAGTGAACGTCGCTCGTCCGCGTGAAGAGCGACCTGCTGGCGGCGGCGGCGGAGGCGGACGTCGTGAATACGGCGGTGGCGGAGGCGGCGGTCGCAGTGGCGGAGGCGGCGGCGGTGGGCGTAATCGCTACTAATCCTCTCTTTTTCCGGGGCGAGACTCGGCTTTGCTGGGTCTCGCCTCTTTGTTTTTGATCAACCAATTTTGAGAAAGCTGCGTCCAGCGCAGGCCACGAGAATCAAACCGAATGAAAGAGCAACACATCGAAGTGCAAGGAGTCGTCAACGCCGTGCTCGCCGGCACGATGTTCCGTGTCGAACTGGACAACAAGCATCTCGTTCTAGCCACAATCTGCGGCAAGATGCGCAAACGCTTTGTGCGCCTGACCGTAGGAGATCGTGTGAAAATGGAGATGTCGCCCTACGATCTGAACAAAGCTCGGATCACATGGCGTCTTGCTTGAACGCAGAACGGTTCCGACTGCCTTTCGGCGACAGTTTCATTAACAACACTTCGCATCACGGCAAAAAAGCGCTGAGTCGGGCAACATTTCCCTCAGCCAATTCGCCGCGTTGCATCGTTGTTGCGTTTCCAAGTTGAGAGTCTTTCGCGAAGCGCGGGAGACGGTTTCCAATTCCCCTTAATCATGCCCTTTCGTTCCCTAAATCTCGTCGAAGGCATCATCCGCGCCATTGAAGATGCCGGCTACACCGAACCCACTCCGATTCAAGCGGCGGCAGTGCCACTGGTGTTGGCGGGCCACGACCTCATCGGGATCGCGCAGACAGGGACAGGCAAGACGGCCGCTTTCACGTGGCCTCTGCTCACGCGGCTGACATCACCGCAGACCACCTCGGAGCCCGCCCGACGCCCGGGCATCCGCGCACTCATCCTGGCACCAACACGCGAGTTGGTGGTGCAGATCGAGGAAAACGTGCGAGCCTATGGCAGGCATTTACCGGTCCGGCTGGCACTGGTTTATGGCGGCGTAGGCATGGTTCCGCAAATACAGGCGCTTCGTCACGCCGACATCGTCGTGGCCACTCCTGGTCGTCTCCTGGATTTGATGGGCCAAGGCCACGCGCGATTTGACGCATTGCAATGCCTCGTGCTCGACGAAGCTGACCGCATGCTGGACATGGGTTTCATCCCGGACATCAGACGGATCGTGAGCGCCCTCCCGAGGAAACGGCAAACGCTTCTGTTTTCCGCCACCTTATCTCGCGAGATCGAAACCCTGACGCATGAGTTTCTCAAAACGCCGAAACTGGTGCAGATCGGACGCCGCTCCAATCCTGCGGAAACCGTCGCGCAAATCATTTACGAAGTACCGGCCCAATCGAAAACGTCGCTGCTCATCCACCTGCTCCGCGACTCACGCTGGAACATGGTGCTCGTGTTCACGCGCACCAAGCATGGCGCGGATCGTGTGGCACGCCAGTTGGAGAATGCCGGAGTGTCAACCGCCACGCTTCACTCGAACCGGTCCCAAAATCAGCGCCTCCGTGCTTTGAAGGATTTCAAGTCCGGGGTGGTGCGAGTGCTCGTCGCCACGGACATCGCATCGCGTGGAATCGACGTGGATGGCATTTCACACGTGGTAAACTACGACTTCCCAAAACACGGGGAAGATTACGTCCATCGAATCGGACGAACCGGCCGCGCCCAGGCTGTAGGCGATGCGATCAGCTTCGTCTCTCAGGAGGATTACGCTCAGTTGCGTGCTATCGAACGCTTCATTGGCCGGGGAATAGTGCGTAAGCGGGCCGATGGATTCGTCCCCGCAATTCCCAAGCCTCAAGCAGTTCTTCAGCATTCGGGACGCCCTTCTCAACCTCACGCAGTCCAACGGGAGCCACACGGCCGAACTCCCGGTCCTTTCGCGCCGGCGCGTGGTCACCAAGGAAACTCGAGGAGAACTTTCAAGCATCCCTTTCAACGAGAGCGGCGAATAGGAAACGGAAGTTGAGCGGTCAGAGAACACCAACTTCGCCATTCTCAGCACGCTTTCCCGAAGCAAGATTACCCTGACCTTGTCCATTCACAGCACCACCTCATCAAGGCGGCAGTGAATGGATACGGACGGCTGCTTGAAATTCTGGTCACCTTGACGCGGCGTTTCTCGTTGGCTACGCTGCGCGCACGAATCGGCAAACGAATTACCAAATGCAACAATCCATCATTCCGTATCCGACAGTCATCGAGCAAACTGGGCGCGGCGAGAGGCAGTTCGATATTTACTCCCGGCTTCTGGTGGATCGAATTGTCTTTCTCGGAACGCCCGTTGACGACGGAATCGCAAATCTCATCATCGCGCAGCTCCTCTTTCTGCAGATGGCCGATCCGAAGAAAGACATCCATCTTTACATCAACTCGCCCGGAGGAAGCGTCACCGCCGGCCTGGCGATCTACGACACCTTGCAGTACATCACGTGCGAGGTGAACACCTACTGCATCGGGCAGGCGGCGAGCATGGGAGCGGTCTTGCTGGCAGCGGGCACCAAAGGCAAACGTTACGCCTTGCCTAATGCCAACATCATGATCCATCAGGTGCTTGGAGGCGCTGAAGGACAGGCCAGCGATGTTGAAATTCGAGTCAAATACATGATCAAACTGAAGCATCGCCTCAACGCCATCATCTCCAAACACACAGGCAAGCCCTCCGATCAGGTCGAGCGGGATTGTGACCGCGACAATTTCATGAGCGCCGATGAAGCGAAGGAGTACGGTTTGGTGGACGAAGTCGTGAAATCTCGGAAGGAAATTCCGGGCTTGGTGGAAAAGGCTGAAGCTGTTACATAGACAGCACTGTATGGCCAGACCATCTCAACTCACACTCTGTAGCTTCTGCGGCAAGTCGCACGCCGAGGTCAAGAAGCTCATCCAAGGCCCCGGTGTTTACATCTGCGACAGTTGCATCATCGTCTGCAAAAATGTCCTGGATAAGGAACTCAAGACTGAGACCCGCAAGAGCACACTCAAACTCAAGGTTCCAAAGCCCTCCGAGATCAAGCAACACCTGGACCTCCATTGCATCGGCCAGGACGAGGCAAAGCGTACCTTGGCGGTTGCTGTTCACAATCATTACAAGCGCCTCCAGCAGGAATCCCTCGCCAACACTGGTGGCGAGGCGGGAGAAATGGCCCCAACCCCGCATGGCGAAGTCGAGATCGAGAAGAGTAATATTCTGTTGATCGGCCCGACTGGCTCGGGAAAAACCCTGCTCGCCCGAAGCCTTGCCAAGATTCTCGAAGTTCCTTTCGCCATCGCCGATGCAACAACACTGACCGAGGCCGGCTACGTGGGTGAAGATGTCGAGAATATCATCCTGCGCCTGCTTCAGAATTCCGACTACGACGTAAAACGGGCCCAAATGGGCATCGTTTACATCGATGAAATCGACAAGATCGCGCGCAAGACAGAAAACGTGTCCATCACGCGCGATGTCTCCGGCGAGGGTGTTCAGCAGGCTCTGTTGAAGATTTTAGAAGGCACGGTATGCAATGTCCCGCCTCAGGGAGGCCGCAAGCACCCACAACAAGAATACATCCGGGTGGACACAGCCAATGTCCTGTTCATTTGCGGGGGTGCCTTCGTGGGCCTCGACAAGATCGTCCAACGCCGTGTCGGCAACCGCGTCATGGGCTTTTCCGCGGCCGACAAAAACCATCACTACGCAACGCTGGAGAAAAATGAAATCATGCAGCAGGTCGAACCCGAAGACCTTCTCATGTATGGCTTCATCCCCGAATTCATTGGCCGCCTGCCGATGGTCACGGTTCTGGGCGAGCTTTCAGAGGACCAGCTCGTCTCGATTCTCACGGAACCAAAAAACGCCTTGATAAAGCAGTATGCCAAGCTCATCGGAATTGAAGGCGTGCATTTGGATTTTCAATCGGAAGCGCTGCGGGAGCTCGCCGTTCAAGCGGTCAAAAAAGGCACGGGAGCCCGCGCCCTCCGCGGTCTTCTGGAGAAACTCATGCTCGACGTGATGTATGACATCCCGGGGCAACCGGACGTTTCCTCCGTGACGATCACCCGTGCCGCCGTGCTCGACGAGGAGAAACCCGCCATCCAGCGCAAGAACGCGCAGGCAGCAGCAGCAGCCTGATTCGCTTCCGGCCATCAAAGGAAGCAAAACTCACCATCCACCACACGGATGACGAAGGCACAGTCTGTTGAGGCCAGCCTTCCGGTGAAAGTCATCGAACCTCAAGGCGAAAGCTCGTCGCCCGGTAATTGCCCGCCCAACCTAGCCCAGCGGGCGGCGCCGGGACCTCAATGGTGCCGAAGGTTCCTGCGTGCGTTTGGCTGGTGATCAACTCAATGAAATCGCCAATTTTCGGCTTTCGTGGTCAACGACAATTATTAGTGGCCACTGACGCGACAATTAAAAGTGACCAGTGGTTTGGGAGTAGATTGTTCATTGGTTCATTGTTTCTTCAACGCTCAGGGCTTTGGGCAATCCCCCTCGGTGGAACGGAGTCTGCGGCGCCGTCAGGCGCCGCAGACGTAGTGGAACCGAGGGGGATTGCTGGCGCGGCGGGTTGATCCGCCTGGCGCTCTTGTATTTTGGGAGCGCGCACGCTCCCGTTGGTAAATTCCAGGATCGTCGCGTGATGCACCAGCCGGTCGATCGCGGCCATGGTGGTCATCGGATCCTTGAAGATCTGGTCCCATTTCGAGAAGACCAGATTGCTGGTGATCAGAA
>SXMN01000336.1 GCA_005777315.1 Verrucomicrobiales bacterium
ATGAAACTGGAGTGAGCGTCTCGGACGATGAACTGGCTCGCGTCCATATCACGCCAGCGAAGTTCCACGGGGAATGGAACTATGTCATCGAACCCCGTTAACTAACATTTGCTCAAGTTATTATTTCGCCCGCCCTTAGCTGATCGTCGCTAATCAAGGGCCAGTAATTCCACTGCCCGGGAACCACGCGGATCACACGGATTGGCGGAAGGAAGAAGCCATGGAACCCTCGGCACGGAAATCATTCAATCCACACACTTTTTACTAAGCCGATGGTGTGGCATCTAAATTTTCAATTCGATAATTCAGGCCATGTACGCCGCCGTCTGGAGATAGAATACAGAACCAACGAAAGCAGCAGGAAAGCACCGAAAATCCAGACACTATTCATTCCGACGACATGTCGCTTAGAAGCAAGTTCGTATGCCAATACTGCTTTCGGATCCTTTGACATCTTTTCCATTTCCTCTGGAGTGGGTGGGCGATAACCACGCCTGTACGTAAACGGTGCTCCATAGCGGTACTCATTGACCAATGTATCACTGGGGATGTCCAATTTAAATTGTCCTTGATCGATTTTCGCAGGACGTTCATCCGACAGAATGTCCCAGCGCTCTCGATAGACTTCTCTCCCGTTTTCGTAGCCAACTGTTTCTTCACTTGAGAGCTTTCTCCCAGTTTTCGCGTGTTGGGAATACCCCATTAGAAACTCGGCGGTTACCATCCTGTCATGGGATATTTTCACCGCTACTGGAAGGAAATCTATTTCGTCGAAGGTAATTAAGTAATCGTCTCCGGAATCCACCTGTGTCGCGGATACAGGAATGCACCCGCGTCCGTTGACGGCCAGACGCTCACTGAATTGGATGTTCGTGAGTGAATGCACTAAGTTGAGGAAGCGTGCGCGATTTAACCCCATTGGCAAATCGACTGAGTCCATTGAAGCGGCTTGAATACTGGCTTCTGCGCCTATGAGCTCACTTGCACTGCTGTGGAAGCCTCTATAATCGGTCAATAGTCCCTTGGATAGAACAGTGACATGATTGGTTGCTGGCCGAGCAAACAGTGGGACAGAATCTGCTCGGATCAGAGCTGATTCCAGACGGATTTGTTTATCGCCCATGAAGATGATTCCCTTGCGAAACTCCCGCCTCACGGGTTTTGCAGGGTCTGAGGCATAATTATTGAGTATAGGTGCTACAGCCTCGTACTGGTGAGCACCTTTGGCCAATCGATCCAGGCGAGCCTGTGAATATTCGCTTAGTAACACCTCTGTCAGGAGCTCAAACTGAATCCTTCGATTTAATGTTGCTGATTGCGGGATGGCGTTGGACACCTTCTCAAGAAACGCATCAAAACTCGCACCTTGGGTGTAAAAGCAAAAGCTCGCGAGTGACGAGATTAATCCCAGCATTCCTTTCATAATTGAAATATTCAATACGTGTTTAGAAAGGCCCTGGAAGGATGGACCAGATGTCGATGTCCTCTCCAGAGCCTTCCTTCAAATGTCTATGCAGATTTGAATCATCCACCAGTGCTTTGACTACAGGCGGCATACCAGTTCGCCGTGACAGGGTTGTATTCTGACAATGTATTTAGTTTACATTGTCCGGCTATGCACAGCGCTTCCCGGGTGGTGTTTATTGACTGCGATTCGCAGTGGTCGGTAGCTTGACCCGGGCCAGCACAGCTGCCCGAGGTCACGGTGCGCGTTTGAAGACAGCTATTTGCACAGGTCAGTGCAGGCGACCAAGCGCCTATACTCGTCAACGGGTAAGTCATGTTACAGGTCGGTAGAGAATAGACCCCGACGGCCGGCAGCATTGCGATGGAGAAAAGTCCTAAGATAACTAATTTGGATGGACGATGATTTTTCATTTGGTGCCTGATTTGATTTTTGCTGGATTGCTTTTGGTTTGTGGAGGAACTCTGCCATTTTCATCATGTCGGCTCGGAGCACAACAGTTGCGGTGGTATACAAATGGGATACAAGGTTTCAGGGACCGCCACTGGAGGACTATTCGATCAAACCGCTGATCTGCGCTAATCAGGGGCCGCCAATTCAACTCCCCGCGAATGGAGCGGATCAAACGGATGGGCGGAAGGGAGCACGCTATTTCAACTCCGGGACCACACTATTACGAATTCGCGATTCAGCCCTGCCATTGTAGCCGTATCTCTGTCATTCGCGTTTTTTCGGTTGATTCGCGGGCTCTTCAACCGGGTTTGATTCCAAGATATTTTTGGACGGCCTCGCCGCGGGAATGCACGCCCAGCTTGGCATAAATGCGTTGCAGATAGGTGTGGACGCTGCCCTCTCCAATTCCTAGCGTGTCGGCAATCTCCTTGTTCCACTTCCCAGCGATCAGGCATTGCATGACATGATCTTCACGGGCCGATAAAGGCACCGCTCCGTCCCCGTTCACCCACTTCCTCTGCAAGACACTGACCATCGCATTTGCGGCGGGGAGAGAAAGGTAAAGCATATCCGCACAAGTATCGCGAACCGCTTTCTCGAGTTCTTCAATCGAGTGCGGTTTGGTGAGCATCCCGGAAGCTCCGGCCCGAAAGGAACCAACCACCAGTTCCGGCTCGGGATAGCCTGTAAACATGACGAAGCGCAGCATCGGCAACTCGCTCCTGAGCCTCCTCATGCACTCGATGCCGGAAATGTCCAGCAGCCGGATGTCCATCAAGACCACGTCCGGATTGATGCCGGGGATCAAGCGCAACGCGGCTTCGCCATCCTCCGCCACACCCACGCAGCGGATGCCAGCAAGGAGGTTGAGGCGCTCTTGCGTGGCGGAGCGCACGGTCTGATCGTCATCCACCACGAAGACCCGGATGGGGCGAGCCGGGTTGCGCATTTGAATCTGGTTCATGTTGGTCTGGCTCTGTGGGCCGCCGGGAAACTCTGTGGGCCGCGGGGAAACTCTGTGGGCCGCCGGTGTTTTTATTTTGGAACGCGCGGTTTGTATCAGACGCGAAGAGTGGACGTCAATGTGGTTTGCAATAATTCCAGGGAAGGCGTGGCTAAAAACATCGAGATTGCCGGGTTTCAGGTAGGGTCGTTGCGCTGCGACGACCACCGGCCCGTGCAGGGCCGGAATTCTCCCTTTATGCCGACGTGCCAGACCAGAAGCCGTTGCGCCGTTGCACGCGGCGCTGGTCGTCGCAGCGCAACGACCCTACCACGACCTATACTCAACGCGGCCATAGATTGAGCTTTTCTACAGGGGCGGGGACGGCTCGTCCCCAGCTCCCGAAAACAGTGGGGACGGGCCGTCCCCACCCCTGTTAACACGACTCTCAAAAGCGCAATCTCTGCCTGCGCAAAGTATAGATGCGTCTGCCCTTCGGGACAACGCATCGCCAAAATCCTTTCCACTGAAAAGAGCGAAGAACCCCAAACTTCATCGAGACAGAATGCGGCGCTCTGGCGAGACGCTGCTGCAGGGTGTGGAAAATTCCGCCTGGCTGCGGGGGCTCTGGGATGGAAATCGCCTGATTTCGGAACAGTTTTCCATGTTTGAGACGGATGACTCCATCCATCCCTTGGATGGGGGCGTCCATCCAGGGGATGGGCGCATGTATCCGTCGGATATGTGCTCCCATCCGAGGCATGGATCAAAGCATTTAATGGATGTTTGCATATATCCCAAGGATGCCTAATGAGATCCGACGGATACTTCCACTCATCCGACGGATGCATGCATCTATCCCTTCCAAATCTGGAAAATCTTCCGGGCGATTGGGTGCATCATTTCTACAATGATGCCACGCCTGCGCGGTTCGGCGGAGCTCCATCCGGGCGAGGCGAATTTGTTATGGCGTCGTCGCGCTCTGTTCTCATAGCCTCCGAGCCGGAGCCGGCGGTTGACGGGCAGATCGGGGGTGATTCCCGAAGCAGCGCGGGCTCGAGAGTTTTGTTTGTTACCCGATCCCGATGCGATGAATCACTGGTCATTTGCCATTTCAACATGGGTGTTGCTGCCGGGGCTGGCCGCCTGGATTGGTGCTGGCTGGATTTGCTGGACGATCTGGCACCGAAGCGGACGCCGCCGGGCAGTGGGATTGCTGGAGGCGTTGAGATTTCTGCTGATCACGATGCTGGGCTTCACACTGCTGAGGCCCGAGATTGTGCGCGAGCTGCGGCGGACCGAACGACCCGAGGTGCTGGTGCTTTGCGACGCGTCGGGCAGCATGAAAACAAAGGACATCATCCAGACGAACGGAGTCATCAGCCGGGCTCAATGGCTGAATCAGGAGAGGGGACGACAGCCGTGGAAGGCCCTGGAAAAGGCAGCGCGCGTCAGTGTCGAGAATTTCGCCGCGCCCACCGCCGGAACCGACGCCAATCGCACGAAGGTTGAAGGCACCGATCTTGCCGGCACACTGGAGTCGGCCCTTCAGCGGCATCCGGCTTTGAAGGCAGTGCTGCTTCTCAGTGATGGTGACTGGAATCTTGGCAAATCGCCGATCGGGGCGGCGACGCGTTTTCGGGAACAGCAGGTGCCAATCTTCAGCGTCGCGGTCGGACGCGAGAGCCCCGTGCCGGATTTGATTCTGGAAAATGTTGCAGCCCCGTCTTTCGGGCTTTTTGGCGAGCAAGTCACCATTCCTTTTCTCGTGAGAAACAACCTGCCGCGTGAAGTGCGGACGAGCGTGACCTTGACCGAAGGCGGGCGCGAAGCGGTGAAGAAAGAAATCGTGATACCCGCCATGGGAGAGCTTCAAGAAGCGATGATATGGTCGCCGCGGGTGGTGGGTGAGGCGGCATTGAATGCCAGGTTGCCGGTGGAGAAAGAGGAAGCTCTGCCGGACAACAACGAGAAATCTTTCCGCGTCTCCGTGCGGGTCGAGACGCTGAAAGTGCTGGTGATCGATTCGCTGCCGCGCTGGGAATACCGCTATCTGCGCAACGCGCTGGCGCGTGATCCCGGTGTGGAAGTTCAAAGCATGCTTTTCCATCCGGGAATGCCCGTGGGTGGCGGCCGTGGCTACCTGTCGTCATTTCCCAATACGAAGGAAGCCATTTCGAAGTTCGACGTGATCTTCCTCGGCGACGTGGGGATCGGCGAGAGCGAGCTGACGACACAAGACGCGGAATTGATCAAGGGACTGGTCGAACAGCAATCAAGCGGGCTCGTATTGCTGCCGGGAAGGCGTGGAAGGCAGGCGACGCTGCTCAACAGCGCGTTGAAGGATTTGATTCCGGTCCTGCTCGATTCGAGCCGGGCTGAGGGCATTGGGTTGCAGAACGAAACCGCGTTGCTGCCAACCACCACGGGCCGCAAACACTGGATGACACGCTTCGATCCGGATGAGAATCGCAATGAAGAATTGTGGAAGCAATTGCCAGGGTTTTATTGGTCGGCGGCGGTTGAGAAAAGCCGTCCCGGCTCGGAAGTGATTGCTGTCCATGCTACGCGACGCAATGCTTGGGGACGCATCCCGTTGCTTGTGTCGAGACCGGCGGGCACGGGCAAGGTGCTGTTCATGGGAACGGACAGCGCCTGGCGCTGGCGGCGTGGCGTCGAGGACAAGTATCATTACCGGTTTTGGAGCCAGGTCGTTCGCTGGATGGCCCACCAGCGTCATTTGTCCTCCAGGGAAGGCATCAGCCTCGCGTTTACCCCCGAGGCACCGCAGGTTGGCGACAGCATTTCATTGCAGGCAACCGTTCTGGATCAATCGGGTTATCCAATCCAGGAAGGCCCGGTGAATGGACGGATCACTTCGCCATCTGGCCGCAGTGAGCGTCTGCAATTCACGATGCTCGATGGCGGATGGGGTGTGTTCAAGTCCTCATTCGGCCCGCAGGAAGGTGGCGACTACAAGATTGAAATCGATGCCGCGAAGAGCGGGCGGAAACTTGAAACCAGGCTCCCGGTGGTCCAGCCGGAGATTGAGAAGCAGGGCCGCCCCGTCAACGCGCAAATCCTCCGTGAAATGGCCTCAATCACCGGCGCTTCAGTGGCGAGCCTCGACGGTGTGAAAGAACTCGTGCAAAAAATCTCGCTGCTTCCCGAGCCGAAACCGATCGAACAACGCACACGCCTGTGGAGCGATCCGTGGTGGGGTGGAAGCATTCTTCTGTTCCTCGCCGTTTACTGGGCCGGACGCAAACTGGCGGGACTGGTCTGATTCCGGTCCCCTGACCGTGAGCTGGAATACACTTTGATGTGGCAGGTTTGGCTTCCGGCAAGGCGTGCCGAGGGGAGCGTACAGAAGGCACCTCGTGGAAAGTCTGGACCTCCAAAAATGGACGTGAGTTGGGGCATGAACCTGGGTCTTTTCTTGGAGATCAGAATTCAGCGCGGAGTTCGGGAGGACACAGAGGCCGACGGACACGAGTCTCTGTGTCAAGCAGCGCGACAACACTCCGTTTTCCGGTGTCACCGTCTCGATTCTGAATCATCTCGAACTCGGTCAGACCCTCAGCCGGGGGGGCGGCATGTTTGATCTCGCTGTCAACGGCGGTGGGCTTTTAAGCGTAAAATCAGGGCGAAGCTTGATAACGTTCAAAGTCTGACGGAAGATGCGCGCTTCGCGAACAAGCACCTGCGGCGATAAGAACCCGTTCGGGTTTGTGCATCGACGAAGGTGATCTCAGCATGAATTTGGCTGACATTTTCATGATCACGAGCCAGACGCGGATTGCCCTGCTGCCGCGTTCGCGGGTGAGCGTTGGTAATCGCGCGAAGTCCGAGATGCTAAAAATATTCGATATGTGGATGCGACGAATGACTTCGTCGGCGAGCCCAGGTTGCAGCGATTGGCAGGGAGGCAAATGCCCGGGCCGGTGCCGTGCAATGGTTGCCTCATGGGCTGGTTTGGCGGCTGCATGGCTGGCATTTGGAACTCCAATTGTGGCGACCTCGCAGGAGCCGGTGAAGGGGCCTGATGCGCTAGTACTCCGTCAGTCATCAAATGAGGGGTAAAGTTTCTTGAGTTTGACGCGGGCATCGTCGGTGGTGAAACGCCAGTTGATTTTGGAAGAGGGCTGATTGCGACGCCGGGTCCAGGCGGCGATCTCTTGGCGCAGG
>SXMN01000337.1 GCA_005777315.1 Verrucomicrobiales bacterium
AAAACACGGCGCGAACGGCGGAGCGCGGACGGCTCCCGTGAAAATCGGGGAGACAGTCGCCCAAGCGGCGTTTTTCTTGTCTCCAGCCGCTCCGACAAGCCTTGGCCTCGTCGTAACGTGGGAGTTTTGAAAGAGCGTCCTTAATTCAACGTCATTGGGTTGACCCTTCATGGAGGGAGCCCCGCATCGCCGGTCATCAGTTGCCCACTCGCGTTCTGGAATTCACATCCAGGATGTTCAGGGTGCGCAGGGTGCGGTTTGAAAAATCTTTCAAAAATTTCTTGTCATTGGATTGATGAAGCTAGATAAGCAAAGCATCCGCCACAAATTAGGCACCATTTCGGACGACTCGTTGTCCTCATGAAGAGGTCCGCGAGAGAGTTCGGATCGAAGTGAGGCCTCATGGGTGGGATAAAAAATAAACCAACCACAACACGACCTATGCTAGATCCAACAAGCATATCCAAATCCCGGTTCAGTCTGCGGAGTAGCCTGTGCATTGCAGGTACCGCATCACTCATGGCCTTGGGCTCTGCACATGCAGGACAGGCTTCCTTCGACTTCAGCGTCGATCCCACCACCGACCCCGCTGGCAAGCTGACCATCGTCGGCAACAATGACGCCCCCTGGCAGGCCGCAGGCGGTAATCCTGGCGGATTCCTCGCCATTACCTACCCAGTCGGCTCGCAATCCACGGGAATCATTTTCCCTGACATCGACACCGGAAAGATCGTCGGTTCATTCCAGTTTGAATGCGATCTCCGTGTGGGTAACAGCACGGGTAATCGAGCGGCGGATGGTTTCTCCATCAGCTTCGCTCGAGCTGCAGATCCTTATCTCGCATCCCTGCCGGATAGCGCGGTGGACTCCAATTTCGGCGGCAATTGCTGCTATGAAACCGGCACCAAGACAGGTATCGCCATCTCGTTCGACACGTGGTCGGGAAATACCTTCCCCAATGACCCTGTCGATAAGAGCGACGTTGAAGGCATCATCATCCGCGTGGATGATGTGACCGTCAAGAAGGTGCCCACACCAACTCGTCATGGCACATGCACAGACGCGACAAGCCTCCAGACCGGGCCCCGCAATGCTCAATTCTGGACCGACGGTGGCGACCCGAAGGATCCGGTCTCCTGGTCGGAACTCTGCTGGGCGAAGTTCTTCGTCAGCGTGGATGCTTCTGGCAAGGTCACCGTCAAATTCAAAGGTGTGACACTTCTGGATCAGTTCCAGACGTCATACTTCCCGAGTGCTGGACGCCTGGTCATGGCTGGCCGAACGGGTGGTGCCAACGAGCACACTCACGTGGACAACATCAAGTTGACTACTACCTCATTCGTGGATAACAGCCCGCCGACTGCTCCGAGCAACCTCACCGGCAAGGCGATTCATCCTCGCCGCGTCCAGATCTCTTGGGCTGGTGGCACCGATGATTCAGGCAGAGTGGCCTACGAAATCGAACGGGATGGCGTGGTGCTTCCCACCATCATCACCGGAACATCGTATTCACAGACGGCAAAGCCCGACACGAGCTACTCCTTCAAGGTCCGCACACAGGATCCGGCTTTGAACAAGTCGGCCTTCACCGCAGCAGTTACGGTCAAGACACCGGTGGAAGTACTCAGCGAACAAAAAGGGTTCGCCAAGTATGAATTCTACGGCGACATCGCTGGCGGTATCGACGAATTTGTCGCCGATCCAAAGTTTCCTGGCTCCCCGGACGATGCGCGGGTGCTATCGGCCTTTGAAGGGCCAACAGGCATCGCGGAAAATTATGGCGCGCGCGTCAGCGGTTATTTCACACCTGCAACAGGCGGTGACTATGTATTCTACATGTCCACGGACGACGGCGGTCGCCTCTTCCTCAGCACGGACGACAAGCCAGCAAACAAGAAGCAGATCGCTGCTGAACCCACTTGGAACGGCGAGCGTAATTGGGTTGGCCTTGACCGACGCGATCCCGATCTCCCGGAGAACCGCTCAGACAAGTACGCCGCGACGGAGTGGGCTACAGGCAACAAGATCACCCTCACGGCTGGAAAGAAATACTACCTCGAACTCCTCTATAAAGAAGGCGGTGGTGGTGATAACGGAGCTGTGTTCGTGAAGAAGGCTAGTGATCCGGATCCTGCCAATGGTGCTCCTGCGCTTGGCGGTGACCAAATCTCGGCGTTGATTGATCCGAACCAAGGCAAGCCCTCCATCACCTCCCAACCGAAAGCTGGCGCATTGTCGGTTTCCGCAGTCGGAACACAGCCGCTCAGCTATCAATGGAAGAAGACTGGATTGGTTTCAGGCAAGACTGAAGAAATTGCGGGTGCGACAGGCACTTCCTTCACAGTGACCGATTCAACTGCCGCCCTCTACTCGGTGGAAGTGCGAAACGAAGAAGGCCTTGCGACCAGCCGCTCGGTAATGACCCTCCCTGCGGGTGCTATCTTCATCGAAGCAGAAGACTTCGACTTCGGTGGTGGCAAAACGATCACCGACAAGGAAATCGGCATGAACGGCAAATATGCTGGTGGTCTGTTCCAAGACCTCGGCACGGATGCCGACGCCGGTATCGACTACAACAATCCAGGCGGCAACGCAGGTCAGTCCTACCGCCCCGGAACAGGTGTAGCAGCCGGTAAGAAGAACTCACACGCCGCAGGTCTCCCCCGTGGAGCGTTCGACGTGGAAGTGAACCATGTCGTCGGATGGAACGATGCCAATGCTGACTCACAAGATTGGCAGAACTACACCCGCACCTTCCCGGCAGCGGCGGATTACACCGTCATTGCTCGTTTGTCCTCCGGTGGCCAACCACTCGAGTTCCAATTGGACGAAGTGACATCAGGTGTTGGCACGACTACACAGACTCTGAAGAAACTCGGTGGCTGGAAACCAGGTCGCGCAACTCCTAGCTGGGATACCATGGAATGGTTTGACATGACTGACGACGCTGGCAAGCAAGCGGTGGTGAACCTCGGTGGTAAGAAAACCCTCCGTCTCACCATGCTGCCAGGGAATGGTGACTCTGACTACCTCATATTCGTTCCGGCCGCCCCCGCGCTGCCGCCGAACGTGCTCAAAGCCGGTGACCCGATCACGAGCAGCCACGCTGTTTCTGATTCTCCGGCTGGCGAACAAGTTGCCCTCGCAATCGATGGCAAGACTTCAACGAAGTATCTTAACTTCAAGAAGCTTAACACCGGCTTCACGGTCACACCCTCTGCGGGTGCGTCCGTCATCACCGGCATCCGCCTCACCTCTGCAAATGACTCTCCGGATCGCGATCCCGCCAGTTACATACTGGAAGGTTCGAATGACGGAACATCGTTCACGCAGATCTCGCAAGGCGCCGTTGCCAAGTTCAGCAAGCGTTTTGAAGCACAGGCCATCACGTTTGCCAACACGGCAGCTTACAAGACGTTCCGTGTGACATTCCCGACTGTCGCCAATGCGACAGCTGCGAACAGCATGCAAATCGCTGAAGTCGAACTCCTCGGCGTTCCCGGAACGGTCGCTCCGACGGCTTCCATCAGCCTGGCTGGTGGCAAGATCTCGATCACCTACCAGGGAACACTTGAATCCGCGGATTCAGTGACTGGTCCTTACACTCCTGTTGCAGGAGCAACAAGCCCGTTCAGCGCCGACCCGACGGCTGGGGCCAAATACTATCGCTTCCGTTAAGCGGTAAAGTTTGATTATACACAAAGGCTGGACCGCAAGGTCCGGCCTTTTTTTTGTTTAGTCTTCGCTGTTTCCGGTGAAATGGTCTGAGTGTTCGGTAGGAACGTCCGAGAATAGCCCGGCGTCTCAACTCCGGAAACAAATGGAAGAGGAACGAGTCCCGTAGGGACGACTGAACTTGAATTCACCTCCAGGCTCGAGGGCTGTTCCGGCGCATCAGCCGTACTTACGGAACCCAATTCCAACCCGCAACAACCCAACGTTGAAACGTTGGGTTGTTGTCTATTGGCCCTACGGGACAATCCATCCCCGGAATCCTTTCCACCGAAAACAGAGTTTTCTTTGTTCTGAGTATGGAAGTTTGAGGAAGGATGAACAGTCTTCTCAGGTCTCTGGTTCTGCGTCCAAAACTTTTGGCAGAACATAGATCGCCCAGAGCACCACGCCGGCGATCCAGGCGATGGCTCCATAGACGTAGTGAGAGGCGAGAATTTTCGGCCAGAAATCGCCGCTGATTCTCGTGGCCATGCCGAACAGCATCAGAGTCACCGCGATCAGCAGCCAGCGATTCCGCTCCTTCAGGAGATGAAGGTTACCGCTGTGTCCAAACACGACGCGCGTAGCGACTACGAAGGTGATCACGGCAAAACCTCCAACGAGCGTGAGGTGCAACAGACTGACTCGATACTGAGGAAAGATGGTCACGGCAAGAAAGCCCGCCAGCAATCCCACGAACGCAATCCTGATAGACAGGCCGAGTGGATTGCCAACCGTGGGCGCACGGTGAAATGGCATTTCCAGAATCAGGTAAATCAATGTTGTGGCGAATCGAAGGCCGTAGGCGGCTTGAAAAGCTCCGGACGCCTCGATGAAGAACGAGAATATGATGAGTGAACCCGAGATCAATGCAGTCAACGCCTTTCGCGTCCAGCCAGCGGGCACTCCGAGCGGTGACTCGGGAAAATCGTGAGGACTTGTCATGCCGAAGAACCGAGGCAGGAGGAACGGCCCAATGCCGAGGATCGGGAGCAGGACGAAACCCTGATACGACAGGAGCCGTTGCAGGTTGATCCAGAAAGCGTCGAGATCCCGACTGCTTTGCAGAATAGTGAGGATGGCACCGGCAGTGACACACAGGAATGCCAGCGCAACCAGAACAAACCCGGGTGGTGGCAAATCCCGGCGCGATCTGACACGCGCCGCGCCGCAGCAAGCAAAACCGGTCAGCAGCAGTAGGAACAGTGAGTCGCCCCAGATCATTTGCCCAAAGGCAAAGGACGAAACCATCGCCAGGTGAAGCAGAACGAGCCCGACCGTTTGCCACGTTGAGAAAGGGTGTGCGGACAACATCCGTGGCATGGCGGTGCCCAGAAAGCCGAAGATGAACCCGCCGAACATGCCACAAGCCATGATGCGCGCGTGATTCTGTCCTGGATAGGATTGTGCAATGCCGGCGAAATGCAGTGGCCAGAGCATCACGCCGGTGATTCCTGCAAGGACGCCGGATGGAAAGAACGCACGGTAGGGTTCCGCGCCCAATTGCCTGAAAGAGATGCGCTGCCGTCCATTTGAAGAACTCATCTTGGCTCAGATTATCCGTCGGACGAGCCAGTGACTCAACATAAACCAAGATTCACCAACCATCCGTGAGGACGATGATTGAGATCGACGGGCGTCGAATTGCTTCATAATGAGAGATCAAGCATGCGATACTTCAAACACGTTCCGGGAGCTGCAATTCTTATCGTCGGATTGATCGCAGAGGCTTCACTCACGTCTGCAAAGTCCCTTCCGATCATTTCCGTCACCGAGGATAACACGATCATCACCCAGTCCTGCACGGTTCAGATTCCGCCCGGGAAGGTCATCGAGGACACGGATGCCAATGGCGTCATCCAAATCGGTGCCGACAACATCAGGGTGCGTTTCAAGCAGGGAACAATCCTTCGTGGTGCGGCGATTTCGAAGCCCTGGGATGAACTTGCGGGCATCGGCATCCGTATCGATGGTCGTCGCGGTGTGGAGATCGAGAATGCCCGGGTTCACGGATTCAAGAATGGCCTTGTGGCGACGGCTGCCGATGGGCTTGTTGTGCGAGGGGGCGACTTTTCAGATAACTACCGTCAGCATCTGAAGTCCACGCCTGCTGCCGAAGACGGTGCTGACTGGATCTTCCCGCATCACAACGACGAGAGAAAGTGGCGCAACGAATACGGCGGCGCGGTGTGTGTCGAGTCTTCCACCAACGTTACGATTCGCGACATTCGAGTCCGGCGAGGACAGAACGGCATCATCCTGGATCGCGTCGAAGCTTCTTCAATTTACGATAACGATTGTTCGTTTTTGTCCGGCTGGGGACTTGCGCTGTGGCGGAGCAGCAGAAATATGGTCAGCCGCAACGCCTTTGACTTCTGCGTTCGCGGACATGTCGAGGGAGTCTATAATCGCGGACAGGATTCGGCTGGTATTCTTGCCTTTGAGCAGTGCAACGACAACGTGTTTGCGGAGAACTCGGCGACGCACGGTGGTGACTGTTTCTTTGGCTTTGCCGGTCACGAGGCCATTGGCGAGAAATGGATGAATCACGAGCGCGAGCGTTTGCGCAAGGAGACGGGACGAAAGGACGTTGATGACCTTGTCCAGGTGCCCGCCGAACTGGCCCGGCGCATGAGCGGGCTTGGCTGCAACCGGAATTTGCTGATCGGGAATGATTTCTCGTATGCGCCAGCGCACGGCATCGAGATGACCTTCTCGGAAGGCAACATGTTTGTGAGGAATCGGATTGTCGGGAATGCGATCTGCGGCATCTGGGGCGGTTACTCCTCCGGCACCCTCATTGCCGAAAACGAGTTTGTGGGAAACGGTGGCATGGCCTACGGCCTTGAACGCGGCGGCATCAACATGGAGCACGCCGCCGACAATCTCATCGTCCGGAATCGATTCCTGAACGACAAATGTGCGGTGCATCTCTGGTGGAACAACAACGTTTCCATGATGAAATTGCCCGGAGTGGCTGGAACGGAGCGCGGCGTGACCGGAAACGTGATTGCCGGCAACCGCTTCGAAATCAATCGGGATGTTCCCTTTAAGAATCTGCGGCCGGATGCTCAACTTATCGTGATTCAGTTTCGCGATTCTGATCGTGGGCACGTCACGAACAACTATTTCCTTAACAACCAAGTCAAGCTGACGCATCCGCAGGCGGTCGAGTTTTCGGTGAAGCCGGGCTGCGAACCTCTATCGACAGGTCGGACGCCAACCTACCAACTTCCGATCTACAAGCCGATGGGACAAAAGCGACCGGTGGGAAAGCGCACCCATCTCCGAGGCAGGGATCAGATCATCATGGACGAGTGGGGTCCATGGGATCACGAGAGCCCGATGCTTCGTCCGGCGAGGAGTGTGGCGAACTCGATCGCTTATGAAGTGTTCGGTCTGAAGCAGGCACCAAAGGTTGAAGTGCTCGGGGGCGATGTGACCGCTTCGGTCGAGACAGGCGGTGCGAAAGGGGCGTCGCGAGTTGTTTTGCAGGCGCAGCCGGGTGTAACGGCATATCAAGCGCGGATTTCATCCGGCAATTTTCAGGGGGAACTTCATGGCACCATTGTGGCCGCGGAATGGAAAGTGAGGTTCTTCCCATGGAAAGTGGACCCACGAGAGAATCTCTCCGCCTGGCGTGCGCTTGCTGATGGTCCCGATTCGGTGGGCGCGACAACCAGGGCGTTGGAGTTTCCATTCGGCTACGGTGGACCGCGTGATCTGAAACTCTCCGATCAATTGAACCAGGGCGGTCCCGTCTCCGATAAATTCGGCCTGACCGCGCGAACCGAACTCAAACTCCCCAAAGGCCGCTGGCGGTTTCAAACGATGAGCGACGACGGTATCCGCGTCCTTGTGAATGGCAAACCGGTGATCGATAACTGGACCTGGCACGTGCCGACCAAGGATCAGGGCTTCTTCGATCAGGCGGATGAGAGCATCGTAGCTGTTGTCGTGGAATACTTCGAGATCGATGGCTTCGCCACGCTTCAATTGGAGATCGAAGCGGCAAAGTTGTAGTTCCTGGTTGGAGGCGTTCTTGCTTCGGCAGTTCACCATCCCGGGTGGGAGAACGAGCCGGTGGAAATCTGAGCACTGCCGCCGAACAGTCGAATGAGGTGTGTGGTGACTCTGTTTGGAGTGTCTCCGTCGCCAGGGTCAGACCTACTCGGAGAAAATAAGCTCCGAGGGGAGCGGTTCGGTGGTGGCACGGAAGCGTTCGATGGCTTGCTCGAGCTCCGACTTGAAGACGTAACGGTTGCGCGGGGTCAAGACCACTGTCTTCAAAATCCCACGGTTGCGGCGGATGATGAGCGACCTGTGGCTCGGGCTCAGGGTGCTCCACCAGTTTTCTGCAAGGCCTTTGCCCCTCTTCTTCGAGACGGATTCAATGTGCTTGAGGGGAATCCGGCGCAGGCAAAAGCCAAAAAGCACGACTTTTACATGCTGGCTTGTGATCTGGTAATAGACCTTGCCCACGCACCAGACGAACAGGAACGTGAGCAACAGCAGTCCCAGCGCGGCGAACACAATCGTCTTCATGTGCAAAACAAATCAACGCTTCTGTGCCAGCCACAAAAACAACACTGGCAGAACTACGCCAAGGGCCATGGAAAGCCAGACGGGCCAGGGTCTGCGGCTGCTACGGAATGCGAGGAAGATGCCCAGTCCAATGGTGAGAATCAATGAAATTGACATCGCCACCACCAGCCATCGAAAGAGGGTCGGTGAATATCCGTGCTCAGCGCCGCGCTCTGTCGGGTAAATCTGATCCACGTGGATTTGTGTCAGGTTTGAAAGCCAGTCGGCGGGCTGGCCGGAGGATTTGTTGCGCTGAATCGTCACGGTCTGACGCCATCCTGTGAGTACAAAGAAGATCAGCAATGGCGCAAAGAAGACGCCGAGATACGTGTGGAGCCGGCGCAAAGACTTCATTGACTACTTTGCGTCTTTCTTGGGCGGCACGGGGATTTTGATGATCTTCCCGGCGAACAATTTGTTCAGATCCAGTTTGGGATTTGCCTTCATAACCTGGGCCACGGTGATCTTCGCGTGTCCGCGTTTGTCAAATTCCTCGTTGTAGCCCGCAACGATTTTTTCCAGGAAGTCGCCCTTCTTCACCGTGTAGTCGTATGTCGGGCCCGTGTATTCACGTTCCTCCGGGGATTCCTGCTTCGGCTCAATGGTTGCGACGGGCTGGGCAACGTGCATCGGGATCTTCTGTAATTCCTTGAAGGTTTTTAGAATGAGTTCCTTGTCATCCGCTCGTTTCCTGTCGATCTCTTTCATCTTTTCGGCAATCTCCATCAACTGTTCCACGGTGGCGAAGTTCGCGCCTGACCGGCTCTGGGTGCGCTTCATATCCTCAAGTTCACCACCCAGAGATCCGATTCGTTGCTGGAGCTTGTCCTGATTCTTCAGCAACAATTCCTGCGTTTCGATAATGCTCTCCAATTTCGAGTTCAGGAGCTTGTAACGTTCCTCCGCCTCTTCCCTGTGAGCCCGCGCTGACGCTTCCGCAGCCCTGTCCTGGCCCTGAAGCGGAAGACCAGCCAGCAAGACGTATAAACTCATGAAGAAAAATACACTTCTCATATCGCCAACATAGGAATCTCAAAATTCCCGCGCAAGAACGAACCCTGTTTCACTGGCAGCCTTGCAAGAATGGGCGCGCGGCGAATGTATGCCCGTTGAACGGTGGTGTTTTTACGGACGACTCATCAGTCTGACCGGCCTGGTTGAACCTCGATCATGGCGTCGAAGAGCTCACCCTGGCGCACGCCGTCGCGGATGATGTCGAAGGCGATGAGTTTCACGCCAGGTTTGGCGTCAGTCGCCACGGTGATGCGGAATGGAAACTTGCCACGGCTTGCCGCGGCCAGTCGGCCTTCCAGCACGCGTGGCTCGGCGGCAAGCCCGGGCGGTGTGTGGATCTCGATGCGATGGGTCTGGGTGCGGGACAGGAAGTTTCGAATTTCGAGCTTCAGCTCGACACCTCCACCCGCGAGCGCCGTCGAGCGATATGGTTCGGCGCGAACCCAGAACGGATCGAACCAGTAGCGGTAATCCTTCTCCGAACTGAGCGCGCGAAAGGCGTTGCGCATTTGGTAGGACCATCTGCGGTAGCGCTCGATGAATTTCGTGGGGCGGTCCATTACGAACGAATGGCCGCCCATCAGAAGATCAGGCTTGAGCCGCTTCAAGTATTCAGCGCCGTGGATGTAACCTTCTTCGAGAATCGCGCTGTTGTGGGCGACCATCGCTTCGTGACCGGTCTGCTTCGTGTCCTCGGGGTCGCCGAAAATGTTGTCGCCGGTGAAGGCGACTTTGCGTCCGTCGATTTCGCCGTGCAGACACAGCGCGAATTCCGTCTGGCCCGGCATCCAGTCGATGGTGAATTTCTTCCCTTCCCAGACGAACGATTCACCAGACTTGAAGGCGCGATCCACCCGCACGCCTTTGATGCGCGTGCCATCGGGGGACTTTTTCCCATAAGCTTGAATCGGCGCGGCGTAATCAAACCACTCCGGATGTTCCATCTTGTCCACCATTCGGTCGAGCGCCCAAATCTGCGCACCCCACTTTTCACGCAGGTATGGGGCCTCTAGGAAATGGTCGCCGTGCATGTGCGACACGACGATGGCGTCAATCGCCTTGAGACCGAAGTTCGTGCGCATCCCGTCGAGTGCGGCATCAAGCATCCGCTCGTCGAGCAGTCCGCAATCGGAGAGGAGCGCATGGCCGTTGTCGGAGAGAATAAGTGAGAAATTTGGCCAGAAGTTTGAGCGCTTGAACTTGAACAAATGAGGCGATACCTGCCAGATGTTCGAGACGACGGTGGGCTTGGAAACCTTGTCCTGATACGCAACGGAGCCGCCTTCGGGATCGTAGCCGCGCATGTAAACCTTCTCCAACCGCTCCAGTTTGTTCGCATACTGGCGCAACTGAGTCCGTGGCGCGCGCACTGGCGGCCCGTGCGAAGGCAGCAGCCATGCTATTTCTGAAGCGGCGAGTCGCGCCACGGACTGGCGCAAAGCCCGGATGCCGGCGGCGAAACCATAGTCCCACTCCGTGTCGAACCAGGTGTGCATCTTCGATCCATCGAGCATTACGTCACCGCTGAAGGCAAGCTTACGGCTGGACGGATACAGACCCGGCGCACGGTGCGCAGGGCGTTTCAATCTTGATGGGGCCGTGGCCGTTGGCAGTCGTGCGTCGGATGATATGCCTGAAGCCAAATCGGCGTGAACACTGCGGTCCGGAACGCTGAACAGGTAAGTCATGCCACCGGGACTGCTTCCGCGCGTGTCCATGCAAGCGAACTCATGACCGCGCCAGACGAACGTGTCATTGGTCTTGAAAGATCGGTCGAGCGGAATGGCCTGGATGGGCGGCCGAACATAGCTCGCTCCATGAATCGTGAACGCGTCGCCGAGATTTACGTTCATTTTGCGGAAGTCCAGCGGACGCTCGAACAAGGCGCGCTCCACATCTGGCGCGGCGACCTTGGTGCCACGCTCGCGCCACGGCCCCAGCTTCGACGCGCCCTGAGTCTGCTCGCGATGATGGTCGGTGAACAAAACCCACTCGACCCGCTTCACGCCAATCTCCGCGAGATGTTCGAGCACGCCGCCATCACCGAGATTGATCAACAGTGCCGCGTCGCCATCGCGCAGGACATGGACATTGCAGGTGTCCGACCAGACAAAGAGGTCTGGCAGCGCATTGGCGTCCGGCTGGGAAAAAGTCGCGGCGGGAAGCTGGCCGCAACCAACAAGGAGTGCGGCGAGCAACTTGAGCGGTGAGGCGGTCGCAGTCATCGGCGCAACGCCGTGACACCACCGGGCAATTTCATGAGTTGCTCGACTTCGGCGGCGGTGAGTGACCGGTTGAAGAATGCCAGTTCGTCGAACAGCCCGGTGTAATTGATGCCGATCATGGCGATCACTTTCGAGGGTTCCCAGGAAAGAGTTTGTTCCCACGCGCTCATTGTGCCCTGGGGCCTGCCATCAAGGTAGAGCGTGGCCATCCCGTCTTTCTTCCCGGTGTTGTAGTTTGTAAAAGTGAACACAACATGCGTCCACCGGTCGCGAGAGAAGGGAGGGTGGGTGACGGTGACCACGGGCCGCTCGCTCGCCAGCAGTGCGTCGTAGTTGCGCTTGAGCGGATCCCACACCGAGCGATCGGCGAAGGCCCCAAGCCGGAAATGCCGCGGGCGCTCGTCTTTGCTGAAATCCACCCAGAATGCGGCGTCGTTCCAATCGCGCGGCGTGATTTGAAGTGGATCGCAGTAGCCGGCCTCGAGGTCGGTGTCCGGATCCAGACGCAGCCAGAACGAGGCGGTGCCGCTCCAGTTCGACTTCGCGAAGGGGAAATTCCTTTCGCCCTGGAAAAACACAAGCTCCGGTGCCTTGCGATGAAACCGCAGCGCGTCGCCGACCTTGCCTTCCCCTTTGGCGATGGAAACAACGCCATTCGCGGGCAGTCCGGGTGTGCCGGTACGAGGTTGCTTCATCGAAGGTGCGCTGAACAGGCGGCGGTCGCCTCGTGCGAAGTCGGCATCCGGCCCGTGGTCGAATGATGCGTGAAACGTCAAGGCTTCCCGGAGAGTGGTGGCGGCTGTGGCGGCTGGTGCTGCGGTGATGGTCAGCGCGAGGAGGCTGAGGCAAAGGATGTGTTTCATAAGTCGCCGCAGATTCTGCCACAAACCAGGCGCGGCGCGAGCAAATGCTTGGGCACCTCCCACGCTCGGTGCAGCCGCAAGTTGTCGGTAGAGTCAATTCCACAAGAGGTGATCATCTTGATTTTTGAGGAGCACCACGACTTTGAGCAACCGTGTGAAACCGGGTCTGCTCCAGATCTGGCCAAAGGCCCGCAAGCGACGCTGTAATTGCTTGCCCAGCGATTCGACGGCGCCACTCCCCCGTGGAGCGCCGGCTTTCTCCATGTCGCGATAGTGCAGATGCTCACGGTGTTTGAGGAAGAACTTCACCTCCCGTTCGATCACTTCCTGCTGTTGGGGTGTTCGTTTCGAGGGTCTCTCAAGAAGCTCCTCCAATGGGCGTACCAACTGGCTTTCCCGGCCCTGGCGCAGCGATCGCAACGACGGCTTCACCCAAGCCCCGGCTTGGGGCGTATTCTCCCCGTGCGGGCTGTGAGCCAGTGCCCAAAGGTGGTCGCGGGCATGATGAAAATCCAAAGCCATGATGGCTTGAGCGAAGTGGTCCTGGGCCAAATCCCATAACCAGATCGCGCCGTCCATCACCATATTGACACACTTGGCTCGCCCCAGGCCACGACGCCTGGCCTCGTTTTGCACAGCCGCTCCGAAATCCACGGGCGCGGATTCCGGCGGCGTGGCCACCACAAATTTCTCGATCAACATCCCTCGTCCACTGTCGTTGGTGCCCCGACGCTCCAGCCGGTATATGACCGCCGACTTCACCTCGTGCCAGAGGACGCGTTGCGCCTCTTTCTTCTGAAGTCCGGCTCCCCAATCCGGACCCCGCTCCCGAGCCATCCACCCATCGAGCATGATCACCATGCTAAACTGTGGCTCTTGCGGCGGGATCACCGGAGCAGGCAATTCCATCCGCTCGGCGGCCTCCTCCAAGCTCTGCACATGCTGATGAATACAACCGTCGCTGACCGGACAGCCCCAGCTCGTCGCCATTTGCGCCGCCGCCTCACATGAAGTCGTCTCACTGGCTGTATACTGAGGAGACCGTGGGCTAGGCTACAAATCTTGACGGCGGCACAGACGCACCTGCTTCGTTGCTCACTTGGTCAGAGGCCGCTGCGGGCATCCTCCCGCGTTCGCGCCTCGCATCTGCATCTGTGGCGCTTGCCATCATTCGTAGCCTATCCCACGGTCTCCTCAGTAAGGCAGGCGGCTCTCCAGTTCCGGACTGAGCCGCTGGTAAGGTTGGAAACTCCACGCCTGACGCACCGGACAAACCCACTGCCCCAGAGCCGGACTGTAACCATGGCGAACCTTCAGTTTGATCACGCCCGAAACCAGTACGTGCGGCAGAGGTTTTCGAGAGCCGCCTGCGCCTGCGAAGAATCATTGGTGCCCGCCGCCAGCACGACACTCCAGTGCGTGGTTGCGAAGAGGCCAGGCCGGTCACCGCCCGATACCGGGTCCGCTGCTGGATTAGCATTGGGCACGGACGGATACTCACGCAGACTCGCTCGAAAGACGACGCCTGAATTCAAAAACCAGGCGAAGGGAATCCATCCTGCCAACCCGGGACGAAAGCCTGTTTGGATCGGGCGATCGTGTCCCCGTCGAATGTGGCTGATGGTTGAACTCCGATCCCTTACTTCAAGCGCAATTTGAAATATCTCGAGGAACCGGCGGGAGCGACCGTAACCCCTTTCCACTCGTCGGTGGTCGTTGGCGCTTCGGACACATCGGTCCAGGAAGCCGGTTCTCCCGCTAAGGGCGGGCGAAATAATAACTTGAGCAAATGTTAGTTAACGGGGTTCGATGACATAGTTCCATTCCCCGTGGAACTTCGCTGGCGTGATATGGACGCGAGCCAGTTCATCGTCCGAGACGCTCACTCCAGTTTCAT
>SXMN01000338.1 GCA_005777315.1 Verrucomicrobiales bacterium
ATGAAACTGGAGTGAGCGTCTCGGACGATGAACTGGCTCGCGTCCATATCACGCCAGCGAAGTTCCACGGGGAATGGAACTATGTCATCGAACCCCGTTAACTAACATTTGCTCAAGTTATTATTTCGCCCGCCCTTACTCCAGCAATGGCGGTGTCTCCTTCGGAGCGGCGGGCGTGTTCTCGAACATGGCTCCGGGCTCCTACTCGATAGTGGTCAGGGATAACAACGGCATGCAAAGCTCCAAGTCCGTGGTGGTATCCTCATCTGGCACCTCCACCGTGATCGTGGGCCAGCCGGAGTCAGCAGCCGTGTGTGCACTGAGTCCCGCCAGTTTTTCCGTTACTGCGACAGGAGCAGGGGAGTTGACCTACCAGTGGCGACGGGCGGGCGCGGAGATTCCTGGAGCTACGAGCGCGACTTACACCATCCTCTCGGCATCCAGTCCGGACGCCGGGGATTATGATGTGGTGGTGAACGGCGCATGTGGGATTGCCATGACCAGCCAGAAGGCGATTCTCGCCATCAACGCGCCGGTTGAAATTCTCACTCCTTTGCCAGCCAGCGCAAATTTCTGTGAAGGTTCCAGGCTGGAACTCTCTGTGACCGCCTACGGCAGCGGTTTGAACTACCAATGGTTCAGGAACAATGTCCCTCTCGAAGGCGAGGTCAACGCCACATACTCAGTTGCGGAGGCTCAATCGTCCCGTGGCGCGGTTTACTCGGTGGTTGTTTCCAGTTTCTGCGACAGCACTGCTGCAAGATCCGATACGTTCGTCGTGGTCAACCAACCTGCTGTCATCGCAGCGATCTTCGCGACTCCGGCGAAAGGAGTGGTTTGCGAAGGCTCTCCGGCTTCATTCAGAGTCGCCGCCACCGGAACTCTTCCCCTGAGGTATCAATGGCGGAAGGATTCCGTGCCGGTAGCCGGTGCCACCAATGCCATCCTGTTCATTTCGGCTGCTGTTCCTGCGGATGCCGGAGACTATGACGTGATTGTCACGAGCGTATGCGGATCGAAGACCAGCGCTGAGGCGTCTCTGACTGTGAACAGCAAAGTTGTGATCACGAAGCACCCGATTTCCCAGGTGGCATGTGCGGGTACCGACGTGAGCTTCCTGGTGGAAGCTGCTGGAATCGGGCTCACATATCAGTGGCGCAAAGGGGGAGTGGCCATCGGCGGAGCCACAACGTCAGTGTTGAGCCTTCCAGGAGTTCCCGACACTGATGCGGGGAAGTATGATGTGGTTGTTTCAGGGACTTGCGGCTCCATATCCAGCAACCCAGCGGCTCTTGAGGTTCCCGATCCGGTGGCGTCGATTACTTTGGATGGTTCGACAATGCTTTGTCCGGGCGGAACCGTAAGGCTCACTGCTAATCCTGGTGTGTCCTACCTTTGGAGCGATGGTTCCACGACGCAGGACATCACGGTGGCGGAGCCGGGTTACTACTCCGTAAAGGTGACGGACCCTGGCGGCTGCACTGCGGTGAGCCGGTTGGTGGAGGTTAAGAAGCTGCCGCCGCCGGTCCCAACCATCACACTCGTCGGAAGATCGGATCTGTGCGCGGGCACCAGTGTCTCACTGATCGCCAGTGCGGGAGCGAAGTATTTATGGAGCAACGGCGAGAGTTCTCAACTGATCAAAGTCAGCACGGCTGGTTCCTACTTCGTGACCGTGACGGATGACAACGGGTGCAGTGCCTCCAGCGAGCCGGTGGCTTTGACGGTTGTCCCTGCGCCTCTGGCCTCGATTGCGGTGGATGGATCCGCGAACCTTTGCGGGGGAGCCAGTGTGAAATTGACGGCCAGCGCCGGCGAAAGTTACGCCTGGAGCAACGGGGCCACTACACAATCGATCACGGTTGCCGATGCCGGTGTCTTTACCGTGAGGGTGGCGAATGCGGAAGGATGCAGCACAAAAAGCGAACCAGTTTCAATTTCCAGAGCAGCCCCAGCCGCGCAACCCGCGATTACTGGGACGACAATCACAAGCGATGGGCATGCAGTGTTCACGATTCTGGCTGCGGGCTATGAAGAGTCCTGCTTGACGGTGGAGAGCTTTGATTTGCTTGCATCTCATCCCCGGTGGAATGCAGACGCTCAAGCGATGATAACCAGGCTCGAGATTGGCCGGTTCGAGTGCCGATTTACAATTTCAGAAAGTGGCCGCATTTATCGGATTCGAGCGTCGCCCTGACGCCAGAATCGCTCCAGGCTCCATCCATCACATCAATGGGAAACCAGACGAACGTTGCAGGAACAACCGATCCATCGTGTGTCATCGGATGCTATTGTTTCATGCTGCTGAGACTGTGTGCGCAATGCGCCGCCGTAAACGTACAGGGCGGGTAGCCTTGTTCTGAAGTCAATGCCAGGATTGAATCGCAGTGTTGAGTGATGGATGACAGCTCAGGCGTGGCTTCGGTGCTGGCGAGCCAGGCGGACGCGGCACGGAAAAGTGTGAGGCTCGAGGCGAGCTTTAAGGCATCGGTGGAACCCCCCATCAAATAACCGACGGAGACGCCCTTTCCCAACTGGATCGCAACGGCTGTCGCGATTTCATTGTAACGGTCTCGCAGCGCTGGGTCGCGGAGGTAGTCGCATGCTTCGTTCAAATCGCGAAGTGCAAAAAAGCTGGCTGTCGAAGAAAAGCCCAAGCCGTCAAGTTGCGGGAAAATGTACCAGATCCAATGGCTTTGTTTGGCACCGGATCGAATTTCACAAAGCGCGGTGATGTGGCCTGCTCTCGGAGCAGCCTGGGCCTCATGGAAGCGTTGCAGGGTCATGGCCCCAGTGTGCCGCACGTTGAACAAGTTTTCAAGAATGTGCAGCCATCGGTGCTTTCTGGCACTTCTGTTTCTGTAGTGCAGAGCAGAAAACTTCCGTTATTTGAAAGTGGTTGGTGACAGTGGTTTGGTGGAACCACCACCTTGACTGAGCCCCCCGCCCGGACTCCAATGCGCGGGTCATCGAATCCGTCAGCCGCTCAACGATCAAATGCGCTTGAAGTCACTGTTTCTCTTGTTGGCGATGGTTAACCCCATTGCCGCTCTTGCCGTGGAAAAGCAAAGACTCGTCGGCCACGTGCATCCAGCCTGGACGAAGTTGGAGGCCATGGATCGGTTGCAGGGCACGAACGAGATTTCACTCACCATTGGACTGCCGTTGCGCAATCGGAGTGCCCTCACCAACCTGCTGCATCAACTCTACGATCCGGCGAGCACTGCGTACCGTCGTTATCTGACGCCTGATCAGTTCACGGAGTCGTTTGCTCCTACGGAACAAGCTTATCAGGCGGCGATTGATTTCGCGTTGGCGAACCGCCTCAAGGTGATGCGCAGGCATGACAACCGCATGTTGCTCAGTGTGGCAGGCCCGGCTGTGGCTGTGGAGAAAGCCTTCAATCTCAAGCTGCGTGTTTATCGGCATCCGACGGAAGCGAGGGCCTTCTTTGCACCTGATAGAGAGCCATCGCTTGAATTGAAATTTCCAATGTTGCACATCAGCGGCCTCAACAACTTTGCGACGCCGTATTCCAAAAGTCGTGCTGGGCTCCCGGCAGTCAGACCGCACACTGTCGCCAAACCGCATGCGGGATCGGGACCGGAAGGTGCCTTTATTGGGAACGATTTCAGAGCTGCCTATGTTCCGGGAACCTCGCTCACCGGCAAGGGCCAGTCGGTCGGGATCGTTGCATTGGACGGTTACTACACGAGCGACATCACTGCTTACACGAAACTGGCAAGGCTTCCGGTGGTCCCGCTGAAGAACGTCCTCATTGATGGTTTCGATGGCATCCCGACCAGCCGGCGTCCGGGCAGCTTCAATGAGGAAGTGTCACTGGACATTCAAATGGCGATCTCGATGGCTCCCGGACTTTCCAGCGTGATCGTTTATGAGGCGTCCCCTTTTTCGAGGATCGCCACGATCAACAACCTTTTGAACCGCATGGCCACGGACAATCTCGCGCGGCAACTGAGTTGTTCCTGGGGCTTCGACATCGATGTCACGACCCGTCAGATATTCCAGCAATTCGCGGCGCAGGGACAATCATTCTTCATTGCTTCCGGTGATTTTGGAGCGTTCAGCGGAACGGCTCTGCAACCTTCCGATGATCCTTACATCACGGTTGTGGGCGGAACAACGTTGACCACGGACACATCGGGAGCCTGGCTGTCTGAAACCACGTGGAACGGCAGTGCCGGCGGCATCAGCACGATATTTTCCATCCCACCGTGGCAACGAAGCATCGACGTGTCTTCCAATCGCGGATCAACGACGATGCGAAACGTTCCCGACGTCGCGATGATTGCGGACAACGTGTGGTCGATCTCCGGACGTGGCCGGGGCGGGGCAGTCGTCGGCACGAGCATCGCCGCGCCACTGTGGGCGGGCTTCACAGCCCTGATCAATGAACAGGCGGCAATCAATGGCCAGCCACCCGTGGGCTTCATCAATCCGGCCATCTACGCCATCGCCAATGGATCGAATTACACGAACGTCTTCCATGACATCACCACGGGTGACAACACAAACCCGGACAGCCCGGAGCTATACCACGCGGTGGCTGGATATGATCTCACCACCGGTTTGGGCACTCCCACCGGAACGAACTTGATCAACGCCCTGCTCGCGACGCCATCCGACCCATTGGTCATCTCGTCCCCACTGGGTTTCACAGCAAACGGCCCGATTGGTGGACCGTTCAATGTGAGCGCTCAGAATTATTCGCTAACGAATGTGGGGACGGCACCGTTGAAATGGTCGGTCACCAGCATTCCAGTCTGGCTCGATGTCTCTCCGGGCAGCGGCTCGGTGCTGCCCGGCGATGCTGCCAATGTTACCGTGGAGTTGAACGCCGCTGCGACGAACTTCCTCATTGGATCATGGAGCGCGGCGCTTTCGTTCCTCAATGAGAACACCGGAGCGACTCACATTCGGGAATTCAATCTACATGTGGGGAATGGCGGATTTGAAAATGGCAACATGGATGGATGGACTCTGATTGGAAGCACCAGGGACAACTTTGCGCACAGCATCGACGACAGCGGTTTCACGGGAGTTCAGCAGCTACCAGGTGTTGAGGACGCTGAATTCGTCCATTCGGGCGCGTATGGCGCATTCCTGGGCCAGACTGCTCTGCTGGGTTCCCTTTCCCAAACGATGGCGACGGTGGAAGGGCAAAAATATCTCATCACCTTCTGGCTGGATAATCCGGTCAGGGGAACTCCCAATCAGTTCCGCGTTTTATGGAACGGGCAATTGTTGTTCAACCAGGCCAACATGAACAAACTCGCCTGGACCAAGATGCAGTTCGCGGCCACGGCGACTGGGTGAAGCTCCGCCCTCAGATTTGAATTCCGGAATGATCTGAACGCGTTCGGCTTGGACGAGATCAGTGTTCAACCGCTTCCTCCACCAGTGATTCAAAGCGTGACCCAATCAAACGGCGCAATCACTTTTGGTTTGATGGCTCCCAAAGGCGTAAAGTACCAGGTCCAAAGCACCGCTGATCTGAATTCAATCAGTTGGAGTGATCTGGAGAATCCAGTGAGCGGAACGGGTGAGATGTTGACGATCTCATTTCCAATAATCTCTTCCGGGCAGCGATTCTACCGGGTCGTGGAAATCCCCTGATCGCTACGAAATTGAGCGGTTGGGCTTCGTTCGAGTCGTCTGGCTGGCGTTGCCAGCAGACCGCCCAGGGTTTGATGTTTGTCAGCGCCCAGTTCATCGAGGCCCAAACGCAGAGTTTGCGGATCGTTGAGCCAACGGAACGTGTGAAAGAGGCGGTCCCAAAACGAAAAAAGAGACGAGTAATTGGAATCCGTTTCGGGCCGCCAATTCGAGTGATGCACTTTGTGCATGAACGGCGTGACGATGACGAATTGCAGGAGGCGCTCGGCGATGGCGGGCAGCCGTACATTGGCATGGTGCATCTGCACGACCGAGAACATGACCAATTGGTATGCGGCCAACTCCGTCAGTTGGAGGCCGAGCAGCGCCATCACCGGGGTTAGAAATAAACAGGACATGGCGACTTCACCGATGTGAAAGCGATTGGCCGTGGTCACGTCCATTCTTGCGTCGGAATGATGCACGCGATGGAACCTCCAGAGAAACGGCAGGCGATGATTCAGGCGATGCCAGGCATACATCCACAAATCCAACAACAAAAACACTCCAGCCCAATGGGCCCAGCCTGGGAGGCGGAACCAGTGGAGCAGGCCGAATGAATTTTCTTCAGTCCACTGGCTGACCGTCCACCAGAGGCCGAAGCAGGTGAGGACAATCAGAGCCGCATTGAGGACGCTCAAGGTGAGGTTGCGCAGCCCGTGCCGGAGGCGTTCACCGGTGGCGTTGTGGAAAAAAGCGAAGAACGGCGCAAAGGATTCCCACGCCAACAGGAGCAGCAGCAGTGACGTGCTCGCGACGCTGCGAACGATTTCGGTGGACCAACCGTTCGCGATCTCCACCAGGCGCCCGCGCGCTTCCAAAAGTTGAATCGGATTGGCGGTTCGCTGCTGTCGCCAGCCCGGCGTGCCGCCCTTCGCCGCCGGATCGGCCACGTACTCCGTGCTCCAGCCGCCCCAGCCGTCGGAATAGTTGCGGATGTTTTGATAGCCCAACAGCCATGCGTAATAGAACGCGAGGCTCGAACGCCAGCCGCCGCCGCAGTAGAAAATGACTTCGCGATCGAACGATCCGGGATTCTTTGTCGAAACGATGCCGTGCTTTCGCCAGAGCGCCGCAATCTCGGACGGATCGCGCAGACGTCCGTCGCGGAGTTTGTGGAGCGCCGACCCGTCGTCCGCATCGCCGATCGGAATGGCTCCCGGGATGCGTCCTTTGCAATCGAGATACTTGTAGCCGCTCTTGCGCCCGGTGAACTCCGCTTCGCTCCGGGCGTCGGCAAGCCAGACCTGCGGACCATCGAGAGTCGCACGGACTTCATCGGTCGTCGCTAGTAAATGGGTGTTCACTTGGGCGGAAAAGAGTAAGGGCTTCGGTGTGTGGATCGTCGTCTCCCGCGGATGGCCCAGGGCCGTCCACATCTCAAAACCGCCGTCGAGCAATCGCACGTCAGTCACGCCCGCGTACTTGAGCGCCCACCATACCCGGGCCGCGGCCACCAGTTGCTTGCCGTAAACGATCACCGTGGTTTGGGGAGTGATGCCATGCCGGCCAATCACCTCCTGGAGTTCGCGGGGCGAGCGCAACTTCCAGGTCGGATGACCGTCCTCGATTTCGTCGGTATTGAAGTGGATCGCGCCGGGAATATGACCCCGCCGATAATCCTCGGCCCGGTCCAGGTGCGCCCAGCTCGCTTCGAGAACGACGTGGTGGTCGTTGCGATAGGAGGGCGGTCGCGGCGATTGGAAACTCGATTGGTGAAAGTCGAACACGGCCTTCAGCCACGTGGCAGAGACCAAGCCTTCGGAATTCGGCGCGTCACGGGCGGGAAAGAAGGGCGGTGCCTCCGGATTCGCGCCGTGTCCGCAAGTCGCGCTCCCGAAGACGAGCACGAAGATCGCGGCACCGACCATCAATCGAATTCGCGGATTCATTGCAGATTGCCCGGTTTGGGGTTCCATCCAAGAAGCCAGAAAGCCGGCGTCGCAGGCAAGGCGAATTCCGCAACCAGCCGAGGTCAGAATGGAGTCGGTCGCATCTCCGAATCCCAAAGGTTTCCCAGTCCGGCTGCCCGTCGTTCCTAATTCCTGCACCGCGACGCTACTGATCAGCAATCCATCCATCCCGCCACCACCACGGTGACATTTTTGAAACGCTTGGCGAAACCTGTCCCAAGCCTAGTTCCCCATCTTTGTGACGCGTCTTTCTGGCAAATTCTGACCGCCTGCCGTTCCGTGCGGCAGGTAGCCGCACGGAACATGCAGGATGCCTGTGCTACCCCAGCGGCGACAGCGCCGTTGCTTCGGAATTCGGGCTCAATGCGTCAGAGTTGAACCCGGTAGAACTTGCGAGCCGTGCCAGCGTTGAGCTGGTGATACGGTGCAGCGGCTCCGGCTACGGGCGACCACGGACCAGCAGCTTCGTCAGCTTCGAGCAGCGTGCCTGCCTGCCAGACAAGTTGGATTGCGCCAGCATCGCTCGTGACCATCAGAGAGACTGGACCGTAGGTGTCGAAACTGTTGCCCGGCTGGGGTGCGGTGTTTTGTGCCGCAGTGTAGATGCTGCGAACTTCGAAAGGTGTCAAAACCCGGTGCCACACACCCACGTCGTCAATGTCCATCTCACCTGCCTCTGGATAATCGCCGGACGCATCTTGGCCGATGATGGTTGGCTCGCCGGTGTCGAGATCACCGGTTCCGATCACCGACCGCGAATCGACCGCGTTCCCGTCAAGGTAAGTGAAAGCGCTGCCGGATCGGTCAAACGTATGGACCAGGTGGTGCCAGCTCCCATCGTTGATGGATCCATCGGTACCGTAAATTCCGATGACGCTCGTGCTCGCAACATCCCCAAGGCTCCACGACCACCCGCCCGCTTGATAGGAAGGCGCAAATGTGTAACCGGGATTTCCGAATGCATTGATGGAATTACAGAGGAGGGGCAGATCACCCGGAAGTCCCGTGAATCGCACCCAGCACGAGACCGAGAAGTTCACGGTGGAACCGAATTGCAGATCCTGTGGCGTGCCCAGCGTGACGTAGCTGGCTGCCGTGACTCGAGGATCGGTGGGGTCGCTGTAGTCCACGCTGGTGCTGATGTGCAAGGCTTGTTTCCCCACAACGCCCGCCACGAATTGCGGAGAACCCATCGGCTGGGCGTGATTGGTCCGGCCCGAGGAATCCAGGTAGTTCCCGTCGAAGTTCAGATGCAAAACCAAACCGTTTGTCACGTTGGCGAAAGCGGGTGCCGGGAGGACTGAGAGGGTGGCGGTCTCGCTTGCGGATTTGCCAATCAAATTGGTGGCGGTCAATTGGTAGATGCCCGTATCTGCGAATGTCGTTCTATTGAAGAAGAGAAAGTAATTCGTTTCGCCGGGGAGCGGTGAGCCGTTTTTGGTCCATTGCAAATCGATGGGAGGAGTTCCTTCGATGCTCGGAGCGAAGAAGAATCGTGAACCCACAGCTGAGGTAGTGGATTCCGGTTGCTTGCCAAAGACGGGCTTGCTGAAGGCACCGTGAAGCGCAGCGGAATAGTGGGCGGCAATCTGGTCCGCAGTGAGGGCCTTCTGGTAAAAGGCCACTTCGTCAATATCGCCCTTCCAGTAGTCATTCCAGCCTTCGCCGGGCTGGTCGTATCCAATCCGCAATGGAGCAACATTGTTGGGCACAAACGGGGGACTCAGAATGCCATCCAGCTTTCCGTTCAAATAGGCGCTGAAATCGATCCCGTCGTAAGTGATCGCCAGGTGGGTCCATTTGCCATAAATGGCGTCGGTACCTTCAACGACAAATACGACAGGGTCGGACCCGTTGCCGAACAGATAGTACCACAGGCCATCGTCCGATTTGTAGATCAGGTAGCCGCGTCCTGGAGGCTGGGTGAACGAGGCGAGAGGGCTGAGGGCGGAAGCAACAGGGGCGGCCTTCACCCAACATTCGATGGTGAAGTTTGGAGTGTTCAGGGCCTTTGAAAACGGAACCTCGGCGTAACCCGACGAGCCGTCGAAGGTCGCTGCCTTGTTGGTGCTCCCGGCGATGGCGCCTGCGACGGAGAGAGTCACGCCGCCTTTGTAAACGCCATCGTGACGTCCCATGGCATCGATCAATGTGGAGGCACCGGCAGGATCATCCAGCCGCCACCACGATTCCGGCGCATCACCAACAATCACACTCTCGTAACTATCGGCGGCAGGAACAATGACGGTGATGACAGCAACATCGCTCTTGGCGGTGCCGAGGCTATTTGAGACAACGACTTGATAGGCTCCAGAGTCAGTGTCCGAGGCGTTGGTCACGCGATAACTGGCATTCGTTGCGCCGGCCAGGTTCGCGCCATCTTTCTGCCATTGGTAGGCAAGTCCGCCGCCCGAAGCTTGCACATTGAGGTTCAACAATCCTCCTTTGTAGATCTTGCGGCTTTGCGGCCCCTGGCTGATTTCAAGTTGAGAAATCGGCTGCACAACCACGGCGATCTGCTGGCTCGTTACCGATCCTTGAGCGTTTGTAATGATCACATCGTACTTTCCGGAATCGCTCGCGTCCGAACTGGGCTTGGTGAAGGCACTCGTGGTGGCTCCGGAGATGGGCTGGCCATCTTTGCGCCACTGGTAGTTCAGGGGCGGAGTTCCGCCGGCATCCACGCTCACGGTCAGTTTTTCGCCAACATAGATGGTTCCCGCCGGAACCTGTAAATTGCCGAAGACAGAGGGCTTGAGCCCACCGACGGCAGATGCGTACTGCGAATAGACTTCGCCTACTGACAGTGCGCGGTTGAAGACCGCCACTTCATCGACCGTGCCATTGAACGTACGGTAAGGATCCTGGAAGTCTGTGCCGATCAACGTATCGCCCTCGAATGCCTGGTCGGGATGGACCGCGTAGTTGACAGCAGTTAAGAACTGCGTGCCGTCTTGCAGACAAAGAGTGGCTTGGTCGGGTTGAACGATCAGCGCGACGAAGCACCACCGGAAGACTGGAACGGTCAGGCTGCTCTTGAAGTTGAAGGCAGCGTCGTCGTCGTTCCAATTGTAGGAAAGGCCGTTGGGATCATTCACATCAAACTTGAGGCCCGCGACCGTGGTTCCCGCCCGGCAAAACACGATGCCCGCGTTGTTTTCCTGCCTTCCAGCGGCCAGAATCCAAGCAGTCATGGTGACTGTGTTGGTGTTTAGTTTGAGAGCCGGCAGGTCCACGAAACCGTTCGTGCTGGCGAAGGCGCAAGCCCGGTTACCGTTCTCGAAGCCGGAATACTCCGGAGGCTGCGGCCCGGCCTGGCCCGGGTGGGCTGAGTAGATGTAGCGACCATTTCCGTCAGCCCCCAGATTGCCGAGATTTGCCGCTGGCGGATTGCCGGGCTCACCAAGCCGCCAATAACCAATGGGGTTGTTCGCCAGAATCAACGAGGAGTAATCGGCACCGTTCGTCCTGGCGGTGTTGTAATGTGCGGCGACATCGCTGGCGCTGAGTGCGGTGCCGTAAAATGCGACTTCCTCCAGCCATCCGTCGAAACCCCGGTTTCCCGAGTAAGAACCGGTGTCGCCCAGGATGCCGTCGAAACAAGTGGTCCCGATACGAAACGGACGGGCATCGTTCGCTCGATAGCCGTTGATGGTTCGTGAGGATACTTGCGCGCCATTCACGTAGAGCGACGCTTTGGCACCATCATAGGTTCCGACGATGTGATGCCAGACTCCGGTCGTGACGGTTCCTCCGCGAATCGCGTTGTCGTCCAGATAGTCGCTGGCATTGCCAAGCCTGAATTGCCACTCGTTGCCGGCAGTGGCATTGGTGGACTGATAGAATAACCAACCCGCGCGTGGGTTGGAATTGGTCGAAGGGCCGATGGCAGGATCGGAATTCAATGAAGCCACCGGGCAAAAAAGATTGCTCACGATCGTGGTGGGCTTGGCCCAGAATTCCACCGTAAACGGGCCATTCGGATTCAGGTTGGTTTTGAATGGCACCTCAATCTTCGACCCGCCGAACGCCGGGTCCTGGTTCGGATTGAAGAACTTTACCGAAGTGGCTGAAGTTCCGGCCAACGCCCCGGGTTCTCCTCGCCTGGGAGCAAACAAATACCTGCCTTCACCAGCCGCCCCGAGGCTGCCGATGTTTGCTGCCGGTCGTGGAGAAGGTGGCTGCACGGTTTCGTTTAACCGCCAATAGCCGACGGGCTCTTGGGAAAGCACGGTGGCTGGATAATCAGCTTTGCCGACCAGGCCGGCACACCAAACCAAAAGCATCGTTACGATCGCGCCCAAATTTAATCTAAAGAGGCAATTGCAAAACCCCGTTTGGTGGAGCGCCGCAATCCTTGCGGCGCGATGGATATTAGCCTGTTCTCTGGCCGCAAAGATTGCGGCGCTCCGGCTTTTGCAATTTCCTCTAAATAATCCGCCTGATAATTTCATAATGATTTGCGAACTGGTTGGGATGACTCGGTCCCAAATGAATTAAATAGCCGCATGGTTCAGCGAGCCCTCGGTCGGGTGGCGTGATCCTGGAGCCATCCGATGTCGCGGTTGTTGGGGGAGGTAAAACGGTCGGGATAACCTATGCCGGGCTTTACAGGAGGAGTAGTGCGCGGATCAGTCCAGCGCTTGAATTCAGAATGCCCGTCCGCAAAGGCGAAACTCCCCGAGCCATTGTGGTAAAACCCCGGCATGTCCCAAAAGCCGTAGGTGGCTGGTTTGTCGGGCCAGCCAGCCATGTTGACGCCGAAGTTTCCCATATCAATGCTGTCCTCGCGCATGTCCGTTAAGACGAAAGTCTTGGCCGGTCCGGGCTCGAGCAGGTCGGAGTAGCGAAGAAAGATTTGGTAGTTGCGAACCGCCGGTCCCCATCCTCCGTCCGTTCCGCCCCAGCCACCCAGATAGAGATTCATCGACATGCTGCGGACACGTGGCTTGGTCACCCGGTTGACAGTCACCGTGGAGCGGTCCACAGGGCATTTCCAAATCGCGAGATTCTCCCCGCAGTACCGCCAAAGCGGGCTCTTCTTCACGCCGACATCCGGATCCCAATTCGCGCGATTGTTGGGATTGAAGTCCATGGTGCCCACCACCCAGGAAAAGCCGAAGGTTGATGGATTAGAGGCAAAGCCGTTTACGAATTGGCGTAGTTTTGGAGAATGAAACGAAGCATAAGTTGCTGTGGCTGGGTAATTTTTGCCTTGTACTTTGAGCCGTAATGACCCACTAACCTTGGGATGCGAAATGTATCTGTGCTTCCCTGTG
>SXMN01000339.1 GCA_005777315.1 Verrucomicrobiales bacterium
ATGAAACTGGAGTGAGCGTCTCGGACGATGAACTGGCTCGCGTCCATATCACGCCAGCGAAGTTCCACGGGGAATGGAACTATGTCATCGAACCCCGTTAACTAACATTTGCTCAAGTTATTATTTCGCCCGCCCTAAGAGTGTGATTAAAACCGGATACGCATGCTTTCTGACTTCAAGGGGGGGGCTTGTCAGGCAAACCCTCTGCCGTGTCAGATTTGATCGTGAAATGATTCCTTAAGCCGACCTTGCTTAAGCCGATAGAAGAAGGGAGAGCCGGGAATGGTTGATCCTTCCCGGTGACTCACTGTCCTGAAATTTATGAGAACCGTGCTTCAAAACATCACGATTAGCCGTCGGCTGGCGTACATCAGCCTTTCCTTTACTTTGCTCGCGGGATTCCTGGTGTGGCTCATCGTGTCCGGCATCAACGTAAACATTCGTTTTGCCCAATGGGAGCTGTACAGCAACCAATACCAGCGTCCGCTGGCGCAACTGCTGGAATTGCTGCCGCAGCACCGCGAACTGGCCCGCCGTGCGCAGGCCGGCGATGCGGATGCCCGCCAACAACTGGGCGGACTGCAAGCGAAGGTTGATGGCGCGTTTGAGGTGCTGGCAGCCACGCAGGAAAAAATCGGAGCGGCCCTCCAATTCACGCCGGAGGGCCTGGCCGGGCGCAAGCGTGAACATGTGCTGCCCGACAATGTCCGCAAGGAATGGGATGAACTGAAGGCTCAGGCGGCCACTTTGCCGCCTGATGCCAATGCTGAGAAACACGTGCATCTGGTGGCCGACGTTCGCGTCATGATCACGCATGCTGGAGATCTCTCGAATCTAATCCTCGATCCCGATCTGGACAGCTATTACCTCATGGACGTGACACTGGTTGCAGGACCGCAAAACCAGGACAGACTGGCCGGCATACTGGCTTTTGCAGAAGACGCGCTGCGGCGCGGCACTCTCACGCCCAAAGAGCGCACACAGATGGCTGTCCACGCGGCTATCATGAAGGAGGCGGACCTGGACCGCATCGGCGCTGATGTGCAGACAGTTCTCAACGAGGATGCAAATTTCAACGGCACCAGTGAATCCCTGCAACAACGGCTGCCAGCCGCGACGAAAGAGTTCATCGATGCGGCCATTGCCTTCCAAACTATGCTGTCACAACTGGCGGAGACCGAGAAACCCACAGTGGATTTGAAGACGTTCTCCGAAACCGGCGCCAAGGCCCATGCGGCGAGCTTCCGCTTTTGGGAAGTGGCGGTTGCGGAGCTTGACGTACTGCTCCAGCGACGCATCCAGAGCTACCAGCATTCCCGGATCATGAATCTGGCGTGGTCGGCTTTAGCCTTCGCGGCGGCGTTCGCCTTTTCGGCGCTCGTGGCCCGCAGCATCAGTGGCCCATTGCGCCGCATCATAGCCGGCATGAGCGTCACCACTGACCATGTGGCTGGCGCGGCCGGGCAGGTGACATCCATGAGCCAGTCGCTGGCCGAAGGCGCGAACGAGCTGGCTGCGTCGCTCGAGGAAACGAGTGCTTCACTCGAAGAAATGTCCAGCATGACCAAACGCAATGCGGACAACGCCGTGTCAGCCAAATCGCTCGCCGCGCAGACCCGTGCGGCTGCGGAGACCGGAGCCAGTGACATGACAGCCATGTCCAGCGCGATGGATGCCATCAAGGTCTCCAGCGGCGAAGTGGCAAAGATCATCAAGACGATCGATGAGATCGCCTTTCAGACGAACATCCTCGCCTTGAACGCGGCTGTCGAAGCCGCCCGTGCTGGTGAGGCCGGAATGGGATTTGCCGTTGTCGCCGACGAGGTCCGCAATCTGGCGCAGCGCAGCGCGCAAGCTGCAAAGGAAACCGCCGCAAAGATCGAGGACGCCATCCAGAAGAGCAATCATGGCGTGCAGATCAATGGCAAGGTTGGGAGCAGCCTCCAGGAGATTGTTGTCAAGGCTCGGCAAGTCGATCAGTTGGTTGCGGAAATTGCGAGTGCCTGTTCTGAGCAGAGTCAGGGCATCAGCCAGGTCAACACGGCCGTGACCCAGATGGACAAGGTGACCCATGGCAACGCCTCTAACGCGGAGGAAAGCGCGGTGGCGGCCCATGAACTCAGCAATCAGGCCGGCACTATCAGCGAAGCGGTTGAAGGACTGCGGCGCATGGTTGGTGGTGGCACTCCCCAGGAGAACAGCGTGATAGCCCCCTCTGCCAGGATAAAGCCGGCATCCGTGCAAGCCCGGCCACTCAAAACGACGGCTTCCAAGACCGCGAAATCTTTAAGTTCCTCAGAACCCAAACGCAATGGCCATGCTCCCGTGAGATCCACCGCGACGGTTCGCTCTGAACTTCCCCTGGTTGACGAAGGCAGCTTCAAGGATTTTTGAGCGTATTCAGTTTCCTCCTGCTGCGCTCGCGCCCGCGCCAACCGAAAGGTTCGCGGGCGTTTTGGCTGTTTCCTGCCCCTGCTTCCCACCTGCGTTCTTTACACTCGGAGCCGGGAGGATCCATTCGGGAAAGCAACCCTGGCAACCTGGTCTCGCGTTCAAGTGAGAATAAGTTTGCAACCCGCGATGACGAGCACGAGCGCCAGCAGTTGCCGGAAGCGCATTGGCGGCAGCCGCCGGCTGCCAAGGCCGGCGCCCAACAGTCCTCCTGCCAGGGCCGCGATCGCCCAGATTGGCAGGGCGGCTGGAAGATTGACCATTGTCGTCAAACGTCCAGCCAGGCCGGCGATCGAGTTGACAAGAATGAACACGGCGGAAACACCGCCTGTCTGCCGCGTTTGAGCCCATCCGGCAAAAAGCAACAATGGCGACAGGAAGATGCCACCGCCCGTTCCCGTCAGTCCAGACAGCAAGCCGATGCCGACACCCCACATGATGCCGGGCACGATGGGAACGGGCTTTGGTTCCGTTGCGACCGGCTCTGATGGCCACGCGAGCCGCACGGCTCCAATGAGCAGGACAACTCCCACGAGCGGTTTGTAAATGTTGGCTGGCAGTTGCAGCGCGCCACCGGCAAACGAAGCGGGAATGGAACCGATCACAAATGGCCACAACATCGGCCACGAGAAGTGTCCGGCGCGATAGAACCGGACGCTGGTGACGCTCGCCACGAGGATGTTTAAGAAGAGCGCAGTTGGTTTCATCACATCCGGCGCAAGGCCAAACAGCGCCATTGCCGCAATGTAACCGGACGCGCCAGCGTGCCCGACAGACGAGTAAAGCAGCGCAGCGGCGAAAATCAGCGCGGTGAGGATGGAGACATCCAGCGTGGTCATGTCATCGGTGGCAAATGTCGCGCACAGTGTTGCGTCGTCCGAATGGCTGGCAATCTTCATTTCGAAGAAGTTTTTCGGACGCGCTGACTCAAATCAGCAGCTCGACAGGGAGGGCGGCCCTGCGCAAAATGCGCGAATGAACACCGTGCAAATGCAATTATCCTCAAGTCTCACCCCATCGCGCCGGAATTTTTCCATCCTTCCCCGGTTTGTGACCTTCCTTACCGGTGGAACTGGTCTCCTCCTTGCAACGATGGCCGCAGTCGCTGCCATTGACCCGGCGTTGGACTGGCCTGCGTGGCGTGGGCCAACCCGTGATGGCATCGCCGCGAGCGGCCAAAGCGCACCCATTCAATGGAGCGAAACTCAAGGCATTCTGTGGAAGGCACCCGTGCCGGGACGTGGACATGGATCGCCAACTGTGGTCGGTGGCCGCGTCCTTCTCGCAACAGCAGATCCGTTGAAACGGACGCAATCCGTGCTCTGCCTGGATCGACAAAATGGAAAACTTGTCTGGCAGTCCGAGGTGCATGGCGGGATGGCGGATCCCGGAAAGCAGTCCCATTCCTCGGCTGCTTCATCCACCGTGGTTTGCGATGGTGAACGGCTCTTCATCAATTTCCTGAACGGCGGCGCAGTTCATACCACCGCATTGGATCTCGATGGCAAAGTGCTTTGGCAGCGCAAAATCTGCGACTTTGTCACGCATCAGGGATTTGGATCTTCACCGGTCATTCATGAATCGCTCGTATTGGTTTCGGCGGATCACAGGGGCGGTGGTACCATCGCGGGGCTCGACCGGAAGACCGGTCGCGTTGTCTGGAGCGAGGCGCGTCCGAAACTTCCGAATTACACAACACCGGCCATTTTGCAGGCAGGAGGACACACGCAAATGGTGCTGGCCGGCTGTAACCTCATTTCCAGCTTCAATCCCTCAACGGGCAAGAAGCTCTGGGAAGTGGCTGGCTCGACGGAGGAATGCGTGGTGACGGCTGTGACCGATGGCGAGCGCATTTTCGCCAGCGGTGGTTATCCGAGAAACCATACCGTGGCGATTCAGGCCGACGGCTCGGGCAAAGTCGCCTGGCAAAACAGCGCGCGCGTTTATGTCCCCTCCATGATTGCAAAGGATGGCCATCTGTATGCCGTGATGGATGCCGGTGTGGCGGTCTGCTGGAAGTCGGACACGGGAGAGGAGCTTTGGAAGGAGCGGCTGGGAGGCGATTTCTATGCTTCGCCGGTGATGGTGGGCGACCGGATTTACGCCTCGAATGTTGGCGGAAAGACTTTTGTATTCGAGGCCACCCCGAAGAGCTTCAAACTCATCGCGGAGAATCAACTGGGTGACGAGGCTTACGCTTCCCCGGTGGTCTGCGGTGGTCGTGTTTATCTTCGCGCAGCTCATCGTGGCGACAGCCGGCAGGAGTTCCTTTACTGTGTGGGGAAATGAGCCGTGCCTGCAGGGCGAGAGAGAGAATTCCCCGAAGCAATAGTTCGCGCATTGAATCCCTGAACTGGCGAGCCTCCACGAAGGAGTCCGCCAGGGAAGTCGTGACCAGCCCGCATATTTCATAGCCGAGGTTGGCACGGGCTACCAGCCCGACGGAAGGTGAGCGGACGCCATGTGGATGAGGATTCCCCGAGCTTGACAGAGTGTCTTCTCCCTTCCGGTCGGCAGATACGAACCTCTGTGTTCTCCCAAACTCTGGGCTCAATCGTTCGTTTCATGGAAAGCCCCCACGATTTCATGATCGTGCATCGGGACCATGAACCGATGAGTGCAAGGAGCGCGGACAGCCATGTCCGCGAGTCGGGAAGATGGGATACTCTCCGGTAAAGCAGTCCGCGCTCCGACGGGCGCTTCATGGAAAGGGACGGGGTGGGAATTCTTCGGAAAATTCTGGCTTTGAACCCCAGCGCCGGAAAAATCACAACTCGTTGGTTTCCAGCGAGGAATTAATTTCGGTTCATGGAGGGAATGGGTTGTTTTGTGGGGATTGAGCTTCGTGCAGGCACCTTTTTTGCGCGGACACTAAAGTAAGGACTGAAGAAGCCGATAAGACAGAAGCGACAACAGGTCTGTGCCTGTTGCCCTGCATAGATGGAACGCAGCATTTACTGGCAGGCGGCCGGGCGAGCGCAGGGATCAGAGGAGGAAAAAGGCCATGATGAAGGAGAGATCAATCGCGGTCGTACTTTTGAAAGTCGTCTGCATTCTTCTTTCTTTAATCTGCACTCTTCCGACCTCCCAGGCCGCCACCGCCATCACGCTCGCGTGGAATGCCAACACGGATGGCCTTACAACGAGTTATGTGATCTATCGTGTGGTTGGCAATGTCAGGACGGCCATCAAAACCGTCGCCCATCCCACGGTCACGGCGACAATCAACCGCGAAGCACCGGGCACCACCGCTCAGTATTATGTGACGGCCCAAACTGCCCGAGGGGTCCAATCTGGCCCAAGCAATTCGGTGACGGACAGTGTTCCCGCGCAAATACCGATTGTCGGACTGCTCTACAACTTGAGTCAGGCATCGGAAGGACAGCCCATCGAATTTGAACTGGCGGACGGCGGGATCGCCAGAGGCACTCTGCGGTACAAAGAATTTCAAGCCGGCGATTTGATTTACGTTTCCGGCGATCTCACCGAGCCCGAAGCAGGACGTTTCTTCTGCCAGAAACAGACCGGACTCGGGAAAGCCGGTGATTACGCCGGCGTCGTCGAGCTGCCAGGCAGCCAGCGAGCCTACCGCATCGAACCCACGGGACCGAACGCCACCGCCCGGTTGGTGGAAATGCCACTCGGCAACGCAGTCTGCCTCTCCATGCCTCGCTTTGATGGACCCGCTTCGGAGGAGATTCCATTGAATCCCTCCGACTACCCGGACGACCCGATCCCCGCGTATCAGGATGGGATCGTTTCTCTGCAAAGTCTGCCCGGTGCCGCAGCGGTCCTATACATTGATTACCGTGGCGGCTACACGCCCACCTGGGGTGGCATCACGTATCAGAAGCCAAATGTCAGCAACGCGCAGATCAGAGATGTCTGGACCCGTGTTGCGGAGGATTTCATGCCGTTCAAAATAAACGTTACCACGGATCTTCAAGTGTACCAGTCGGCTCCCCAGACGAGCCGTCAGCGTGTGATCTGCACGCCTACCACAACCGCCGCGCCTGGCGCGGGGGGCGCGGCCTATTTGAATTCGTGGAACTGGAGCGGTGACACTCCCTGCTGGTCTTTCCACACCATCGGCAAGCCAGCCGCGGAAGTAATTTCACACCAGGCTGGCCACGCGCTGTCACTGCTCCATGACGGGCGCATCACACCTTCGGAAGGCCACCATGGCGGTCAGGGAAGTGGAGTGGTCGGTTGGGCGCCAATCATGGGTGTCGGCTATCACCATCCAGTCACGCAGTGGAGCCAGGGGGACTATGCAAATGCCAGCAACGTCGAGAACGATCTCGCCTTGATAACCGGCAACAACAACGACGTGGATTATCGCGATGACGACACCGGCATCACCCTTGCCGACGCGCGCTATTTACAACTGTCTCCGGACGGGAGCATTTTCGCCGAGGGCCTCATTGAAACCACAATTGACGCTGATGCTTTCCGGTTCTCGACAACAGGTGGAGCGGTGTCATTGACTGCAGATCCCGCACCGGGTGATTGGGCGAATCTGGCCATCCAGGCCACACTTCATGCCGCAGCGGGAAACTTGATCGCCATCGACAACCCTCAGGACCGGCTGTGGGCCTCGATCAACATCACCATCCCCAGCGGCATCTACACATTTAGGATCACGGGTGTCAGTCGAAACAACCCCCTCAGCGATGGATTCTCGAGCTACGGCAGCCTTGGTTACTACTCCATATCCGGAGTGGTCCCCAACATCGGTTCTCAATGGACGGTATCCAGCCATGGCGAAATCAATGGCAATGGAAAGCCCGATCTGGTCTGGAGGAATCTGGCCACGGGAAGCGTGATGACATGGCTCATGGATGGCACTAATACTGTCAGCACGGCGACACTCTGGCCTGCCACCAATCCGGGAGATTGGGACTGGGAGCCGGTAGCCACAGGTGACTTCAATGGGGATGGGAAACAGGACATTGTCTGGAGAAACTCAATCAGAGGACGCGTGATCGTCTGGTTCATGGACGGGGTTAACCGCACCGGCACCGCAGTTCTGTGGCCGGCTACGAATCCAGCAGATTCAGTCTGGATCCCGATGGTGGCGGGTAATTTCAATGCGGACGGAAAACCGGACCTTGTCTGGAGGAACTCAACCAGCGGACGGGTGATTGTCTGGTTCATGGATGGGATTACCCGCACCGGCACCGCAGTACTCTGGACTGCGACCAATCCGGGTGAATCCGACTGGGTCCCCAAGGTGGTAGGTGATTTCAATGCGGACGGGAAACCGGACCTTGTGTGGAGGAATTCAGCGAGCGGACGAGTGATTGTCTGGTTCATGGACGGGGTTGCCCGCACCGGCACCGCGGTTCTCTGGCCCGCGACCAATCCGGGCGAATCAGACTGGGTGCCGCTGGCAGCGGAGGATTTCAATTCGGACAGGAAGCCTGACCTGGTCTGGCAGAATTTGACCAGCGGACGTGTCATCATCTGGTTCATGAACCGCGTCACCCGCACCAGCACTGCCACCATTTGGGCGCCGTGACCAGGAATGCGTCGGCCGAATCCGGCTTCCGACATCCCTGCATTCCTCGGTAGATCTCGCGGTTGGCTGTCAATGTATCCCCGACCCTCACCAACGGATGAAACTGATGGATTGATCCGTTGAAACGTCCGGCGTATTCCAAGGGGCATGAAATTCACCCCATTGTTTTCAGCACTCCTTTCCCTCACAGCCGCTTTGATGTTATCGGCGGTCCCCGTCTCGGGTGCCCAGCTCAAGGCGTTGATCATTGACGGTCGGAACAACCACGACTGGCGATCAACGACACCTCATTTGAAAAAGGTGCTGGAGGAGACCGGACTGTTCCAAGTCGATGTGGCCACTGCGCCCGCCAAGGATGGTGACATGAATTCGTTCCGCCCGAAATTCTCCGATTACTCCGTAGTCATCTCCAACTACAACGGCGAACCCTGGTCGGCTGAAACAAAATCCGCGCTGGTCAACCACATCCGTGGTGGCGGCGGATTCGTTTCCATTCACGCGGCGAACAACTCGTTTCCCGAATGGAAGGAATACAATGAGATGATCGGTGTGGGTGGTTGGGGAGACCGCACTGAGAAGTGGGGGCCGCGCCTTTACTGGGAGGAGAAACTTGTCCGGGATTCGTCGCCTGGCAGGGGAGGGAGCCACGGCGACCAGCACGTGTTTCAGATGATCACGCGCTCGCCGGAGCATCCCATCATGAAAGGATTGCCGTCGGTGTGGATGCACGCCAAGGACGAACTCTACGACCGGCTGCGCGGCCCGGCGGAAAACCTCACGGTGCTGGCCACGGCATATTCGGACCAGATAACGCGAGGGACGGGCAAACATGAGCCGCTGCTCTTCAGCATTGCTTACGGAAAGGGCCGGGTCTTTCACACCGCGCTGGGGCACAACAACGGCGCGGATATCACATCCCAACGATGCATTGGATTCATCACCACGCTGCAGCGCGGCGCTGAATGGGCTGCCACGGGCAAAGTGACTCAGAAGGTTCCGGAAAATTTCCCGACGGCGGACGCGGTTTCGTCACGATGATTCCGCCTCTTCTTCGAAATACCCGATGCAATTGAACAAACACTCCAACACATGAATCGCCGAACTTTCATTCAAACAGCCGGTGCGGCCACGCTCGCCGGCTTGTCTTTCACAAGCGCCTTCGCTGCGGGGAAACCAGACTGGCCCATAGGATGTTTCAACCGCCCGTGGGGCAAATGGAGCTACGATGACGCGCTCGATGGCATCAAAGCCGCCGGATACAAACTCACCGGGTTGCTCTCGACGCACAAGGGCGAGGTGTTCACTTCGTCAGCCGCCACGCCGCAATATCTGGACGGCTTGAAGAAACGCATTTCACAGCGCGGGCTGGCCGTGAACATGACCGCCATCCGTTTCAAACCGGAAGCGCCACTGGCCGACAACATCACTGACTTGCGCCAGCAGATCGAAAACGCAGCGCGGCTGGAGCTGAAGTTCATGCTCACTTTCGGCGTGGACAAGCCCGAGCACTACGAGGATTTCTATCGCCTCATGTCCGACGCCGCCGCGCAGTCAGACAGGCGGGGCATCAAACTTGTAATGAAACCACACGGTGGTGGCAGCGGCGCCTCCGAGGAGATTTTGCGCTGCATCGAGAAGGTCTCTCATGCGAACTTCAAAATCTGGTATGACGCCGGCAACATCATTTACTACACCGGAAAGAATCCAGTGACCGAACTTGAGCCGATTGCGAAACAAGTCACCGGCTTTTGCGCGAAGGACTGCGCGGCACCCAAAGCTGAAGTGATGTCGCAATTCGGCACGGGCAAAGTGGATTTCAAGGCCGTGTTCGCGAAGCTGAAGAGCGTCGGGTTCAACGGCCCCATCATGGTCGAAGGCGTGAAGGTCGGCGCTACACCCGAAGAAACAACCGCCAACGCGCGCGCCAACCGGGAGTTTTTAGAGAAGGTGTTGGGAGCAATCTGATTCGTGTTAGCCAACAGTGCAGTCAGCACGCATTATTGTTCGATGAAGATCACCAAAGACGTCCGCTGGGCCTGCTCACCGGATTGGACAACAGCGCAACGAGTAACCTGATCTGCCCGCCGTCGATGGGCTCCTGAACGCCGCCTTTCCCGGCCACCACAATCTGATTCTCGTCCTCCCCGAACAGTAAGGCCCCATGCCGCCGGCAGGCACAACACGCCATGGCCCTCGACAAGGAGGGTGGAATGAAGTTTGAGGGCAAGGAGATGGAATGAATTTGGTGGCGCGCCGCTGTGGACTCTGATTGGATTGGCGCATGTCCATCGCGCATGCGGATCAAATGTTGGCAGGATTGCCC
>SXMN01000029.1 GCA_005777315.1 Verrucomicrobiales bacterium
GAGCGCCACAGATGCAGATGCGAGGCGCGAACGCGGGAGGATGCCCGCAGCGGCCTCTGACCAAGCGAGCAACGAAGCAGATGCGTCTGTGCCGCCGTCAAGATTTGTAGCCTATCCCACGGTCTCCTCAGTAAACATTCGAGTGCCGCCAGTCCTCTGGCGTGAATGAAACCCTGCCGGTCACAGGTACTACTCACCATCACGCGCTTAGCCGTAACGATTCTTTTGGAATTCGGAATAAATTATGCGCTCCGCCACCTTACTCAGCCACGCTGGGTCTTGAGGTCTTCTCATTGCCGGCTTCGGGAGGCAGCACATCTGCAATGACTGATGCTTACGCTCTTGCCGGTCCAACCGTTTTCAATCATTTTTGCCGCCACATGAACTCCCCTCTCGGACGCGGCACATTGACGCTGATTATCTCGTTCACTCTGGCCTCCATCGCGGGCCATGCGGCTGAGTCGTCATTGCTCAAGCCATATAATACCGAGGCCGCCACGAATGGTCCGATGCCCGCCGCCGAGGTCGTCGCGAAGTCCACACTGCCTCCAGGTTTTCACCTGTCGGTCTTCGCCGCCGAGCCGGACGTGCATCAACCGATCTCGATGACCACCGACCCCCATGGCCGGTTGTGGGTCGCGGAGAATTACACCTATTCGGAGACGAAGGTCGGGTACCACAAGGATCTGCGCGACCGCATCGTCGTCTTCGAGGATGCGGACAACGATGGGCGCTTCGACAAACGAACAGTATTTTGGGATGGCGTGGAAAGACTCACAAGTGTCGAAATCGGGCTGGGCGGTGTATGGGCGTTGGCGCTGCCAAGCCTGTATTTTATCCCGGATGAGAACGGCGACGCGATTCCCGATGGGCCGCCACAGGTCGTGCTGGATGGTTTCGAATATCAACGTGGCCGGCACACGGTAGCCAATGGTCTGCGCTGGGGGCCTGACGGCTGGCTCTACGGCCGCCACGGTATTCAGAGCACCTCGCGGATCGGTCCACCCGGCACGCCAGACGGGCAGCGCACGGCGATGAATGTCGGCATCTGGCGGTATCATCCCACGCGCCGCGTCACGGAGGTGGTGGCCCAGGGCACGACCAATCCGTGGGGCATGGATTGGGATGCGCGCGGTGAACTGTTCTTCATCAACACGGTCATCGGCCACCTCTGGCACGTCATTCCCGGCGCGCATTACCGGCGGATGTATGGCGATGATCCGACGCCAAACATATTCGAGGTGATCGAACAAACCGCCGATCATGTTCATTGGGCCACGGGCGAAACCTGGACTGACGTGCGCAAAGGTGTGACAGACGTGACCAGCGCCGCGGGCGGTGGCCACGCGCACACAGGACTGATGATCTACCAAGGCGGTCAATGGCCTGAAGCCTGGAACAACAAATTGCTCACGATCAACTTTCATGGCCGGCGGTTGAACGTCGAGCAGCTTGAACGTCGCGGCAGCGGCTTTGTGGCGCGGCACAACCCCGATGCGTTCTACTTCGCCGACCCGTGGTTTCGCGGCATCGACTTAATCGCCGCGCCCGATGGCGGTGTCTTCGTCAGTGATTGGAGCGATGCCGGCGAATGCCATGATCACGACGGCATTCACCGCACGAGCGGTCGCATCTACAAAATGACTTACGGTGATCCGAGGAGGGGAATCGTGACTGACCTGACGAAACTCAGCGATGTCGAACTCGCGAAACTTCAGTCGAGCAACAACGACTGGGAAGCGCGGCAGGCGCGACGGGTTCTCGCAGATCGCGCCCGACTCGGCACACCTCTGAAGGAAGGGCGCGAGTCGCTGCAAAAGGTGGCGATGACGGATGCGAGCGAGGTCACCCGCCTCCGCGCTCTTTGGGCGTTGCAGGTGTCAGGCGGAATCGCACCCGACGTCCTTCAGCGGAAACTCTCCGGCTCGGAACACGAACGAGCCTGGGCCATCCGCTTCATGGAGGACACATCACACACGAGCCCGGCCTCGGCGGAATCATTCAGTCGTTTCGTCGCTACGGAAATGCCACGACTGGCGGCGGCGGAAACTTCCGCGCTGGTTCGTGTCACCCTCGCTTCCCTGCTCCAGAAGCTGCCGCCCTCACAACGCCCGGCGCTCGCCCAGGCGCTGCTCACCCACGCGGAGGATGCCAATGATCACAACCAGCCGCTCATGCTCTGGTATGGGTTGGAGCCACTGGCCGCCACCGACCCGCGTTTCATCGATTTGATCGCCAACGCGCGTATCCCACGCGTTCAACGACTGGGAGCTCGCCGGCTGGCGGAAGACATCGATGCCGCACCTCAACGCGTGGACACACTGCTCACCGCGATTCTCAAGAATTCCACGATCTCCACACGGCAGGCAGTCCTGGACGGGCTTGCAGATGGTTTCGCGGGCCGCAGGAAAGTTCCCAAACCCGCATCGTGGACTGCGATTGAACTCCAGCTTGCAGGGCAGGCTGACGAACCAATGAAGAACCGCCTGCGTGATTTGAGCGCCCTCTTCGGTGATGGCCGCGCATTGGATCAGATCAAGGAAGTCGCGTTGAACAAGGACGCCGATCTGCCACGCCGACGTGCCGCGCTCCAGTCGTTGATCGATGCGCGTGCCGACGGTTTGCGCGGGGTCTGCGAACAATTACTGACAGTCCGCGACATCTCCGCCGTGGCGGCCAGCGGCCTGGCGATCTTCGACGATCCAACGATTGCCGACCGGCTCATCGCCGAATGGCCGAATCTTTATGGCGCGGAGAAACCGCCGGTGCTGAACGCCCTCCTATCACGCCCCACCTGGACGATGAAGCTGCTTGACGCCATGGCTGCCGGGAAATTCCATCGCACTGAACTCGGCGTGGCCCAGGCGCGACAAATCCGCGACGTGAAGAACGAGGCGTTGACTCGCAGGCTCACCGCGGCGTGGGGCACGATTCAGGATTTGGATGAAGCGTCGAAACAAGCCTCACTGCAACGCTGGCGGGGGAAGTTGAATCTCGATGCTTTGAAACATGCGAACCTGGTCGAAGGGCAGAAGCTTTACACGGTGGCGTGCGGAGCCTGTCACAAGCTGTACGGCACGGGCGGCACCATCGGCCCCGACCTGACGGGCGCCGGCCGGCAGGATCTCAACTACCTGCTCGAAAACATACTGTTCCCAAGCGCGCTAGTTCCAGCCGAGTTCCGACAGACAACTCTCACCCTCAAGGATGGACGCTCATTGAGCGGCATCATCCGCAGCCGGAACAGCCAGGCGGTGGTGTTCGAAATGATCGGCGAGTCCGTCACGCTGGGCCGCCCTGACATCGTCGAGGAATCAACATCGACACTCTCGCTGATGCCGGAAGGTCAGCTCGACGCGCTGACGGAGACACAGGCCATCGACCTGATTGGCTTCCTGATGAGCACGACTCCTCCTCAGCCACAGAAAGCCAGGTGACTCTGCGATTTGGCGGCAACCCAACCGTCTCCCGCAAGCAAGGCGATGGAAACGTTTGTCACTGCTGATCGTTTGTGTATCGTCCGATGCATGAAACGCAATACCTTGCTTCTTCTAGCCGTTGCCACGCTCTCGTTGAGCCTCATCGCGACCCGCGCCGCAGACAACACCTTGACCGCCGCCGAGAAGGCAGCCGGCTGGAAACTTCTCTTCGACGGGAAAACTTTGAACGGCTGGAGTAACTTCAAGAAGAAGGACATCAAACCGGGCTGGCAGGTCAAGGAAGGTCTGCTCGTCTGCGTTGATCCACACAATGCCGGCGACATCGTCACGGCGGAGAAGTTCGGCGCGTTCGAATTGCAGATTGATTTCAAGATGGCCACGGGCGCGAACAGCGGAATCATTTACCACGTAACTGAAGAAGGTGACGCTGTGTGGGCCACCGGCCCGGAAATTCAGCTTGAAGACAACGCCTACGCCAAGGATCCCCAGAAGTGCGGCTGGCTGTATGCGCTTTACCAGCCGTCCATCGATCCGAAGACTGGCAAGACGCTCGATACAACCAAGCCGGCTGGTGAATGGAATCGCCTGCGAGTAGTCATCAGCCCAGACGGTTGCCTGCACGAGATGAACGGGACGAAGTACGTCGAATACGTCATGGGCAGCGAGGATTTCAAAAGCCGCGTGGCCAAGAGCAAGTTTGGCGCGATGCCCAGGTTCGCGAAGTCAGGCAACGGCTTCCTCGCGCTCCAGGGCGACCACGGCGAAGTGGCATTTCGCAACATCAAAATCCGAGCGCTCGCAGTGAAGAAGTAGATGGGCGCAGCTTCCTCAAGGCTCCACCGGAGCCTGTAGAATCGCAGCATCGACCACCCAACGCCTCACCTCATTACCGCTGCAAGCAGCACTGGCTGGGGGTGAACGCGCCTCGCGCGCTTTGTTCCGCGCCCTCATGGAACACTTCGAGCACAGTCCAGGGCGTCGCTGTTCGACAATCGATGCTTACCGCCCACCGACCAGCACGGGTGCCGGTCCAGACAGGCGATGCCAGGTGTTCTCCCCGAAATGAACTGAATAATCGCGGCTGAGTTGATCTGGGTCATGTGGTTGGAGAGGGTTACTATTGCATGATCTCCAATGTATCGGTGCTAAAGGCGCATTGTCCGGCGGCGCGATCGACCAGAGAATGTCGGGAGGCATGGGTTTCGCGCAAAGTCTCGCACTTGAAGAGGAACTCGTTATGAAAACGATCATTGCATTTGTGACCGTCCTTGTTGCCAGCATCTGTACAAAGGCTGACTTGCTCCTCAGCGATCAAAGCAGGGCGAACTGCGTCATCATTTACGATGCTGATGCCGCCGCCCCGGAGAAATTCGCGGCGGCAGAACTGGCGGCTACTCTTGGCGCTGTCACAGGAGCATCCTTTCGCACTGAACCCGCTGGAGCGAGCGTGCCTCGATCGGCCATCGTCGTGGGTGCAGGCGGGGCAGCAGCCCAGTTCTTCCCGGAAGTACCGCTTGCCGGGTTCGGCCAGGAGGAGATCGTGATGAAGAGCAAGGGCGGGCGTTTGTTGCTCGCCGGAGGCAAGCCTCGCGGGACGGTCTATGCGGTGAGCCGTTTCCTTCAGGACGAGTGCGGTGTTCGCTGGTGGACGCCGTGGGCCACGAACATTCCGCACAAGGCGACATTGCGGATCAGGAATCTCGACGTGCGTTACAAACCACCCTTCGAGATGCGCGAACCGTTCTGGTATCCCGCGTTTGATGGCCACTGGTCGGTGAGGAACTGCGCGAACGGGCAAAACTCAAAAGTCCCAACCGAACTCGGTGGCTCTGTCCGATACAAAGGATTCGTCCACACGTTCTATCCACTCGTTCCGCCGGAGAAACATTTTACCGAACACCCGGAATGGTTCAGTGAGATCAAGGGAAAGCGATCCACGGATCGTGCCCAGCTTTGCCTCACGAATCCGAAACTGCGCGACTTCACGGTTGATCGCGTCAAGGAGTGGCTGCGCGAGTCGCCTGAGGCGTCAATCATTTCGGTTTCGCAGAATGACTGGTACGGCGCGTGCGAATGCGAGTCCTGCAAGGCGCTGGATGACGCGGAGGGAAGCCATTCCGGGACGATGCTCGCGTTTGTGAATTATGTGGCGGAGAAGATTGAAATGGATTTTCCCCGCGTGGCCATCGATACGCTTGCCTATCAGTACACACGCAAACCACCAAAGACTTTGCGTCCTCGCCCCAATGTGATCGTCCGGCTCTGTTCCATCGAGTGCAACTTCCGCGAGCCGCTGAGTCACTCGTCGAACGCCTCCTTTGCGGATGACATACGGGGCTGGGCACGAATCTGCGACCGGCTTTACATCTGGGATTACACGACGGACTTTGCGCACTATGTACAACCGCATCCGAACTGGTTTACGCTGGATTCCAATGTCCGCTTTTTTGCGGCGCACAACGTCCGCGGCGTCTTCGAGCAGGGCGCGTATCAATCACATGGCTCGGAGATGGCGGAGATGCGCGCCTGGGTTTTGGCGCAACTGCTGTGGAATCCGAAGCGGGATGGACGCGCGTTGATCCGGGAGTTCGTGGAAGGCTATTACGGCCACGATGCCGCGGAGCCGATCCTCCATTACCTGGAACTTATGCATGACGCCTCGCTTGCTTTCAAGCTGACGTGCTTTTCGAAAACGGATGCACCTTTCCTGAGTTTCGAGCACCTCGCCAAAGCGGAGAAACTCTGGCAGCAGGCTGAACTGGCAGTCCGGAATCAACCGGTGTTTCTCGAACGAGTCGCGCTGGCTCATCTGCCTGTCCGCTACGTCTGGCTCTCGCGCTGGAGTGAATTGCGGAAACAGGTCGGCAAGTCCCAAGCCGCGTGGCCATTGTCCTCATCCAGGAAGCAGGTTGCTCAAGAATGGAAGACCGTCGCCGAGGGCCGTCCTTCGGCGCCTTGGACCAGGGTGACACTCCTGAACGAAGGCCGACTCACGCCGGAAAAATTTCTCGAAAAGTTCCTGGCAGACAACGCCGAGTAGCGCTCGCAGTCCCTCAGCTAAACAATTTGAGCGGATTCTCGCCGGCGGCCAGATTTCGTCCGCCGTCAAAAACATTCTGCAGCTTGCCCTCAGCCCACTTTCGGAGCCGGTACAGCGTGGCGAAGGTAAAGTCTGGCACAGCCCCTCCCTGGCCTCCGACCACTTCGCCGCCGCGCCGGACATTATCCATCATCCATGCGGGCAGGGAGAGGTGGTACGGATTGCGTTTCACTTCACCGACATGAAAGGTCAGCGCGGTAATCAGGTCGGCCAGGTCCTGCGCACTGATTTCCACCATCAAGTTTGGCGAAGGCATTGCGCCCCAGAATTCGGTCTCGATGGTGAAGCAGGAAAACGCGGGACCAAGAGTCTTCAACGCGTCGAGCACAAGATGATGGGTGCCGATGTGTGAACTGTTCCAATCGCTTTCGTGTGGGAAGAGAACCGCCCGAGGCTGGTGCTGCGCGAGGATGTTAGCAATGACTTTAACCGAATCCGCCCAATGCGACGGCTCCTGATCGCGCGTCCGGACATTCACTTTCTCCAACCCGCATGTTGCCGTCTGGACCAGGCCAAACCCTATGCAGTCGCAGCACCCGCGCAGCTCGGCAAGACGACCGGCCTGCCGCTCCTTGTTGCTTCCCTGGGTGACGGCAACATTGATCACATTCCAGCCAGCCTCGCGACGAAGACGCAACGCCAGCCCGCCGATGATGACTTCGTCGTCCGGATGAGGGGAAAAGATCAGAACTTTTGGCGCATCCGGCTCAATCGGCAGCTGGGGACATTTGGGAAAGCCGCCAAGCGGCCAGTTCTTGCCTTCTTTGGCGAATCGGGCGTATTCGGAGACAAAGTGGTGGTAGGGGTTCATAATCCAGAAGGCCAAAAATTGAGTTTGCCATGTTCGCAGACATTCGGAGGAAAAGTTCTCATCTATAGGTCAACCAAGTTTCCATGGAGCAAGCTTTCCACCCTTCAACTCAAGGAGCTCGTGTAGCTCCCTTTCCAACAGAGGGTACAATTTCATAAACTCAGAGTGCAAATTGTCGAAATCGATTGTTTTCATCGGGTTCTTCGGGTGAATTGCGACAAGTCGAGCTACTCCGGTTTCGTCCGTCTCAGTAAATAGCGGGTGACAATGTGCGAAGTGATTTCTGATTGAGAACGCTCTGCGAAGATTTTGTTCATTCGCAAATGTAGGAGCAATCTTCATAAGTACATTAAGTCTTAATGCAGATTGGAATGCCTCATCGCACAGTATCTCCTCCATGAATGATGACGTGTAACGCTTAAAATAGTGAAGGCAGACGACAAGATTCAAATACTGCTCAAGATTGATCGCCTTCTCTATTACTTCACTTCGCTGCTTCGCTAGAAGTTCATGGATCATGGATGTTAGTTTGCGAGTCGGGATTCCAACTCGATTGTTGCAGTTAGACTCGCCGCCGCCACCGCCTGACCGTGGCGCTTGTCCTTCTCATCAGGAACGTGGAAAGCGATCCGCTCCGCCAGGCCGGGGAATTCAGCGCGCAGGACTTGCTCGGCGAGGCCAAGGATGATCTCGCCCCCTTGGCCGCTTGTCACCCGGCCAAGGATAAGGACATGCTCAAAATCATAGAAATCAGCATAATGCGCCAGGGCGTAGCCGAGGTAGGTGCCAATCGTTTCATAAATTCTTCGCGCCCGTCCGTCCCCTTGAGCCATCAATTCCTGAACATGTTTGAGTTTTTCTGGCAGTGGCATTTTCGCGTCCACTTCGATGCCTGCAGCAGGCATAAGGCGTCCGACAGCTTGCTGGGAAAAATACTGAGCGCCGACACCATAATCGCCACTCCATTCATCACGGGGCGCGTCGGGCCGGTAGTCCACGGGCGCGAATGCTAGTTCGTTAAGCCATGAGGTGATGTTGCCGTCGCGAGTGACGAAGCCCGCGGCGAGACTTGTGCCCAACGCGAGCCCCAGGACGGCGTTTTTGCCGAGAGACATTGATCCTGCGAGTGCGGTGACTTCTCCATCATTGACGACTTCCAAAGGGATTCCGTTCCACGCTCCCTGGATTTCGAGGAACAGATCCTTCACGCGCTTGTTGAAAAGATCAGGGGCCACACCACGGAACAACGAGGCTACTTTGACACGGTTGTTGACGTAAACACCCGCCGAACTTCCACCGATGGCATCCACACGCGGGAGATGGGCCGCGGCCTTCCTCAGCGAGTCCATGACGCCGTCGAAATGATACTGCGGATCGGGATGAAAATAAGGATCCCAAACCGTCTCCTCACTGAACACCACCCGTCCATCAATCACAGCGGCGACTTTGCGGTCACTCCCACCGAGGTCGAATCCGATGCGACATCCATCCAGATGCCTCCCCAGTGGTTTGGTGGCGCTGCGGGATGGTGGAATATCATGGGTGACGACCACTTCAATTGGATGATCGTAGATCTTCTCCCCGATGGTGGTGGAATCAAACCTGCCCGTCGGCGTCTCACTGAAGTGGCGTGACAACCGGTCCCCGATCCCTTTCGGTGCATCAAGGTAAACACGCCAGCCGCCCCGGCTCCACAGCAGGAATTTCACAAGCCGCTCGACATGCGTGAAGTTGCCCGCTCCGCGCGGATCAGTCGCGTCAAAGATCCGCGTCAAAAACAGGAACACGGAGCCGTCCGCTTGTTCGAGTCCGATCCGGACCGGCAGAGCACGGCCTGACGCCAGCGCTGCCGCGCTGAAGCTGCTGGTTGCCAGAGCGGCGGGACAGAAACCAGGATCGAGCGGCGGTACCATCCGGGGTGTTGGAAGTTCAAGTCCGTCGTTTTGCATTTGTTGCGCGGCAGAATAAGCGGCGGTTTGGTGGAAAAAAGGACAAACCTTGAGTTTGGGTGATGATCGTCAGCAATGTGAATTGAGTGAATAAGTAATTTTTGCGCAATTGAAGTATTGGGTGCATGTTGATTTGTCCAAGCACGCTTTATGAAATCTCCAATCTCAGGCTCATCCGGCGAGGAAACTACGGACGGAGCGCCAGCGTCACCATTTCGAATTACCGTCGTGTGCGCGAACGAGGCTTGCGCGGAAAAGGCAGCCGCCACCGTCCGCAATCTGGAGGGGCGTCTTGAAAGGCAGTTCGACATGCTCTGCGATTGCTGGATGTTCGAGAGCCTCAGGTTCACCGATGAGCTTGTGGCAGCCAGTCGCAGCGGCTCCTCCGCGGACATGATCATGGTGGCGACATTGGCCAGCGAGGCGTTGCCGCAGGTGGCCATTGAGTGGCTGCAGACGAGCCTGAAACGAAATGATCGGGAGAAGCTTGCGCTCGTGGCCTTGCTTGAAGGCGCCCTGTTTGAAGGGCGGGAGGTCGAGTCGGTACTGGAGAGGATTGCTGACAATGCGAATGCTGATTTTCTTGTGAACTACTTCAGTCCGTTGGATCCAGCCACGTTGGGATCCACGGAACGCATCTCCGAGAGGAGGACAAAAATGACATCCCTGCTGGATGACATCTTGAGACAGACCGATCCCTCCGCTCGAACCGGAATCCGTCTCTAATCCCACCGCCGCGTGAGCAAAAGGCTATCGAGGCACCAAAGCCCAGCCTGAATTTGCGAATGCGTAAAGGAAGCATCCGACCAGGGCGATCCACAAACCGAGGAAGATCAGAGGCAGAGAATCAACGAGGCCACGATAGGACGTGGCTGAGTCGGCTCCAGACGTCATACTTTTGGAGAAGGAGGAGGTGTTCATGGTTTCATGCAGTTCGCGATTAACCGGATCTTTGTCATTGCCGAGAGGATTAATGGCTATCCCAGCCCCTCTCCGCCTCTTCCTCGTTGCCAAAGGCCGATCATTTCTTGGCAAGTGCATGGTTGATCGGAATTCGAGCTGACATTCGGAGTGCTCGGAGAAACTTAGCTCTCTCCTTCGCAACGGTTTATTCGGGCGTTTGCCACCTGCTGGGAGCAATGCCTTGCGGGCATTTTCCAACTGCCACCTACTGAGGAGACCGTGGGATAGGCTACGAATGATGGCGAGCGCCACAGATGCAGATGCGAGGCGCGAACGCGGGAGGATGCCCGCAGCAGCCTCTGACCAAGTGAGCAACGAAGCAGGTGCGTCTGTGCCGCCGTCAAGATTTGTAGCCTATCCCACGGTCTCCTCAGTAAGAACTCAGATCAGAACGGAGATCGCTCAACCAATCATGAACTTCTCGAGGATTTGGGCTTTCGTGGAAGGCGGACTTTCTTGGCTGTGTTAAAGACTTCCTGAAATGGAACCCCGTGTTTGAGCGCGGCTGCTTTGCAGGATTCGAACTCGGGAGCTGCCTGGATGATTTGACCATTCAACAGGCCTACTTTCACATCTATCCCGCCATAACCCGTATCGAGACGGACAAGCTCTCTCTTCAACTTCCGGCGTTCCGTGATCGAGCGCCTCACGCCGAAGGCCGTGGTTTCGCGAAGGAGTAGTTCGGTAAGCTTGTCGGAATCGGTTGGGGCGCAAAGCACCGAAAGCAGGACGCCTGGCCGGTTCTTCTTCATCTGGATGGGCGTATGGAAGGCGTCCAGCGCTCCGAAAGCAAAGACACGTTCCATCACGAAACCGAGCAGCTCCGCAGTGCAGTCATCGAGGTTGGTCTCAAGAACGGCGACGCTGTCGGTCTCCCAATCAAGAGAAGGTCGGCGGATGGGGGTTGTCGAACTGGCAACTGTTGCCAGACCACTGATGACTTCCGTCCTGCCCAGGACGGCCCGGAGCACATTCGGACGCGTCTTGTTGTCCCGCGTGCCGAGACCGTAGCCGATGTGTTCGGCGACGAGTCCGGTCATCGGTCCAAAGCTCTCGACAAACTCTGCGAGCAACGCCGCGCCCGTGGGAGTGAGGAGTTCGTGCGGCTCCTCGCACTGGCTCACGGAGATTCCGCGCGCACCGAGGATTGAAAGGGTAGCCATCGTTGGCACCGGGAATCGCCCGTGGGCGCACTTCACCCAGCCCGTTCCCTCGACAACCTGGGCGGCGAGCACTCGCGGCTTGCCCAGGAGTTCCAGGGCGATGCATGAACCAATGATGTCGATGATCGAATCAAGCGCGCCAACTTCGTGAAAGTGGACTTCTTCCGCCGGATGCCCATGAACCTTCCCTTCGGCGACGGCCACACGGTGGAATACCGCGATGGACTTTTCCTTTACCCACCGCGAGAGGGAACTCGACTGTATAAGGTGCTTGATGCCGGCGAAATTGCGTCCGTGTTCTTGGTGGTGTTCGTCATGACCACCGTGATCATGGTCACAGTCAATCTGATCGTGCGAATGACCGGCGTGTGAGACGTCGTGATGGTGGTGATGGTGCTCTTCGATGAATTGTGTCTTGAGTTTCTCCACCTTGCCGCCGCATTTGAGTTCAAGCGTGGCAACGAACTCGTGCGGCTCAGGGAGTTCCGTAGTGGCCTCCAGATAACCGCCAACGGCTTTGAACTTGAATGACTGCCGTTTCTTTCCGTCGCGCAGCGTTGTCAGATTCACAGCCTTCCCAGCAGGAGGCTTCAACGCGTGACCTTGGGAATCGAAGAAATAGAGCCGGAAACGGGGTGGAACATTCGTTTCAAAAACACTCAACTCGACACGCCCACGCTTCGTCTGCACCAGCGGACCACCGTGCGGCCCGTGGGTCTGGCCCTCGAAGTGGTCATGATGGCTGCCAGCATGATCGTGAGTTTCTGAGTGTGAGTGTTCCGCATGACTGTGGTTCGATTCATGATCGTGGCAATGAGGGCCATGCACGTCAAACTTCACACCCTCGATGTGCGACTTGCTTGCGCGCTGGATGTGCATGTGCCAGTCCTCGCCGAGCTTGAGCTTCCGAAGTTCGGTTTCGAGGTCCCGGGCGTCCACGCCAAGGTCCAGCATCGCGCCGAGAAACATGTCTCCGCTGATGCCGCTGAAGATGTCGAGATAGAGGGTTTTCATGGTTCGTTGCGAGATCCGTGAATAACACGGAGAATGACAACAGTCTCGCGCTCAATGCGATAAAATATCAGATACCCAAAACGACGGACAACGGCGAAGCGAACGTCCACCAGTTCTGGACGCTTGCTGCGGCGTTGGAGCGGAAACCATTCTGGAAATTGTGCGATACGTTGCAGTGTACTCTCCAGTGCCAGGCAAAATGCCCGAGCCGCATCGGGATTGTGCTCGCGCAAATACTTGATCGCGGAGGTGATGCCGTAGTCCGCTTGTGAGGTCTTCCTAACTCGCATTTTTGCCACAAGCGAGGTCGCGGTAGCGCTGAAAATCCTCCGGAGTGAGATCTGCGCTTGGTTCGTGCAACGCCGCCGCGAGCGACTGTTCGATCTGCTGCCAGCGCTTTACCGGAATCACCGAGAGGAGGGCATCGTCCTCTTCGATGGATTGTTGGAGACACCAAACTGCCTCTTCTTCCAGAGAATGCTCCTTCGCAGTGGCGCGTTCAACGAGCTTTCGATGAAGCTCATCGCTTATTCCGGTGAGAGTGATGGTTTTCATGCGCGAAAGAAAGTTATCCCGTGGCTACAACTTTGCAATCCGCCGCCAGCCCATTGATCTGCGCGGCGGCATAGCCGGCGCCAAAACCGTTGTCGATGTTTACCACCGTGACGCCGCTGCTGCAACTGTTGAGCATTGAGAGGAGCGCGGTGATCCCTCCAAGATTCGCGCCGTACCCGATGCTCGTCGGCACGGCGATGACCGGACGCGCGACAAGTCCGCAGACCACGCTGGGTAACGCGCCTTCCATTCCCGCGACAACGACGAGGACATTCGCCCGCTGGATCAATTCCAGGCGCGCCAACAGCCGGTGCAGACCTGCAACTCCCACGTCGTAAATCCGCTCGACGCGATTGCCCATGATTTCGGCGGTGATGGCGGCTTCCTCGGCCACCGGCAGGTCGCTGGTGCCAGCGCAGAGGACAGCGATGAAGCCTGGTCGTTTTGGCAGCGGCTTCCGCTCAACGGTCACGCAACGCGCGGCTTCATGGTGGGTCGCAAGTTTCCTGAACTTCTTCCCGAGGGCTTTCACATGCCCGTCAGTGACGCGAGTGATGAGCACGCGTTGCTCATGAGCGAAGAGCTTCGCTGCAATCTTCACCAGTTGCGCCGGCGTCTTCCCGGCTCCAAAGATCACCTCGGGAAATCCCTTCCTGAGCGCGCGATGGGTGTCCACTTGCGCAAAACCGAGGTCAGCAAGCGGCGCTGATTGAAATGCCCGAAGCACACGACTGGCTGATACTTCTCCAGCGCGGAATCTGGTCAAAAGGGTGATGGCTTCGTTTGGTGTCACGTCCGTTGAAGATGGCATGAGTCCATTTGGCCGGTCACGTGAAAAGCGGTTGATCGAGCCGGCCGATCTGATCGAGTGCGAATCCGGGGAACAAGACCGGCTCCGGCCTTGAATTGAAGACCCGACTCAAAGCGACAACGTGGGGCTGACGGCATCCTGTGAGGTCGTCTCGATGCGAACATGAGTTGCTCCGATGCCAGCAAGCCTTTCGCTGACAGCCCGGAAAGCCATCTCCGGTCGGTTACAGTCTTTGCTCAGGTGTCCAAGGTAGAGATGGCGGAGATTTTCAGAGACGATCTGAGTGGAGACTTCGGCGGCGGCTTCATTGGACAGATGTCCGTGCCTGCTCAAAATGCGCTGTTTCACACTCCAAGGACGCTTGGTGTCATCCTGGAGAAGCTTGGTGTCATGATTGGTTTCGAGGATCAGGACTCCGGCTTTGCGGACCCTCTCGATGACCATCTTCGTGGCATGGCCCAGATCTGTGAGAAAACCAATGTGATTTCCGTCTGCATGGAGCATAAAACCCACGGGATCTTGGGCATCATGTGGAACGGAGAAAGCATCGACCGTCACTTCACCGACATCGAAGCTCGAGCCTGTGGCGAAGATGCGGCAGTTGAACTTTGATTTCAGCGAACTCTCGATCGCATCCTTGGTGAGCCGGTTGCAATAAATGGGGATCTGAAGCCTGGAGCAAAGTCCGTTTAGTCCCTGGACATGATCGGAATGTTCATGAGTAATGAGAATTCCGCTCAATGTTTCCGGAGTTCGACCGATACTCTGGAGGCGATTCCGTATCTGCCGGCCGCTGAAACCAGCATCGATCAACAATCTGGTATCACCTGCCTCCAGAAAGGCGCAATTGCCTCCTGATCCGCTTCCGAGAATTGTGAGTTGTACGGCCACGGGGCGACCCTAGGAGCCGGGGCAGGAGCGGGCAATCATTTTGGCCCAGGTTTCGAGCGCGGCGCTTGCGAGAGGGAAGGACGCCCCTTCGGCAAGTGTTCGACCTTGAGATATTTCAACAGACCGGCTAAGAATAAACACGAAATGGCACAAGGCTTACATCTATCGCAGCGAATGTCGCTCCAGCAGGTGCTGGCGCCGCAGCTTCAACAATCGTTGGCGCTGCTGCAAGCGCCCACCCTGGAGCTGAAAGCCCTCGTTGCTCAAGAACTCCAGCAAAACCCCGTGCTCGAGGAGATCGTGGCGATCGAAACGGATCAGGAGGATCGAGCAAACAACGATGATGAGTCGGAGGTTTCCCCGGCTCAATCGCTGGACCCGGCGGAGCCCCCGGCTGACATGTCGCCCGAGTCAGCGACGGAGAAGCCAGGCAGTGAGCCGACGGATGATTTTCAAGCAGAATTTGAGCGCCTCAGCCAGATCGATCAGGATTGGCGTGACAATTACTCCCAGGTGAACTCGACGGTACGGCATTCGGCCGAGGATGAAGAACGCCGGCAGTTCATGTTTGACTCGCTTGTGGCCGGAACTTCGCTTCAGGAAGTCCTTCTCGAACAGGTTCGCCTGTCGGAACTGTCCGAGGAAGACCGCTCGATCGCTGAGATGATCATTGGCAACATCGACGACTACGGATTCCTTCAGTCCTCAATCGATGAGCTGGCGTTTTCCACCAACATCCCTTCGGAGAAGGTCTTGGAGGCATTGAAGGTCATTCAAGCTTTTCACCCTCCAGGAGTCGGAGCGCGCAATCTCCGTGAGTGTCTTATGCTTCAACTCGAACGAACCAACCGCAAGGAGACGCTCGAGTATCGGATTTTGGACCGGTTCATGGACGCGCTCGGCAAACGGAGGATTCCGGAGATGGCCCGCGGACTGGGCGTGGAAGTGGATGAGATCCAGGATGCAATGGAGAACATCGCCATGCTGGAACCGCGCCCTGGCCGTGCTTTCCTTCCCGACAACCAGCAGTACATCCTGCCCGAGGTTTTCATCACCAAGTCAGGCTCTGATTTTGTCGTGGCGACGAACAATGACCAGGTGCCCCACCTGCGCATCAGCAATGCCTACAAGGATCTCATGTCGCAGGCGCAAAGTTCATCCGAAGTCCGGGAGTACATTCGGGAGAAGATCCGCGCCGGAAAATTTCTCATCAAGAGCCTTCACCAGCGACAGCAAACAATCGGAAACATCGCCAGGGAGATCGTGAAAAGGCAACGGGATTTCATGGAGAAGGGCGTGTCTCATCTCAAGCCACTGACAATGGTGCAGGTGGCGGAAGTTGTCGGCGTCCACGAAACGACCGTAAGCCGTGCGGTTTCTGGAAAGTACATGGAGACTCCGCAGGGCGTGTTTGAGATGAAGTATTTCTTCACCTCCGGCATTCAAACTTCGAGCGGCACGAACATGTCCAACACCAGCGTGAAAGACATGATTGCCGGCATGGTCAAGGACGAGGACACCGCGAAGCCGTTGTCCGACGAGGAGATCGTCAAGATACTCGCCCAAAAAGGCGTCATCATCGCCCGCCGCACGATCGCCAAGTATCGGTCTGAACTTAACATTCTCCCTTCGCATCTTCGGAAGGTTTACTGATCGCCGTCTTGGGCTTTGTACGGAGTCACCGGGGAAACCGCAGGCCAATGCAGAACAGTCGTTTTTCCGTCCGGATGAATATTTGACCATCGCTGATCGCCGGGGACGCGAACGTCGTCTCCCCGATTTCATTCCGCGCCACAGACTCGAAACGCGGCCCGGGCTTCACCACATTCATCACCCCGTTGTCGTTGAGGAAATAGACCAGACCATTCGCTGACACCAGCGAGGCGTGGTGCGTGCCCATCCGTTCCTGCCATAGGATCTTCCCGGTCTTCGTCTCGAAGCAATGAGCCACGCCGGCCTCCGAGATGATGAGGAAGTATTCGCCTTCGATGATCGGCGAGGGAACATAAACCGCGCCCCGGGTCGTTCGCCACGCCACCTTTTCCTGACCCACCACGCCCTTTCCGTCGGCTTTGATCGCCAGCGTGTGATACTCCGGGAACCCTGAAGTGATGATCACGAGATTGTCCCGTTCGCTGAAGACGGGCGAGGCGACGAATTGTTCGGTGGGACCATCCATCATCCAATGCAGGCGGCCATTGTTTGGATCATAGCTTGCAGTGCATTTGCTGCCGGTGAGGACCATCTGCGCCCGTCCATCGATGTCGCGAATCAACGGCACACAGTAACTCCGAGTCTTGTTTGGCCGGTCGATGCGCCATTGTTCCGCTCCCGTCTTGCGGTCCAACGCCACCATGAAGCCATCGCCATCGTGGTCGCCATTTATGATGACCTTGTCCTTGTACAAAACGGGTGAACTGCAAAAGCCGTGCATGGATGAAAACTTTCCAGGACGAACAAGCCACTGCTGTTGGCCGTTGAGATCGCACGCCGCAACAACCATCTCGTTGCGGTCCAGGAATGCCGTGAACACGCGTTCGCCGTCGCACGCCGGCGTGCTCGATGCGTGACTATTGAGCGCATGCTTCTTTTCCATCGGCGATTCCAGGACGGTCCGCCTCCACGTGATTCCACCTGTCGCACGATCCAGGCAAAGCAGCACTCTCTCCTGCGTTTCCGTCACCGCGCTGACGATGAAGATCCTGTTGCCTGAAACGATCGGCGATGCATGTCCCAAGCCGGGAAGTTCCGCCTTCCAGGCCACATTGCTCGATGCGTTCCAATGCACCGGAACATTCTTCTCGGCGGTGGTGCCGTCCAGCCGTGGCCCACGCCATTGAGGCCAGTCTTCGGCATGGGTGGCGACGGTGAAGCTACAAATGAGGATCCGGAGGAAATTCATTGTCGTGAAAGTAGAGGAAATGGCCGGGCAAGAACAAAGCCGAAATTTACCAACCGAGCGACATTCGTGAACGTGCTGGGCTCTCGCCATGCAGCCAGTCGATCGCCTCACGGCTGAGACAACTGGCATTGAAGCGAACAACTCACTCGCCGCCGCCAGATTGAGAAAGTATCCGATACACTTTAGTCCGATTGATCCCCAGGAATTGAGCAGCCTTCGAGACATTGCCATCGGCCTTGGCCAGAGCGCGTCTGACCAGTTCGATCTCCGCGTGTTCCAGATTTAGAGGGAGATCATCAGGGGATCGTTCGCTCGAGGACGACACGACCGAGTGGACCAACGTCCTTTCGTTCAGCAGATGCAGATGGTGTTCTTCGATGGTTTTGCCGCCGCTTTCGATGAGCGCCCGCTCGATGATGCTCTTCAATTCGCGGATGTTCCCGGGATAGTCATAATCCTGCAGGGCCGTCTGCGCATCGACACTCAAGGCAGGAGCATCAAGTTTCAATTCCCCGGCAAATCGTTTGAGAAAGTGAGCGATGAACAGCTCCACATCTTCGCGCCGTTCGCGCAGCGGCTTCAGTTCGATGTCATATCCCGTGACGCGGAAGTAGAGATCTTTGCGAAAAGCTCCCCTGTCGATGCGTTCCTTGAGATCGACATTCGTGGCTGCCAGGATCCGAACATCCGCGCGCCTTTCTGCCGTGGCTCCCACCGGCATGAACGAACCATCTTCGAGCGTTCGCAGGAGCTTGGCTTGAAGATTCAGCGGCATGTCGCCGATCTCATC
>SXMN01000340.1 GCA_005777315.1 Verrucomicrobiales bacterium
GCCACCTCCCGCACACGATGCTCCACCTCGCCCAGACTTGCCCATCCTGGATTCCATTCTAAAAGATTCTCTGTCTTCCTTCCTCACTCCTTTCAAACTAGCCAGTGAAAAACAACCAGGTAATTCCCGAAGAACCGAAAAAAGAAACCTTAAACGCATTCGGACCGAAGAGCGGGCCTGATCTCGATGGCAGTCCACCGATGGTAGCCTCGTGCTGGACTCGAATCCAGTAACGGCCCGGAAGGAGATTCTCGAAATGCACGGTCGCGATGTTCCCGTTAGCGCCAGCTTTCGTTATCAACTCACGATTGATGCCTTCAGTGTTGGAATTCCTGATGCCTTGGAGCTGGACTTTGGCGTCCTTCACGGCATCCACCGTCTGGTATGGTGAGGACAACTCCACGTAGGCCTGCACCGGCTCGAGATCCACGTTGATCGTTTGCGCTGGAAGCGCGCCAGTGGCGTCAGGTGTCACCAAAACTTCTTTGGGCACGTAGCCTAATCGCCCGACACTTATCTTCCAGCGAATCGGCGCGAGGTTTCCGAATTTGAAAGTTCCATCCTCGGCGGAAAGTGCGGCTTGTCTAGGACCGATCTCCAATTTGTCGTCTGCGAGATCAATCCCGGTTAGCTTGATTGTCATCCCCTTGAGCGGCTGGGCCGGTTTGTCCTTCACAGGATCGTAGCCAATCACTTTGACATCCAGATCCTGCTTGATCGGCCTGAGAAACACGGAACCGTAGTGGTAACGGATCAGCCGCACCTTGTCTCCCACGGTGACGAATCCGCTGTTTGCCGGTGGTTTGTAGGTGATGGGATCCCAGCCGGTTCGAGTCACGGTGAATGTGTAGAAACCATCCTCCATGCCGAACAGAGTGGCGTCCCCGGCTGCGCCTGCGGCGACATTGAACACGAGATCCGGCGCCCCGCCGACGTTGCCGTCCGGCTTCCAATACTCGGCCCGGATCTTGGCACCGGACAATGTGGCGTGCGTCGACAGGCACCTCACTTGAAAGTAGATGTCGAAGAAGACTTTGGCGTCGATGGGATTGAGGCGAATGACTTTGTTCGTGAAAGCGCTGGATGCGAAAGTCACTTTCTCCTCGTAGCCGACAAAATGAGGATGCGCCGCCTTGAACTGGTAATCTCCTGGAACGATCTCCTTGATCTCGAAAAACCCAAACGCATCGGTCTGCACTTCCTTTTCTGGCCGGTCATCGCCGGGACTGAGATCGATTGTGACTTTGGCGCCCTCGATTGGAGTTCCGTCAGCGGCATTCACCACCCGGCCATTGATTCTCGCGCCCGGTGGCGCGGCGATGCACAGCGCCGCCGTGAGTGTGAATACGAGGAAGGTCGCTGCCCGCAGGCCATTCAAGATGCGTGATCTCATAAGCGTGAGCGTGTGGAATCCCTCCTCCACTCCAAGCGGTCCGAAGTCTGACCTCCCATGATTCGTCAGGCCCGGATCTGACACGGTTGTGCATAAGAAGAATGCGCAATCAGGTCAGAGCAGGAGGAGTAAATCTTGAGTCGGACCCTAAAAGTTCTTTCAAGTGTGTCAAGGGCGCTCGCGAGCTGCGAACGCGAAGCGGTGCCTCCCGAAGTTGTCGGTAACGAGAAAACCTCAATACCGGGCGTGGCCGAGCGTGGCGCCGGAGTGCGGAATTCCGCGCTCCACTACCGCCAACTTGTGGATGCCCGGGAGGTGGGATAGCCTACAACTCTCGAAGCCGACGCAGTCTCATCTGCTGCGTAGCTGGTCTGGTCATAGGGCACCGAGGGCATCCTCCCGCGCTCACGCCTCGGAATTGTTCCGCGCCCAACGGAAAGAGTAGGAGTCAGTGTTTCGGGCGGAGGATGACCACTTTCCTGTCGGTGCCTTCCACTTCAACGCTGTGGGTCTCGATCGAGGGATCGTCCTTGAGGGCATTGTGGATGATGCGCCGGTCGAAAGCGTTGAGCGGTTCGAGTTCTACAATGTCACCCCAGCGCCGAACTTTCTCGGCGGCCTCCTTGGCACGCTGAACAAGAGCTTCGCGCGCCTGCGCACGGTAGCCGCCAACGTCGATGGTGACTTTTGGCGCCTGCTGATCCTGACGGAAAATGAGGCGGTTGGTAATGTACTGGAGATCGCCAAGCGTTTGTCCCTGGCGCCCGATCAAACGACCGGCGTCATCGCACTTCACTTCCAAAAACACGCTTCCATCAATGTCGTGTTGCTCGACGGTGGAATCGAATTCGAGCGTCTGCAGGAGCTTTTCGAGAATCTCTTTGGCTTGGGCTGGCATAGTCAATTGTTTGAAACACTGGATTCGATTCGAGTGGATTGAGCGATCAGGGCTTCTTCCGGGGAGCAGACTTTTTGGTCGGAACGATGGCGATCTTGGCGGCTGTAGCCGGGCTGTTCGTCTTGGTGAGCTTCATCTGCGCGATCGTTAACAAATTCTGCACCGTCCAGTAAAGAGTTAATCCCGCCGAGAACTTGTAGAGAATGAACATGAACATCAGGGGCATGTACTTCATGATCTTCTGCTGCATGGGATCCATGCCGGGCGAAGGAGGCGTCAGGCGCGCCTGCCAGAGCATGGTCACGCCCATGAGCAGCGGCATGGGGTTGATCGGGAAGTCCACGCCTGGAATGACTGCCACCGTGTCCGCCTGGGAAAGATCGCAGGCCCAGAGAAAGCTGGCCCCACGCAACTCAATGGCGCTCTGGAGCATGCTATAAAAGCCGAAGAAGACTGGAATCTGAAGAAGCATCGGAAGACACCCTCCAAGCGGACTGACCTTGTTCTCCTTCATGAACTCCATGAGTTTCATGTTCATCTTTTTGGGGTCGTCCTTGTACTTCTCCTGAAGCGCCTTCATCTGCGGCTGCAACTCCGCCATCCGCTTCATCGAACGAGTGCTGGCCGTCGTGAGCGGCCAGAAAACCAGCTTGATGATGATGGTGATCAGGATGATCGCAAATCCGTAGGAAGGAACGAACGTGTAAACAGCATTCATCGACAGCAGAAGCGCCTTGGCGAAAGGCCCGGTGAACCCGTCGAAGCCCATGATGAGATCTTGATTCTTTGGAAGCCTTGAGAGCGTGTTGTACTCCTTTGGCCCAGCGTAAAGATCGAACTGATGCACTACCTGTTGTTGTGGGGCGATTGCAGCCGCGGGATAAACAATAGCGGTCTCAAATCCGAATGGTTGCCGCGCCACCTGGGAATCGGCTGCGATCTCCTCCGGGGTGGGCGGCGGCAATGGCGCATGACGGGCGGCAAGCCGCAGACCCGGCTGGGTCGGCACGGCAATCAGGCTGAAGAACTGATTGTGAGCGGCAACCCAGACAACGTTGCTGGATCCTTCCTGATATTCCGTCCGCGGCGTGCCGGGAATACACCCGAGGGTGCTGTTTGCAAACCATGATTCAGTGAGTCTGTGAGGCGTGGCTCCATCGAACCACGTGAAGCCGAGCGTCAGACTCTCGTCGTGCCTGGTCATCGGTGTGGCGGTGCCAACCACCAGCTCATGGGCGGGTAATAGAACCGGCTGTCCGGTTGGATTTTCAAAGCGGATGCTAGCCGAGAGGAGAGAGTTGGATCCCAGTTTATACTCCTTGATGAGGTGGAGTCCGTTAGAAAGACTTTTCTCCGCACGCACGCCATCAGCAGTTCGCGTAAGAGCGAACACGCCGTCGCCTTCGACTTCCGGGCCTCCATTCAACGCAAAGATCGAAGACGGCGCATTATGATTCAAGGCAGCGAGCTGATTTGTTGCAGCGGTGCCCTTGGTGCGGCAATCGATGCTTGCCGGATAGTTCTTTAGCTCGATCAGGCTGAGTCCACCGGAAAACGCGCTGACTGTGTATCGTGTTTCGCTGTCTTCGAGGAGCAATTTTTGATCAGCGCCGGGAGCCGGGGCGGGTCGGCGTGGAGCGGGTGCGTTCGTGGATGCCTTGAGCACCGGCGCACTCTCTGGATTTGGAACGGACGCCACGATTGGAGCGGCATTTGTGGTCTTCGGCGGGGCCGGCGGCGGCGGGAAGATTTTATTGACCAGCATCGGCCACGTGAAGAGGAGGCCGATCGAAACGAGTAGAATGGAAATTGTTTTTCGATCCATGAGAAACTTTAGCGAGTGAATGCTGGTGACGCATCCAACGAGGTTGCGGAACGTATCGGACCACTTTCGACAGGGACTGGATCGTGTCCGCATCCGCCCCAAGGGTGACACCGACAGACACGCCCGGCCGCGAGCCAGGTTCCGCGAAGGACTCCGTGCGCGCTCAGAGCTTCAATTGCGTACACTGAACAGCTCGGGACGTAGCGACATCGTGCGGTTGGACCGAACAGGAACACTTTGGCGGGAGAAAGGATCAACCGATAGACCTGCACGAGAAATATAAGTATGGCTCGGATAGGATTCACGCCTTGTTGTTCATGATCAGGTTCGCCTGGCGCAGCAGTGTGAGAAAGTCCTTCTCCACATCGGCGAGTTTGCGTCTCACAATGGAATTGCGAGCCACGAGCACCATGGCAACCGGCTCGGAAAGCTCGTGTTGATGGAGGCGGAATACTTCACGCAAGAGTCGGCGGGCACGTGTTCTGATGTTGGCTTTTCCGATCTTCCTGCTGGTGATGACACCAATCTTGGAAGCGCCGGTCGGCAGAAGTGGAAGCCAGTTCATAATCAAACAGCCCCTGACAGCCCGCCGCCCCTTTTCCTTCACGCGAGTGAATTCACGCGTCTGCTGCATGCGCATCCCGCGCGGCAGCGTCAGCCTCGCAGAGACTGGAGCCGGCATGATGCCAGAAGATCAGACCGGGGTCAGCCGTTTGCGGCCAACGCGGCGGCGGTTGGCAAGGGTGGCGCGCCCACTCTTGCTCGAGTTGCGGCTTAAGAAACCGTGCTGGCGCTTGCGGCGAATCTTCGACGGCTGATACTGGCGTTTCATTGATCGTAAACAGTTGAACCAACAGACATTTGTGGCGGCGACGGGCCACCGTGCCCGTCTTGACAAAGCCGAGAACGGATCACCACCGCTGTTGCGGAGGGCGCGAAGATACCAATGGACTTCCGAGTGTCAAGCCCACCACCGACAGTCCACCACCGAACCGGTGCTGTCCTAACCTTAATCTTTCTCTTTCTCTTAATCCTTATTGGCGAACGATTATGATTAGGAATAAGAGCAGGATTAGCACGCTGCCTCAGAACTTACAAAACATGACCAGTTGCCTCAAAATAGGGCCCCGGTGCCGGTTGGGAGCGCACGCAAAAAAATACGATCATACCTTGTTCAACCACCTTCTCCTATGTCCGACAGCCAAATCATCACAATGTCATACCCCCGCACCAACCATGGAATTCATTCTGCTGTGTTTTGCCGGATGAAAAGGTTCCTTGATTTCCGCGGTTACCGGAATTTGGCAATATTTCGATTTGCCTGGCTTGTGCCGTTGTATTGCCTGGCTTTCATGGTGCCAGCACAGGGGGCAGTCCTCATACCATTCGACTCGTCCTGGAAGCTTCTGAAAGGGTTTTCGGAGGCTTCGGCACCCGATACCGCCGGCTGGAGGCGAAACGGCTTCAACGACTCGGCATGGACGACGGCACCCGCGCCTTTTTGGTACGGAGATGTCCAGCCGACTCCCGGCACCCAGCTCACAGACATGCGAGGAGGCTACACTTCCATCTTCTTGCGTAAAAACTTCTCAGTCACCGCCCCCGGGGAAATATCAGTGTTGAAAATGGAGGCGCAGAGCGACGACGGTTTCATTGCCTGGATCAATGGCGTGGAGGTAGCGCGCTTCAACGTGCCCGACGGCGAACCAACGTACGATGGCAAATCCCTGCCCGCTTTGACAGAGCCTATCGCACCACAGAACTTCGAACTCACAGGGCTATCCAATGTCCTCGTCCCGGGAGTGAATGTGCTGACCGTCCAGGGATTCAACGCCGACATCAGCACAAGCAGTGACTTCGTTTTCAACGTGAGCCTCTCCTCATTTGTGGACGACATACGACCGACAATCACCGAAGTCATCCCGCCCGCCGGCTCGGCAGTGCAGCGCCTGCAACAGATCGAAGTAATCTTCAATGAACCCGTGACCGGGGTGGATGCCCCCGATCTGTTGCTGAACGGCGCTCCGGCAACGAACCTCCTTGTGTTCAGCAGCAGTCAGTATGTATTCGAATTTTCCCAGTCAGCCCTCGGGATCGCACGGGTGACTTGGAAGTCCGACCACGGAATCCACGATCTAGCACCTGCCGGGAACGCCTTTCAGGGCAACTCGTGGACTTATGACGTGCGGGAGAACGTGCCCGCCGTCGGCGTGACGATCTCGGAGTTCATGGCTGAAAACGACCGCACGCTCAATGACGAGGACGGCGACAGTTCCGATTGGATCGAGATTCAGAACGCCACCGCCATCAACGCCAATCTCGCCGGCTGGCATCTGACCGATGATCCCCTGAATTTGAGAAAGTGGCGTTTCCCGAATGTCTCTGTCCCGGCTCGCGGCTACCTTCTGCTCTTCGCCTCAAACAAGGACCGGACAAACGCCGCCGCCCGGCTGCATACAAATTTCAAGCTGAAGTCGGACGGAGGTTACCTGGCGATCTCCAATCCTGACGGGACGATAATCAGCGAGTTCGCGCCTTCCTATCCGGAGCAACGATTGGACGTTTCGTATGGGCAGGATCGCGGCGATTCAACCATTCACGGCTATTTTACACAGCCCACACCAGGAGCACCCAATTCGGTCAGCGGACCAGGATTTGCACCGGAAGTATTGTTCTCGCGGGCGGGCGGGACGTTCACGGATTCCTTCACTCTTACACTGACCACGAGTTCAGGGCAGGCGAAAGTTCACTACACTCTGGACGGAACTCTGCCGACCGAATCCTCCTTGATGTACGTCGCTCCGATCACGGTTGCCGGGACCGTGCAAGTTCGCGCCCGCGCCTTCGAACCGAGACTCCTGCCTGGCAGGCCGCGCAGCGAGAGTTTCGTTCAACTGGCCGCGAGCGTGGTGAATTTCACCTCCAACCTACCGATACTCATCATCCATAATTTCGGGCAAGGCACGGTGCCTGCCAACAGCGACCAATTCGCTTACATGGCTTTCTTTGAACCTGCAAATGAACTGTCCTCCCTCCAAAATCCGCCCTCGTTGAGCTCCAGGGCTGGGATTAATATCCGCGGATCGAGCACCGAAGGGCTGGCCAAATCCAGCTTCGCCGTTGAATGGTGGGATGAATTCAATCTGGATAAGCCGCTCTCGCCTCTCGGGCTTCCTGCCGACGCGGATTGGGTACTGTACGCGCCGAACAATTTCGAACCAGTCCTCATTCACAATCCCTTCATTTATAGGTTGAGCAATGAAATTGGCAGGTACGCGCCCCGCACCCGTTTCGTGGAAGTCTATTTGAACAAGTCAGGCGGACCCATCACTTCCGCAAACTACAATGGGATCTACGTTCTCGAGGAGAAGATTGGTCGTAGCGACAATCGCGTGGGTGTTCCAAAACTCGAAGCGGAACACCTTAAATCACCTGAAGTGACAGGGGGCTACATAATGAAGATTGACCGCCTTGACCCGGGCGATGGCGGTTTGAGCGCGGGCGGACAGACGATCGGCTACGTGGAGCCCAAGGAACGCGAGATCGAACTGCCGCAGCGCGATCCCCAGGAGCAGTACATCCGCAATTACATGAATGCGTTCGGGACGGCGCTCAACGGTGCAGGCTTCACGAACTTGAACGCGGGGTTCAGGCAGTATGTGGACGTGCCTTCCTGGATCGATCACCACATCCTCAACGTCGTGGCGTTCAATGTCGATGCTCTGAGGTTGAGCACTTACTTCTACAAGCAACGGGAAGGAAAGCTCTTCTTCGGTCCGATCTGGGACTTCGATCGCGCGTTGGGTTCGACGGACGGGCGCGACGCCAATCCACGGGTCTGGAGCGCCTCGGGCGGCACGGATTTCTTCACCTACCCCTGGTGGGGGCGGATGTTTCAGGACATCAATTTCTGGCAGGACTGGGTGGATCGTTACCAGGAATTGCGGCAATCGCACTTCGCCGTGACAAATCTGAACCGGATCATCGACTCGCTTGTGGCCGAGGTTCGAGCGGCCCAGCCCCGGGAGCAGAAGCGCTGGAATTTTGCCCCCCGGGGTGGCAGCTACACCGCGGAAGTCAACTTCACCAAGAACTGGCTGACAAACCGGCTACGGTTCATGGATACGAATTTCCTTCAATGGCCGGTCCTCGGTCTCCCGGAAGGATTCGTTACACCGGGGACCAGGCTGGCGCTCTCAGGCCCTCCGGGCGCCACGATTTACTACACAGTGGATGGCACGGATCCTCGCCTGCCGTTTGGAGCGGTTTCACCCGCGGCGGTTGCTTACACCGGTCCCGTGGTGCTGAATTCCAATGCACGCGTTGTCGCCCGGTCATTCAAGAGTGATCATCGCAATCTCACGGGCGGCACCAATCCGCGTTTGTCCACACCGTGGTCCGGCGTGGTGGCAGCCACTTACGTGATCACGACTCCCTCGTTGATCATCACTGAAATCATGTACCATCCGGAGGTGGCACCCGCAGGCAATACAAACACAGCTGACGCGTTCGAGTTCATCGAATTGAAGAATACCGGCCAAGGCACAATCAACTTGAACGGCTTTCGATTGAGTGGAGGTGTCGATTTCGTCTTTCCTCAACTCGATCTGCCGGCTGGCCGTTCAGTGGTCGTCGCGAGTGATGTTGTGGCATTCCGCTCACGCTACGGCGCGGAACCACTCGTCGTCGGAGCCTACACAGGGAAGCTCGATAATGACAGTGAACGACTCGTGCTTGAAGGTCCGTTGCGTGAGCCAATCCTCGATTTCAAATTCGCGGACTCCTGGCAGCGCATCACGGATGGTCCTGGATTCTCATTGGTAATCGCAGAGGAGCGGCTGCCTCTGGCCTCATGGGGTGAAAGGTCAAGCTGGCGGCGTAGTTCACGAGTGGGAGGATCGCCCGCCAAAGACGATCCCGCGCCAACAGCCATTCCTGTCGTTGTCGTGAATGAAGCACTGACACATACCGATCCTCCGTTGATCGATGCCATCGAGTTGCTGAACACAACCTCCGGCCTTGCAGATGTCAGCGGCTGGTATCTGACGGATGACTTTGATTTTCCCAAGAAGTTCAAACTTCCGCATCCCACACGCCTGATTGGTGGTGGCTACCATGTCGTCGCGGAGTCGGAGTTCAATTCAGGAGGCGCGAATGCCTTTTCTCTCAGCTCGCTCGGTGATGAAGTGTTTCTGTTCTCAGCGGATGCGGCCGGCAATCTGACCGGATACCATCACGGATTCAGTTTCGGCGCGGCCCAGAATGGCGTCAGCTTTGGCCGGCATTCGACGACGATTGGCGAGGAGCATTTCGCCGCCCAGACAAGGGCGACGTTGGGATCAGTGAATTCTGGCCCGCGCATTGGACCGGTTGTATTCAGCGAGATTCTGTACCTGCCCTCGATCGTGGCAGGGATCGAGAACACTGCGAGTGAGTTCATCGAAGTCGCAAACTCGTCTTCACAACCAATACGGCTTTTCGATCCTGCCGCGCCCACCAACACTTGGAGGATCCGTGGAGGAATCGATTTTGACTTCCCTCCTGGAATCTCCCTGCCCGTTGGTGGCTTGGCGGTTGTGGTGAGTTTCGATCCGCTCAGGGAACCGGGAGCATTGGACAGTTTCCGATCACTTTACCAGATTCCAGCCGGTGCGGTGATCTTGGGGCCTTACGACGAAAAATTGAGCAACCTTGGCGAGGAACTACGTCTGCTCAAGCCAGACCCTCCGCAAGGTCCGGAAGCCTCCGATCCCGGCCTAGTTCCTTATGTGCTGGTGGATCTTGTTGATTACTCCGCCGACACGCCGTGGCCTCGAGGAGTGGAAGGACAGTCGCTTCAACGAATTCGTGGCGATTCCTATGGAAACGATCCCGCTTCCTGGAAAGTCGCCGCACCAACCGCTGGAAAATTTGAAGCGGACGTCAAGCCGATGGATGATTTTGATGGATTGCCGACGGAATGGGAATCCGCACACGGCTTGGACCCGCAGAGTGGAGCGGGCGATGATGGCCCCGCCTCTGATCCAGACCATGACGGTCTGACCAACTTGCAGGAATTCCTGGCGGGCACCCATCCCAAAGACGCCGCAAGCACGCTTCGGGTCGGTCTGATTGATTATACGAATGCGGGCGTGACGATTGGATTCACAGCACAACCACTTAAAGCCTACTCCGTCCTGGTACGCGACGATGGGGGTGACGGCACCTGGAAAAAACTGGCGGACATCACAGCGCAATCATCCATGCGAGCCATTCGGATTACTGATCCGGAAACCGTTGGCACGCGCTTTTATCAAGTTGTAACGCCTCCCTTGCCTTGAGCCTCCGGTTGCAGTGGCAACATCGTCGGCAGGGAGTTGCTGGCGAAGACGAGTTACGCTCGGCACTGTTGTGCGCTTTGCTCACTTGTTCCAACCCGCAGCCGACATCAGCCACATGAGTACGTAGGCGATGCCTGCCGTGGCCGGAATGGTAAACAGCCAGGTCCAAAGAATCCTCTCAACCCAGGTGTAATTCAGCGCGCTGAAACGCCTGGCGCAGCCCACGCCCATGATGCTGGTGGTGATGCTGTGCGTGGTGCTGATCGGCATGCCAAGGATGCCCGCCACGAAAAGAATGCTCGCACCAGTGCATTCGGCGGCGAAGCCATGGATCGGTTTGATGCGTACCAGGCGGTGGCCGAGCGTGTGAATAATCCTCCAGCCACCGATGTAAGTCCCCGCCGCCATCGTGATGCCGCACGACCATTTGACCCAGGCGGCAATCTCGAACTTCGGCGTATGCAGGAATTTCAACCACACGGGCACCTGTTCCCAATCCACGGACTTGCCCGCTGCGAACAACGCCAGCGCCATGATACCCATGGTCTTCTGGCCGTCGGCAAATCCGTGCGCCCATCCCATGTAAGTGGCGCTCAATAATTGCGCCTTCCCGAAGATTCGGTTGACCCATATTGGGCGCCAATTACGGACCACGGCGAACAGAATTCCCATGATGATGAAAGCTATGACGAAGCCGGCGATCGGCGAAGAGATCATTGGGATGATCACTTTATGATAGACGCCCTCCATGACAACTTTGCCAGTTTTGGGATCGGTTTTTTCAAAGGACCAGAGAATAACCGACAAACTATTCTTCGCCGAGGCAACCGCAGCGCCAAGCAGTCCGCCTATGAGAGCATGGCTGGAAGAACTGGGGATGCCGTAAAACCACGTCACCAGGTTCCAGATGATCCCGGCCACCATTGCACAGAACACAGTGTGTATTGTGATGAAATTCGAGTCCACCATCCCCGCTCCGACCGTCTTGGCCACGGCGGTTCCTCCCAGAGCGCCAATGAAGTTGGCGACGGCCGCAAGAATCACCGCCTGGCGCGGCGTCAGGATCTTGGTCGAGACCACCGTGGCAATGGCATTGGCGGCATCGTGGAAACCGTTTGTATAAGTGAAGCCAAGCACCACCAACAACACGACAATCAGGAAGATGAGCGCTTCCATGCGCGGTCAGTAGTTTTTGAGGATGATGTTGGAGATGACGTTGCCTGTGTCGCGGCAGCGGTCCACAACTTTTTCCAGCAGCTCGTAAAGATCCTTGAGGATGATGACCTTGATGGGATCGGGCGTGCCGGCGCACAAGTTCTTGAGGGATTCAAGAATCAGCTCGTCGGCCTCTCCTTCGACCTTTTGCAATATGTCATTCTGGCCTTTGATCTTTTGCAGATGCGACTTGGCGCGCAATTCACGCACCATGATCAATACAGTCTGTGCGGCCTGTTCAAGTAACGCGAGATGCTTGTCCCACTTGACGTCATTCAACCGGTCGGCAAAGGCGATGTATCGCTCCGCGAACTTCTCAGTCGTCTTCGGAATCTTGTAGAGCGAATTGGCGATGGACTCGATGTCCTCGCGCTCCAGACCTGTGACGGAAGTCTTGCAGAGCAACTCCCCTATCTCGTTGGTTATCCGCTTTCCCTTCCGCCGTGAAACCACGAATTCATCAAGGGCGAGTTTGGCGCCTGGCTTGAGAATGTGTTGAATCGCATGGACACTGGCGAGGCATTCCTCCGCGGAAGCTTCCAGAAGGTCCAGGAATTGATCGTCTTTGCCGAAAAACTTTTGAAGGGAAAACATCGCGCAGAGGTTGTCACACAAATGTAACAATCATGTCACGTCGATAATGGACCCTGATCGGGCGAACGGTTGGCATTGTCATGTATCACTCCTGCAATGCGCGCGTTGCCGAGATTCACCGACAGAAGGCGAGTCTAGTGCCACGAGTAAATCGTGCTGACGTATTTCGTCCTTTGGTCGTTGCCTTAACCAGGAGGACTCGCCATGAATCATCGTCACACAATCGTAACATTCACGCCACGATACCGACACATCTGGCATGACAATATAGTCAGGAACTAGATATGCCTACGCACTTTGAAGAGTCATTGCAACGAGACATCAACCGCATCCGCGGCAAGGTCGTGGAAATGGCCGATCTCGATGTCCATGCACTGCGTGGCTGCATGAAGTCGCTGACGGAAAAGGACCGGGTGCTGGCATATTCAGTGATCTTTGGAGACCAACGTATCGACGAGTTGGAGAAGGAAGTGGACCGGTTATGCTTGGAATTCCTGGTGCGCCAGCAACCGGCGGCAGAACCTCTTCGCTTCGTTTACGCCACAATCCGTACAAACCTCGAATTGGAACGAGTCGGCGATTATGCGGAAGGGATTGCCCGTCAGGTGTTGAAACTCACTTCGATGGACGTGCCCATCCCCTTCAGTCGATTTGAGGAAATCGCGAATCTTTCCGTTCGGATGCTTCAGGATGCGGTGAAATCATTTGTGGAAAGAAGGCCGGATCTCGCCCGCAAAACCATGGCAACTGAGGAGACGGTGGACACCCTGAAGAGCCGGTTGAATTCCGACCTTATCATCCTCCACCAGAAAGGCAGCCTGTCCCTGGAGGCTCTGAACCCGCTGATGATGATCGCCCGGCATTTGGAGCGTGTTTCCGACCAGGCCAAGAACATCTGCACCGAGGCGGTGTACATGTGTACTGGCGAATACGAACGTCACAAAGGTTCCGAATCCATCCGCCTCCTGTTCGTGGATTTGCACAACTCCTGCCGCAGCCAGATGGCCGAAGCCATTGCCAGTTCACTTCAGCAACCCCGGTTCGTCTTCAGCAGCGCCGGGCTGGAGCCAGCCGCAATCGACCCAGCGACGCTTAATTTTCTAAAGGAGAAGGGGCTTGATCCCTCCCGGCAGACAAGCAAGGCGGTGGAACAAATCCCAAATCTCGATCATTATCAGATCATCATTGCTCTGGCGCAGGAAGCGCGGATCATTTTCCCGGGGCCGCCTACAAAGACCGTCTGCCTTGATTGGAGCGTGAGCGATCCGTCCAAACTCCAGGGAACACCGTCCGAGATCCATGCCGCCTATGAAGCCACCTACCAATTTCTTCGCGATCACATCGCCGGTCTTGTGGAGGCTGTGATCGGAAACAAATCGAAGCAAACAAGCACGAACACACCATGACCAATAATCAAGCACCGATAAGCCGGATACACCTGACTTTCCTTGCGGCGGCGGTACTCAGCCTTGCTCTCGGAGGCTGCGGCCAGAAGGAACCCTCTGCTGGCGGACCGTCCGGGGGGGGGAGCAGCAAGAAGACCGTCGAGATCCGGGCCAAGGGTTCCGACACGATGATCCAACTGGTGACCGCCTGGGCGGAAGCATACCGCAAAGTAAAACCAAACGTCTTCGTCAATGCCAATGGCGGCGGCACGGGCACTGGTTTTGCGTCCCTGCAAAACAACAGCACCGACATTTGCAACGCCTCCCGGGAAATCAAAAAAGAGGAATCCGAAAAAGTGAAGTCTGTCACCGGTAAGGAGGTGAAGGAGTTCGTCGTGGCGCATGACGCGCTGGCGGTTTACTCGCATCCTTCAAACCCGATCAAAGAAATCTCCATCCCCGAGCTGACGGAGATTTGGGCCGAAGGTGGCAAATTTACCACCTGGGAACAGATCAACCCGGCGTTCACCGGCAAGCTCACTCTCTTCGGACGCCAGAATAATTCCGGCACGTATGACTATTTCCGTGAGCACATCTGTGGCAAAACTCCAGACAACAGGCAGCGTGAATTCCGGGGTGGCATCAGCGAGATGAACGGTTCATCGGAGGTCGTTGAAAATGTTGGCAAGACACCCACAGGACTGGGCTACAGCGGCATGGGTTACAAGACACCGGGCGTGAGCTGGCTCAATGTCTCCATAGTGAAAGGCGGGCCATCCGTCGAACCTGGAGCGGATGCGGCGCGAAGCGGCAAATATCCCATTGCGCGCAAACTTTATCTCTACACCGCAGGTGAGCCGACGGGGGAACTCAAAGATTTCATCGACTGGATACTCTCGCCCGAAGGCCAGAAGATCGTCTCGAAGGAAGGGTTTGTATCGTTGAATTGATCACTGGCCTTTTTGCAACGCCGCCCCGCTCCGCCGGGAATCGACCCGATGGCGCGCCTCGCGGCACCGCTTGATTCATTGCTTGTCATGCCAGAACAGGTGACCAACAAGTCGAAGAGAAAGTTTAACTTCTTCGACTCAATTGAAAAGCCCACCGAATGGTTCATCCGGCTTTGTGGCTGGAGCAGCATCATTGGAATCGCAGCCATCTTCCTGTTCATCTTCAAGGAAGCGGCGCCGATGTTGCCACGCCTGGATTGGGTGACCTTCTTCACCAGCCCGCGTTGGATCCCCAACCCGGCTCCGGGCAACCCTGCCAGTTTCGGTGCGCTTGCCCTGCTCGTGGGCACATTCACCACCACATTTATCGCGCTGATCATCGCGGTGCCGGTTGGGCTTGGAGCCGCCGTTTACATCTCGGAGTTTGCGAAGGGTAAGGTGAAGGAAACACTCAAGGTCGTCATCGAGCTGCTGGCGGCCATTCCTTCAATCGTCTGGGGTTTTATCGGACTGATGGTGCTGGGGCCATTGATCAAGACCGTCTTCACCGCCGCGCCCGGCAGTTGGTGGGGCCAAGTGATGGTCACACTCCACCTCGCCAGCGCTGAAACCGGGGCCGCGCAGGGCACCAATCTGCTCACCGGAGGAGTCATTCTCGCTTTGATGGCCGTTCCGGTGATCGTGTCGCTCTCCGAAGACGCGTTGCGGGCGGTGCCGGATTCTTTCCGTGAGGCGGCCCTCGCGCTTGGAGCCAACCCTTGGGAAACTGTCCGTCGTGTTCTATTTCCAGCCGCGCGCAACGGCCTTCTCGCCGCCTGCATGCTGGGCATGGGTCGTGCCGTGGGGGAAACCATGGCCGTGCTCCTGGCAACAGGCCACAACAACCGGATTCCCGCCGCCCTCACTGATCCTGTGCGGACAATGACCGCCACAATCGCCGCCGAGATGGGCGAGACGGTCTTCGGCGATCCCCACTACCGCGTCCTTTTCATCCTTGGCATCGTTCTCTTCGCCATCACTTGCAGCATCAACGTCGCCTCGGATCTCATCATCAAGGGCGTGAAGAAGGCGAACAAGGCGTGATGAAGGAAAATCCATTCGCTTCCACACAATTCGAACGCCGCAAATTCCGGCGCGCGAATCTGAACAAGTGGATCATGTTCAGTTTTTGCGCGGCGCTCATCATCCCGCTGATCGCCATCCTCGTGGATATCTTCGTGAAAGCCGCTCCTGTCATTTCACTGGATTACCTGTGGCTGAATCCGGCTAACAAAGGCAAGGAGGGCGGACTTTGGGCTCCGCTTGTCGGAACTTTTTATCTCGTCATCGGCTCGCTGACCCTTGTTGCGCCCGTCGGCATCCTCGCTGCGATCTATCTGAATGAGTACGCGAAGGAAGGAATTCTGAACCGGGTGATCGGCATTGCCGTCACAAGTCTGGCTGGCGTGCCGAGCATTGTTCATGGCCTCTTCGGACTCGGCGCGTTCGTGCTCGTGATGCTTCCGGCGGTAAATTCCGTGATCGGAAGCCCCAATGATCGGGCCTCAAACTGGCAGGCGGGCTTGCTCACCGCCTCATTGACCGTCGCCGTGATGAACCTCCCGGTCATCATCGCCAGCGCCCGCGAAGCTCTGGGCGGCGTTCCTCAATCCTTTCGCGAAGCCTGCTGGAACCTTGGGGCGACGCGCTGGCAGACCATTCGCACGATCGTACTGCCCAACTCGTTGAGCGGGATTCTTACCGGAGTCATCCTGACCATTTCCCGCGCCGCCGGCGAAACCGCGCCGATTCTTTTCACCGGGGTCACCTTCTTCAAGTTCGTCGCCGATGCGGGCTGGGAAAAGATCTTTCCCTACAATCCCGGGGAACCTTTCATGGCGATGTCGATGCACTTGAACATCATTTCCAACCAGATTTCTCAAATGCCCGAAGGCATGAAGTACGGCTCCGCAGCGGTGCTCATCGGCCTGATTCTGTTCGTCAACAGCTTCGCGATCATCCTCAGAGTATGGCTGCGGGGACGCAAACGCTGGTAGCCACGCCATGATCCAAGGCAAACCCCACATCGAGTTTCGCGACGTCTGCGCATTTTACGGCGCGAAACAGGTGCTGCGCAACGTGACCTTCACGGTCCCGCGCCACACTGTGATCGGGGTCATCGGTCCGGCCAACTCCGGCAAGACCACGATGCTCAAGACGATCAATCGCACGCTGGATTTCATTGGTGGCGCGCGCTTCACCGGCCAGGTGTTGATCGATGGGGAGAGCGTGGCCGATTTTCGTGATCCCAATGAACTGCGCCGCCGCATTGGCATGGTCTTCCCGCTTCCAGTCGGCCTGCCTCTCACAATCTATGAGAACGTCGCCTATGCTCCCCGCCGCCGGGGTGTCACCGCGAAAGGCGAACTGGACGAAATCGTTGAGCGATGCCTCCGCCAATCCGTGCTTTGGGATGAAGTGAAGGACCGCCTCCAGATGCTTGGCACCCGGCTTTCTGGCGGACAACAGCAGCGGCTCACGCTCGCACGGGCTCTCTCACTCTCGCCGGAGATTCTTTGCCTGGACGAATTCAGCATCGCCATCGACCCCGTGACAACCATGCGGATTGAGGATGTGCTCAAGGAACTGCGCAAGAGCATGACCATTGTCCTCGTCACCAACCTGGTTCAGCAGGCGCGCCGTCTCGCGGACAACACGCTCTTCCTCTGGCGCGGCGATCTGATCGAACTCAGCCCGACCGAAGTGGCCTTCAGCGACAAACCGAATGACAAGCGCACCTACGATTACGTGAACGGAATCTTTGGATGATGCGATGAATCGAAGCTCCAAAATTCAAACCCCAAACTCCAGAACGGCGGCCTTTGCAAAGCTGCTTTCGGATGCCTGGACCGGGTCTTGTCTGGAACCTGGAACTTGGAACTTGGAACTTGGAACCTTCCTTCAATGAGCGCCCCGGTACAACACTGCATCACCACCAAGGACGTTTGCCTTTGGTACGCCAAATTCCAGGCGCTCATCAATGTCACCGTCAACATCAAGCAGGGGAAGATCACCTCTCTCATCGGGCCGAGCGGTTGCGGGAAAACCACGCTCCTGCGCTGCTTCAATCGCATCAACGAGCGTTACGACTACGTCACCACCAGGGGCGAGATCAAGATCCTCGGCAAGAACATTTACGACGAGGATGTATCGCTGATCGAGCTGCGCAAAAAGGTCGGCATGGTGTTCCAGCGCCCAAATCCCCTTCCCATCTCAGTCTATGAGAACATCGTGTTCGGACTCCGCATCCACCACGAACGCTCGGCAACGAAGCAGTCAGTCCTCGATGAGGCGGTGGAGAAGGCGCTCACCGAAGTCCGCCTTTGGGACGACCTCAAGGATCGTCTCGACACCAAGGCCACCACGCTTCAACTGGAACAGCAGCAAAAGCTCTGCATCGCCCGCCTCCTTCCGCTCAAGCCGGACATTATTCTCATGGATGAACCGTGCAGCGCGCTGGACGTGGAGGGCACGCGCGCCATCGAGGAACTGATGTTCGAGCTCAAGGGGCGTTACTCCATTGTCATCGTCACTCACAACATGGCCCAGGCGCGCCGCGCCAGTGACGAATGCATCTTCATGCTCATGGGAGAGCTGGTCGAACACACCCGGACCGAGGATCTTTTCCTGACGCCAAAAAACCCAAAGACTGCCGAGTACATCGAAGGCCGTTACGGTTGATGTCGGAACGCTCCCCTTGGTCCCATGAGCAAAGCCTTCACCAGGGAATCTGATGACTCCCGGGACACGCAGCCGGCTGTTAGACCCACCGCTCCACTCCCGCCCGGCGCCCGGAATTACATCACTCCCGACGGCGCCGCCAGGTTGAAGGTGGAATTCGACAGGCTCGTTGACAATGACCGCCCTGAACTCAACCGCGCTCCAGAGGACGACCACGACGCCAAACAAAGGCTTCAACTTGTGGTGCGACGGATTCATCACCTTGAGCAAGTGCTCCGATCGGCAGTGGTCTCCTATCCGCCGCAGGACGATAGAAATCGCGTCCGCTTCGGCGCAACAGTCACGATTCGCACGCCTCAAGGTGAAGAGGAGGATTACCGCATCGTGGGTGTGGACGAGACGGACATTGATCGCGGCTGGATCAGTTGGCTCTCACCGCTCGCCAAGGCGCTCATCAACACCCAGGTGGGGCAGCGTGTTCAATTTCGTTTTCCCTCCGGCCAGGCGGTCCTGGAAATCCTGCGCATCCACTACGAGTAAATTACTGAAGCGACGGCAACATGCCGATCAGTCGGAGAGGATTGCTCTCTCCGCGCCATCGGAGGGAGCTTTTCCCGAAGGGGACTTCGCGCATGGAACCCTTGAACCGGCGAGCCGCTCCTGGGAGTGCCGGCATCCCTGACGGCGTGTTGGGTGCGGATTATCCCGCCGGCAAGGATGCCAGCGCTCCCAAGTTCATGGAAAGCCCCCACGATTTCAGAATCGCGCATTGGGACCATGAACCACGAAAGCAGAGAAAAAATACAGTGGACCGAAGGGACGCAGAGTCTTGCTCTCTTCTTCTGTGTGTGCCTTCGTTCCTCTGTGGTTCAAACGCCCGGTTCATGGGCAGGACAAGGGTGAGGTGAGGGTGAATGAATAATCACCTTGAAGCAGGAACGCGGAAGTCATCCCACCACCACGGCGAACCATGCCTATCCGGTTTGTTGCCACACAAAGTCGAACACTGATTCCCTCACGCCGGATTTGCCGCTTTCCTCGCCGCCCGCCTTCTGGCTCAATCCTCCGCGTGCAAACCACTCAGCAAAAACGTTGCGGCACTTTTTTGTTCGCCGTGCTGCTGCTGTTGCTTTCGGTCGTTCAAATCCACGCCCAACTCGCCGCCACCAACCGCGTCCTCGAACTCGACGGCAACGGCAGCTACGTCGAGCTGCCGCCGGACATGTTCAATGACTTCACGGAGGCGACGGTCGAGGCTTGGGTCAAGTGGGGCAGTTTCCGAAGGAAGTCCCGCGTCTTTGATTTCGGTGAGGCCTTCCAGAACATGGACGTGCAGAACCGGGAGCTGAATCCGAACCTCCGATTTGAAATCTCGGACACACCCGGCACGACGCACACCACATTTCTGGAAACAGGCAACTCGCTGTTGACCAACCAGTGGTTCCACATCGCGGCCGTTTCCGGCCCGGCGGGGATGCGGCTTTACCTGAACGGGCATTTGCTCGGAACCAACGATTACCCGGGGAGTTTTGCCGCCATCAAGAGCGGCAAGAGAAACCTGCTCGGCCGGAGTAACTGGCGGGAGATGTTTTCTTCGGACGAGGATTTCCACGGGCAGATGGATGAAGTCCGCGTCTGGAAGGTCGCGCGCAACCAGGAACAGGTTCGCGAGACCATGTTCGGGGCGTTGACCGGCGGCGAACCCGGCCTGGTGGGTCTCTGGAATTTCGCAAGCGTGGAGAACGGCGTGGTGAAGGATTCCGGGCCGAACGGCTTTCACGGGAGGCTCATGGGCAATGCCAGGACGGTCGCGGCGGAATTGCCTGCGTCCGGCGAGCCCGCCCGGTTGGGGAACGTCCTGGATTTGGATGGCCACGAGAGTTTCGTGGAACTGCCCCCGAAGCTTTTCACGAACGCCGTGGTCACGGTCGAATGCTGGGCGAAGTGGCGTGACTTCACCGATTATGCCCGGATCTTCTATTTTGCCGACGCCGCGATTCAGCTTTCGCTGGGGAACCACGAGACGAGCTCCACACTGCTGGTCGAACGCAAACGCCCGCCCGCCTATGATGATCTCCACTTCATGCAGATTCCCGGGCTTCTCTTGCGAGACCAGTGGATTCATCTGGCGGTGGTGGCGGGCACGAACTTCGCCAGGCTCTACGCGAATGGAATGCTGCTCTCCGTCAACGAGCAGGCGGGATCTTGGAAGCCCGACCCCCTCCCGCCGACGCGGAATTTCCTGGGTCGGGACGTCCAGCGGACCATCACGAGCGCCGCTGTCAATCCCGACCTCAACGGCCAGATGGCCGAGGTTCGGCTTTGGGCGGGGGAACGAACTCCAGGCCAGCTCAGGGAGAACCTGTTCGTTCGCCTTTCCGGTCGCGAACCGGGCCTGCTGGCGCTCTGGAATTTTGCGGACGGCACGGCGAACGATGCGACCACCAATGGCCATCACGGCATCCTGCGCGGCAATGCCAGGATCGTGTGTCCGTGCCGCCCCCCGGCGCGGCCGACGCCAGCCGGCTGGCGCTGCCCACGTTCGTAGCCGGGGTGGTGAAGGATGCCGCGGGCAAGCTGCTCCCAGACGCAACCGTCCGCGTGGAGCAGGAAGGTCGGGAAGTCGTGCGGATTCAACCCAACAACCAAGGCTATTACTCGCTCGCGCTTTACGGCTCGGACCAAGTTTATGATCTCGAAGCGCGATCCGAATATGGCAACGGCGGCCTCGGCGATTGGAAGCTGGGCGTGAAGTCGCAGCCGGGCGAGCGCCGGGAAGTCAATTGGGTGCTGAAGAACGCGACGAACCTCACCGGCACCGTGTCGTCGCTGGACGCCAAAGGCATGAGCGGTGTGATCGTGCAGGCGCTGCTGGGAGCACGGGCATCCTTGCCGGCGAGCGCCCTGCCGGCAGGGATGCCGGCGCTCCCAGGGGCCGTCGCACAGTCTGTGACTACGGACGACCGGGGCGTTTTTCAATTCATCAACCTCAGGCCCGGCTCCTACCGGATTCGCTGCCAGGTGCCGGGCGGGTTTCTCTACCACACCAACGTGGCTGTGGTGGAAGCGCTGGAGAGCGCCGGCGCCCGCAGCTCCCCGTCGGTTGATTTCCGGATCGCGCTGTTCAAGAAGGGCACGTGGCGGACGTTCGATTACCAGCAGGGGTTGGTGCATAACCTCGTTCGGCAGGTGGCCTTCGATTCCGAGGGCGTGATGTGGGTGGCCACGGAAGGTGGCGTCTCGCGCTATGACGGGCGCGAGTTTGTGAACTTCACCGTCGAAGATGGCCTCCCCGTGGGCGTCGTCATGAGCGTCTGCCCTGACGCCCATGGCGCGATGTGGTTCGGGCACTGGAACAACGGCGGAGTCACGCGTTACAATCCGGCTGCCGAGCGCACGGGCGGCCGGAAGTGGCGAACGTTCACCAAGGCCGACGGGTTGTTGAACAACCATGTCCAGTGCATCCTCCGGGAACCGGATGGCGTGATGTGGTTCGGCGGCCAGTCCGGCGTGACGCGCTACGACCCGGCGGCCGAAGGCAAGGGAGGCCAGGCGTGGTCCCATCTGACGTCCACCAATGGGTTTCAAGTGGAGACTGTCTTCTCCATGCTGCGCGAACCGTCCGGCGTGCTTTGGTTTGGAGGATATGATCCCGGCCCCGCCAATCTGGTCCGGAAGGAGGGGACAAATCTCGTCACGTTCTCCGAGAGCAACGATTTCCCCCAGGATGCGGTCCTCGCCATTCACCGGGATGCCGACGGCGTGCTGTGGTTCGGTGGCTCAGGCGGAGTGACCCGTCATGACCCGGCGGCGGCGCGGGCAGGTGGTCGGATGTTCGAGACGTTTGGGGAGAAGCATGGACTGCGGGAGATCCGCTCCATCCACCGCGATGAGGAGGGGATGCTGTGGCTTGGCGGGAACTGGGGCAACCGAGTCTGGCGTTACGATGGAAAGAGCTTCATCGCCTTCAACAAGGAGGATGGCCTGCCTCACCGGGGCGTGCACAGCATCCGGCAATCCTCCGATGGCGCGCTCTGGTTTGCGGGCTGGGACGGGATCACGCGCTACGACGCGCGGTCGTTCCCCCACCTCGATACCGCGGACGGTTTGGTCGCGGCCGACAATCTTAACGGCAGCATGAAGAATGTGGCTGGCGGGAGCCTCTGGATCGGCAGTTGGGGAGCGGGGCTTTATCGCCACGATACGAACGGGCTGACACGATTCACCGAGAAGGATTCCGTGGCCACTGATGGAGTGTGGTGGGTGGACAAGGCCGCCGACGGAGCGATCTGGGCCGGGGGACGGGGCGGTCTGGCGCGCTACGATGCGACGGCGGACCAACCCGGTGGCCGACCTTTCCGCATTTTCACCACCAATGAGCTCAGGCAAGCGCTGGGCAATGTTGATCGGGGTGCTTTCAGCCCGGCCGCCGATGGATCGGTATGGTTTGGCGGTGCGGCGGGGTTGGTTCGCTACGATGGCCGGAACCTCCGCACTTTCCCGGCCGCCGAGACCGGCGCGGGGAACGAGGTTCGTCGACTGGCGAGAACCTCCGATGGCGCGCTCTGGTTCAACAGCAGAGGCTCCGGGAACCTCAGCTACCTCACACGCTACGACGGTGCGAACTTCCTCACGTTCACCAATGCCACTTCGAACCTGTGGTATTTCCGGGAGTTGACGCCGGCACCGGACGGAAGCCTCTGGATCGCCCACGAGTGGAATGACACGGCCTCCTTCGGCGTCAGCCGATTCAACGGAAAGGAATTCGAGCGCTTCACGACGACCAACGGCCTGCCCGACAACCGAGTCCACCGCATCTTTTGCGAGCCGGACGGAGTGGTCTGGTTCGTCCTGCCCGACAACGGTGTCTGCCGTTACGACCCGCGCGGCCGGAAGTTCGAGACCTTCACCAGCGCGCGCGGGCGGCTGGCCCAGAATTCGGTCTGGCAGATTGTCCGCGATGAAGCGGGCCTGCTGTGGTTCGCGACTGAGGGTGGCTTCACGCGCTTCGACGGCATCGCGTGGACCTCGCTCGACGGGCGCGATGGCCTGCCCAACAACTCCGTGCGGGCCATTGAACCGGCGGACGGCGGCGGGATGTGGCTCATCACACAGGCAGGTCTCACGCGCTTCCAACCGCGCCAACTGGACCTGCAGGCGCCGCGCCTGGGCGTGCAGACCGACCGGCTCTACGAGGATCTGACCAATCTGCCGCCGGTCACGGCCGGGCGTCTGGTGACCTTCAAGTTCTCCGTCGTGGACTATCGCACGCGGCCCGAACGGCAGCAGGTGCGCTGGGCGATGCTGCCGGGCGTCGTGGCCGCGGCACCGGCGAAGGCGGATTCCCGATGGCAGGAGCCGCAGGTGAAAACCCAGCTCGAGTGGACGCCCGAGGAAGCCGGGACCTGGACCCTTTTCGTGCAATACATCGATTGGGACCTGAACTATTCGGCCCCGGCGCGGGTGGCGCTGGAGGTGGTGCCGCTGTGGTATCTGAACGCGTTCATCATGGTGCCCTCGGGTGGCGCGGTGCTGGGGCTCTTTGGCTGGGCCTTTGTGGCGCGGTCACTGGTCGTCCGGCGCAAGCGCGAGGCGGAGCAGTTGCGTGAGCAACTGTTGCGGGAGGAACGCGGTGCGCGCGAAGCTGCGGAGCAAGCCAGAGCGGAGATGGAAGCCAAGAACGCGCAATTGGAGGCGGCGCGCGCCCAA
>SXMN01000341.1 GCA_005777315.1 Verrucomicrobiales bacterium
AAGGGAACCTTGGCGACCTCGGGCTCGCTGCCGAGTAACTGGAGGAAGCGCGTCATCGCGGCGACGCCATCAATCATTCCCTCGTCCATGCAGACGTCGATGACGTTGGCACCGTTCTCGACCTGCTGGCGGGCGATGGCCACGGCTTCGTCGTATTTTCCGTCCTTGATCAGCTTCGCGAACTTCGGCGACCCGGCGACGTTCGTGCGCTCGCCGATCATCATGAACTCCCCAATCTGCTGCGTGAACGGCTGGGAACCGGAGAGGCGGAGGGGTTTCGGTTCCGTTGGAGCGCCGGTTTCCAAACCGGCACGGGGCGGTGGAGAGAACGACCGCGCCGATTTGGAAATCGGCGCTCCAAGTTCCCGCGGATGCCGGCCATCCAGCGCTTTCGCGATGGCGGCGATGTGCTCGGGCGTGTTGCCGCAGCAACCACCGGCGATGTTGATCAACCCGCTCTGCGCGAACTCGCCGAGGAAGTTGCCCATGTCCTCCGGCTTCAAATCAAAGCCCGTCGGCGAAAGCGGATTGGGCAGCCCGGCGTTCGGGTAGCACGAAATCGCGCAACCCGCCTTTTCCGACAACTCCGCGAGGAACGGCCGCATCAAATCCGGCCCGAGCGAGCAGTTCAGGCCGACGGACAGCGGCTTCACGTGCTTCACCGCGTTCCAATACGCCTCGATGGTTTGCGCCGAGATCATCGTCTCGCCCCCGCGCCCGACGGCGGCAGAGATGGAGATCGGCAGGCGCACGTTGTCCGTGTCGAACACTTCCTGAATCGCCACCAGCGCCGCCTTGGCGTTGAGCGAATCGAAGATCGTCTCGACCAGCAGGAAGTCCGAGCCGCCCTTGATGAGCGCGCGGACCTGATTGATGTAGGCCTGCTTCACCTGATCGAAGGTGACAACGCGGAAGCCCGAGTCATCGGCATCCGGTGAGTTCGACAGCGACACCGTCAGCGGCCCAATGGCGCCGGCAACGAAGCGCTGTTTGCCGTCATTGTTGGCGACGCGGTCGGCCCACTCGCGGCACTGGCGCGCGGAGGTTTCGTTGATCTCCCAAGCGAGCTCGTTGAGAAACTTGTCCTCGACGATCTTCTGGTAGAACGCCGGATCCTTGCGGCCGCCGTGTTCGCGCGGGTCATCCACGAAGAACTCGCTCTGGCCGATGCTCGTGGCGGAAAAGGTATTCGTCTCGATGATGTCCGCGCCGGCTTCGAGGAAGCGCCGGTGAATGTCGCAGATCATTGCCGGCTGGGTGATCGAGAAGAGATCGCCGTTGTTCAGCAGATCTTTCTTCGAGTCGGCGAAGCGCTTGCCGCGAATGTCCGCCTCCTTCATCCCGTAGGTGCGGATGGTCGTGCCCATCGCGCCGTCAAGAATGAGGATGCGTTCTCGAAGCAACCGATCCAATTCGACTTCGTGGGCCCACCGCGCTCGCTCGCTTTTATCCAATTGATCCATCGTAACAGAGTTGTGAACGTACCGTTGTCAACAAAGAGGCACAACTTAAAAATCGTTGCATCCGGATACGACGATATGAATTGTGAGATCACAATAAACCATCAATCGCATTCGTGTTATTCCGGCTTCGGGTCTTGGCAGGACTGGATCAACATGAAGCTCGGAGCACCGTTCTACCAAGCATCCCATGCACCAAGCCTTGTCACATTTCGGATCCATCCATATCGTCAGTCCATGAGCAACAACCTTGGTGGCTTTACACGTGAAGACCCTTGGCGGATTTTTCGCATCATGGCGGAGTTTGTGGATTCCTTCGAAACCATGTCCCAAGTTGGCCAGGCTGTGACCATCTTTGGATCAGCCCGGCTTAAGCCTGGCGATCCTGCGTATCAATCGGCGGTCGCGTTGGGCAAAGGTCTCGCCAAACATCATCTTGCCGTCATCACTGGCGGTGGACCCGGCATCATGGAAGCCGCCAATCGCGGCGCGGCGGAAGGAAAGGGCAAATCGATCGGACTGAACATCGAACTTCCCTTCGAACAAAAGTCGAACCGCTTTGTGAACATCCCGGTCAATTTCCACTATTTCTTCTCGCGCAAAGTCTGCTTCGCCAAGTACAGCCTTGGATTCATCTTCATGCCCGGCGGTTTTGGAACGCTGGATGAACTCTTCGAAGTACTCACGCTGGTTCAGACTCAGAGAATCCCACACTTTCCGCTCATTCTTTTCCGAAAGGACTACTGGAATGGACTGCTGAAGTGGATGAAGAACACCATTGAAAAAAACCACATGATCAGCCCGGGTGACTTGGATCTCCTGACCGTGACCGATGATCCCGAGGAAGCGGTCAACGTCATCCTGGAATACCTTCGACGTGTCGGCCCTCCCGAGACGATACCCAAGGCGTTCGCGTGACCCGCCACTCGACCAACCTCAAATCGTCCCTGGTCCGAAAACCCGCTCTTCATCAAACGATGCGCAGCGTGTCCCGGCTTCCGAACGGCCTCGTCGTCGTCACACAGGAAATGCCACAGATGACCAGTGTCAGTCTTGGCATCTGGGTGGGAGTCGGTGGCAGGCATGAACCGGCTTCGCTCTCGGGCGTCTCGCATTTCATCGAACACATGCTCTTCAAGGGTACGCAGAGGCGATCCGCCCTGCGGATATCCCAGGATGTGGAAGGCATCGGCGGTTACCTGAACGCATTCACCACCGAGGAATGCACCTGCTTTTACTCGAAGGCCTGTCACGATCGATTTCCCGAGCTGCTGGACGTGCTCATGGACATGTTCCTCCACTCGAAGTTCGACTCCGGGGAAATTGACAAGGAGCGCAACGTGATCAAGGAGGAGCTGGCGATGTACCTGGACCAGCCTCATCAACAAGTGCAGGAACTCCTGAACGAAACTCTTTGGCCAAACCATCCGCTCGGCAGATCCCTCACCGGCACGGAGGCGACGCTCGATGCCCTCAATCGTTCCCATCTCCGTAAGTACCAGCGCGATTATTACACCAGTGGCGCAACGATCATCGCCGCCGCTGGTAATCTGAAGCACTCCGAGGTCGTCAGCGCCGTGAAGCGATACTCGCGTCAGATGCCAGCAGGGGGCACACACCGCTTCGTTCCCGCATCGGTGGTTCAAACCGCGCCTCGCATCCGGCTTCACACCAAACGCACCGAACAAACACAGCTCGCCCTAGGCGTTCGCACGTGTTCGCGCCATGATGAACGCCGATTTGCCTTGCGGCTCTTGAACACCATCCTCGGCGAAAACACCAGTTCACGACTCTTTCAGGTGGTGCGCGAGGAACACGGGCTGGCCTACTCAGTTGCCAGCTCGCTCGGCTATTATCAGGACACCGGCGTGTTGAACATCGCCGTCGGACTCGAGACCGGGCGCCTGGAGAAGGCACTCAAGTTGATCATCACCGAACTTCGACGCCTTGTCCGGACACCCGTACCCACCGGAGAACTCCGGCGTGCGCGCGATTACGTGATCGGCCAGATGGAACTGAGCCTGGAGAACACCGAAAGCCAGATGATGTGGATCGCGGAACAATGGCTCGGATACGGGCGGATATTCAGCCCTGATGAAATCACGAAACGGTTGACTGCGATCAAGCCGTCAGACATCCAGGCGACCGCAATGGAATTTCTCCGTCCCGAGCGGCTCAACCTTGCGCTGGTAAGCCCGCTCAAGAAAGCCGATCGACTTCAAAGCGCCTTGGCAAGAGTGAGCCACTGATAATCAGGACCACGACCGAAGCAGCCGCGAACGTCAAAGACACTCCAGCGTGCATCCCGGCAGATGCCATCTAGAAAAGCATGACCGAACTCGGAGCCTGTGGAGATTCCATTCAAAAACCTTTCCTGAGAACGCCTGCCTCCCAGTTGGCGAACGTGGCCGCGTCCGAGGCATCGCTTCACGTCCGATTTTCGAAGTGCTTCATCCCCATGAACGGGATCACTGCTCGGCTCTCCCCCCCCAAACTCATCCAACAGGTTCACGCCGGGTGGAGCCCCACGAATGAAGCTCATGGTGGCGAGGTTGTCCCAACTCCGGCAGATGAGCTGATCTGTCGCGATTGAACCGCCACCGAACCGGGGCTTGACGCACCAACTCTCCGTCCATACTTTCTCGGCGTTTGCTCCGCGGTTCATCCGCTCCAGGCGGGTATCGCGGGGCTTTTTCATCTATGGCGAAAGGTAAATCGTGAATGTAACAGTTGAGAATCTCGCGCCCTGCCGAAGGCTCGTGCGCATCGAACTCGAAGCCCAGGCGGTCGATGCTGCCTTCGACAAATTAACCAAGGACTTCCAGCGCGAAGCGAAGCTCCCGGGCTTCCGTCCGGGGAAGGCTCCCCGTGACCTGATTGCGAGAACCTACTCGAAACAGATTCAAGATGAGACGAAGCGCAAGCTGATCTCCGAAAGTTACCAGCAGGCTCTGAAGGATCAAAAGCTCAATGTCGTGGGCTACCCTGACATCGAGGAAATTCAATTCGCGCGCGGTGAAGCACTTCAGTTCGCCGCCACCGTGGAAACCGCGCCAGATTTTGAACTTCCGGATTACGTAGGCTTGCCCGTCAAGCGCCCATCCGCCACGGTGACAGATGCCGACATCGACCGCGCGATGAACGTCTTGAGGGAGCAACGCGTGAGCTACAACGACGTCGCTCGATCCGCGCAGGAGGGCGACATCGTGGTTGTCAATTACACCGGCACAACCGGTGGAAAGCCGCTCACAGAGATTGCCCCGACGGCGGTGGGATTGACCCAGAAGTCGAACTTCTGGATCGACGTCAAGCCAGGTTCCTTCATCCCAGGCTTTACCGAACAATTGACCGGCGCAGTAGCTGGCGACAAACGGACTGTAAACGTGGACTTCCCGGCGGACTTTGTCTCACAGCCTCTTGCCGGGCTCAAAGGCATTTACGAAGTGGAGATTGTCCACGTGAAGGAACGTGTGCTGCCCGCGTTGGACGACCAGTTCGCAAAGAATTTCGGAGCCGAGAATGTCGAAAAACTCCGTGCCGGTGTCGCGACAGATCTGGGGAATGAGCTGAAATTCAAACAACAGCGTGAAGTGCGCAACCAGCTCGTGCAAGGCCTTCTTTCACGAGTGCAGTTTGATCTTCCCGAGACGATGGTCGAGCAGGAGACTCGCAACGTCGTTTACAATATCGTCCGCGAGAATCAACAGCGCGGTGTGCCCAAGGACAAAATCGAGGAGCAGAAGGACCAGATTTATTCCCTTGCCAACAACAGCGCCAAAGAACGCGTCAAGGCCGGCTTTCTCCTCAACAAGATCGCCCAAAAGGAGAATCTGTCCGTCTCACGCGAGGAACTGACCCAGCGTATTCTCTACCTCGCCCAGCAGAATAACATCGCCCCGGACAAGCTCGTGAAGCAGCTCAAGGAGCGCAACGGCATCGAGGAGATCCATGAGCAAATCCTGAATTCCAAGGTGCTCGACCTCCTCGAACTCCAGGCACAGATCGAGGAAGTCTCAGCGCAACTCCCAGCTCCGGCACCGCAGGCTTGACCTACTGAGCTGTTGGAAGCCCGGCGACGCCGACGGCGCACGTGGCCTGCAACTACGGCAGTTCAGCACCTGATTTCACTGCTCCTTGATGCTCAAGGCTCGAAGGAAGCTCACAAGATTGGTTTTCTCCTGACCCGAGAGGCTCAAGGACTTGATCGATGGATCCAGGTTCGGATGAGCCGAGCCGCCGCGATCGTAAAAGTCGATCACTGCGTCCAGGGTTTTCAGACTGCCGTCGTGCATGTAGGGAGCGGTCAGAAGCAGATTGCGGAGCGTCGGTGTCTTGAACTTTCCCTTGTCGTCCTCCTTGCCGGTGTGTTCGTAGCGGCCAAGATCCATCGGCTTTTTGCCCCAGTTGACCCCTGTGTTGTGAAACTTTTGGTCAGTGAACAGCGGACCTTCGTGACAGTGGGCGCACCGGGCCTTGCCGCGAAAAAGCGCAAACCCGCGCCGGGCCTCTTCGCTTAAGACCGAATCATCACGCGTCAGAAGTTGTCGATCGTACGGCGAGTTTCCGGCAACCAACGTGCGTTGAAAACTGGCCAGTGCCTGTGCGATCTGCCCGGGAGTCATCGCAGCCGTACCGAACGCCGCCTCTGACAAGCGCCTGTAAGCTGGATTCTCCCGCACCCGCGCCAGCACAGCTTCCAACGTGTTGCCCATTTCGGCGGGGCTGGTCAAGGGGTGCAGCGCCTGTTTCTCCAGGCTCGCGGCCCGGCCATCCCAAAACATCGATTTGCCGTAGGCAGAGTTAAGCAGTGAGGGCACGTTGCGACGGCCGCTCTGGCCATCAATGCCCACTGGCAAAGCGCGGCCATCGGTAAATGCTTTGTCGGGATGATGGCAGGAAGCGCACGAAATGGTGCCGTCGCGGGAGAGCCATTCGTCGAAGAACAGCTTTCTGCCCAACTCTATTTTGGCAGTCGTGAGCGGGTTTTCCACCGGCACTGGCATCAAGGAATGCAATCCAGCGGGCAGCGGGGAGAGCGGAAGTTCAACCGACGTTTCTGGAAACCCACCGGCGAGAGTGGCAGTTGTCCAAAACAGGACGGCTAAACAGAGCAGAGTCAGAAGCAAACGAGTTCGGAACTCTGGCAGAAGGACAGACATCTCTCCCTGACCCCGGCCCTCTCCCGCTGGGAGAGGGAGAACCGCCGATCCGTCTGTCACCGAGATCAAGCGTTCCGAGTTTGCAAACGCGCATCTGAAGATTCTCCCTCTCCCAGCGGGAGAGGGAGGGGGTGAGGGAGAGCGGTAACTCAAGCCCAAGCGCAACCCTCGCTCTGTCGGGCGGTTCTATCCGAAACTTGGTTGAGTCACTGATGAACGTGTTCACAGGCCCGCCGCCTTTCTCAGCCCGTCAAAGAGCGGGGATTGGAAACTCGGCACAATCAAGTCCAGCAACAGAC
>SXMN01000342.1 GCA_005777315.1 Verrucomicrobiales bacterium
ACTCGCGGTGGACCGCATGAACGAGAGGATCGCCCACCTCTACGACCCAACCCATCCGGCGATTCTTCAGTTGATCAAACTCACCGCGGACGCGGCCGCCAGAAACAACATTCCCGTGAGTGTCTGCGGAGAAATGGCCGGAGATCCCGCGATGGTTCCGCTCCTTCTTGGCCTGGGTGTGACTGAATTAAGCATCAGCCCATCGTTGATTCCGAGAATCAAGTTTCTCATCCGACGGTTGAAGATGTCCGAAGCCAGGGAGCTGGCGCGATTCGCGATGACGTCTGAGTCGCAACAGGAAACCATCGAACGCGCTCGATTGCTCGTGCGCAACACTGCTCCCAGTCTCATCGAGTCCGGTGAGACGGGATCAGGAGATTCAGAGCCCGGTCCGTCCATCTGATTTCCCGGTCACTGGCACCTTCAGGTCGGACAAGGCCACCCCTTCCCGTTTGCGCAGCACAGCCTCCACTTTTGGCACATACAACTGCGTTTCCGAGGGCAGCCTGTGCGCTATTGCTTCGTAGGTGCGTGAACGTGATTTTTTGAGCAAATCGCCCACCCGGGCCTCACCAGCATTGTAAGCCGCAAGAGCGAGCCGCCAGTCGCCAAAGCGGCCATGGAGGTAACGAAGGTAACGCGCTGCCGCCCGGGCACTCTTCTCGGAGTTCAGCCGTTCATCCGGCAGCCATGTGGAAAGCCCGAGGCTCCTTGCCGTCGGCTTCATCAGTTGAAACAGCCCAGCCGCACCTGACGGACTCTTCGCCCCCGGATCAAACGAGGATTCAACTTCCGCGAGCCAGACGAACTGGGGAGGAACCTTCTCGGCCATAAAGATCGGCTTCAAAACCGGAACCAGGCCCTGGGCACGAGGAGGAAGGGGACGTTGATCCATTTGCCGCACCCACACCCTGCGTTGAAGCTGGATCATCGGCACTGGGACGGGCTCGGGCATTCCGCGACGCGGTGGAGCTGGGCGCAACGCGCGACGTAATTCCTCGGCCGTGTCGAGGTAATCGAGCCTCGTCTTCAACCACACCGCATACGGCAACGTCTCCTCGTACTGCTCCAGCAGCGGCACCAGCGTGCTTGCGCCGGTTTTGAAACGCGCCAGGTCAAGCACCTCGCTGCTTTGCATCTGTTGCAGCAGGGAATCCAACAGCGAAATCCCCTGCTTTTCATCGATCTCCTCGAGCGCGCTTCGGAGTGTCTCATCGAACCCCTCGCGAACCCAGTCTTCGATCGACTCCAGCAGCCCGCTGTTCTCAGCAGATTGCGCTTGAGCAAAAAGCGGTTCGCCTCTGGCAAGCAGCGCCACCAACACAACAATCACGCGCACGAGCATGCGTGGACGGTAGCGTGAAGAGTCTAAGCAAACAGCTTGCTCACCGTCTTTGCTTTCACCAATTCACGCGGCTGATTGAGATGATTGTAAACGATGGTCTCCGGATCGATTCCGAAGGAGTGGTAAATCGTAGCCAACAGTTCGGTCGGGTGAACGGGCTCTTCCAGCGGACTCGATGCTGTCTTGTCGGACTTCCCATGCACGTATCCGCGTTTGATGCCCGCCCCACCAATGACGGAGGTATAGCAATACGGCCAGTGATCTCGTCCGTCCGGGCTGTTGCTGTTGCCGGAGGTGCTCAGTCCCTTTTCAGGGCTTCGACCGAATTCCCCGATGGCGACCACGAGCGTTTCGCTCAACAGGCCGCGCTGGTCGAGATCTTCAAACAGCGCCGAGAGGCCTTGATCGAGCATCGGCGCGGACTGGTTCTTCATTCGTTCGTAAAGACCGACGTGAACGTCCCAGGAATGGTTGTCCGAGTTCGCGACCTTCGGCCAGACAACCTCCACAACGCGAGTGCCGGCCTCGACAAGTCGGCGCGCAAGGAGGCAGCTTTGTCCGAAGGTGTTCTTTCCATAGCGCTCCCGCATGGCGTCCGGTTCCTGACCGAGATCAAAGGCATTCCTTGCCTTGCCGGAGATGATCAGGTTCAACGCACGCTGGTAGTACTCATCAAGATTGTAATGCTCCACAGCCTTTTCGATTTCGGGCATGGCATCGTTGATCGTGTCGCGCAGCTTCGCCCGGCGTTGCAGCCGCATGGCGAATACCTCCTGGGGAAGTTTCAAATCATCCGTGCGCACGCTGTCCATCTTGGACATGTTCATGTCGTCGCCATCTGGATAGAGATAATATGGATCGTAAGCTTTGCCGAGGAAGCCAGCGGTACCGCCTTTGCCGACAACGTTTGATTCCTGCAACGGGCGCGGAAGCATCACGAACGGCAGCATCGGCTCGGTGGCCGGTTTCAGCCGGATGATGTTTGATCCGAAATTCGGGAAGTCCTTTGGGCTTGGAGGTTCGAGCTGGCCGGACGGGCTGACCTTGTCGGTCGTGTAGCCAGTCATGATCTGATAAATGGCTGCTGTGTGATTAAACAGGCCGTTGGGCGTGTAGCTCATTGAGCGGATCATCGTGAACTTGTCGTTCACCTGTGCGAGCTTGGGCAGCAGCTCGGTGAAGTTCACGCCCGGGATCTTGGTGGAGATGTTCTTGAACGGGCTCTTGATCTTGTCCGGCACATTCTCCTTCGGGTCCCAGAGATCCAGATGACTCGGTCCGCCCTGGAGATAAACCATGATGACACTCTTGGCGCGGCCCCAGCCTGCGGGCCCTTTCGCGGCCTCGGCGGCGCGGGCCTTGAGGTTGAGCATGGAGCCGAGTGAAAGCCCTAGCATGGTTGATCCGCCAAGGCGCAGGAGATCGCGGCGGGTCATCTTGAGGTTCGAGTCACACAGGTCTGTGCAATAATCGCCGGGTAGATGGATCATAGTATGGAGAGGTTGAGGGTGGGAGTTATCATGTCATTCAAAGTCATTCATCATCGATTGAACAAAAATGCGGGCGTATTGATCAATGCCCAGGCCAGATCCTGCGCGGATGTGAGGCGGCGATTGACCAGTTGCCGGGTGCTCGACTCAACGTCATGCCGCGTTTGAACAAGCTGCGGGTCGGTCGGTATCGGACGACTGACGCGGGCGAGTGTCGATTCAAGTTCCCTGAGCTTCGCGTCATCAGGCAATGGCTTGCGAGCGGTGGCGAACGTCTGCTGGCGCTTTCGCATCTCCGGGTCACGGTCGCGATGGTAATCCATCAACGCCGCCAATTGCTGTGGTGATCGGATCGTGAGCGATGTCTTGAGCGCTTCCACAATGTCATTTGGCAGGCCATCTGCCGTCGGAGCTTTGCTGGTCGTCACCCACAGGCGGAACCGTCCGATTTCATAAGGCGCCTGATATTTATGTTGAAGAGTGATCTTGAGCACCGCGCCATCCGCTCCGCCCAAGGAATTCTCGAACTTGAACGCAGCCCAGTGCGGCTGTCCAACCGAACCGCCTATCGCCCAGCCTTCTCGACGCCCCTGCTCCACCTTCCCATCAAATGTGTGTTTGAGGTCGTGCTCCTTCTGGATGAAATCCGTCTTCGCATCCACGATCTTTGCCTTCGCGAACTTCGCCGCATTTGTCTTTGACGCCGACTCCACCACGAACTCGCTCAGGAGGAAATTGCCGTCCTTGTAACCTGGTCCGAAGGCGGGAACGGTTTCATCAGTGAGCACCTCGAGTTTCACACCGGTGATGCCCGTCAGGGCAGTTTCGGCCGTGACGACATAGTCAGGCAATTCCCCGCCGCTGCCGGTCGAGCGGATGGTGCCGTCGGGAAGTTTTTCAAGCTTCGCCGAGCCGGTGCCACGAACTTCTTTCACGCTAACCGGCATCCAGACCGTGCCGTAATCGGCGGCGGTCAGCTTCTCCTCCCACTCGGAAATGGCGAGCGCCAGAGTCGGCTCGTAATCGCGCACGGCTTCTTCGCTGGTGGCGATCTTCTCGTTTCGTTCGCGTTGCGCGGCGGCAATTTTTGGCGCGCGTTCAACCATGTAACCGGCGAGTTCCTTCTCCGCCTTGCCGATGGCTTCGGTGCGAGCGATGGACTTTTGGGCATGTGAAAGCGCCCAAGCACCCTCGGCTTTGCCCAGTTCGGCGATAAGCTTGATGTGCTCGCGCTCCATCGTCCCCATGGCATCGATGGTCGAATCAACTTCCTTGGTGGATGCGGGACGATTGAGTACGCGCATGAACACTTCGTTCACTACCTTGCGGTCGTCCGGCTCGGCGGCGACAAGCACCGCCAGATCGTTGCGGGGATCGTTCACTGCGGAGGACACAGCGGGACCGCTCAACAGCGACATCACGGCGCCGAGCCGGATGTCATTGCTGCGCTCGCACTCGCAGGAACTCTCGCGCGCCGGTCGCCCAAGGTTCGCAAGGAATCCGCTGGGGAGATCGATCGCTGAATCAGTAAGCTGCGCCGCCCGGGTGCCGGGCTTCACGCCGGGGAAGTTCGGAATCGAGCCCGTCACACGATAGACGGAATCCAGCAAGGTCTCCGCCGGCAGCCGGCGTGCGGTGGCATGTGAGAAATTGACCTTGTCGTCGATGTTCCACTCATGGGCGGTGACGGAAAGCTGATAGGCGCGGGATTTGCAAATCAACCGGAGCACATGGCGCGTGTTGAAGCCGCTCTCGACGAATTGGTGCGTGAGGTAATCGAGCAACTCAGGATTGCTTGGTGGATTTCCGGCGCGGATGTCGTCGAGCGGTTCGATCAATCCCACTCCCATTAAATAGCCCCAGAGCCGGTTCACGTAGCTGAGGGCAAAGTAACGGTTGTCAGGCGAGGTGATCCATTCGGCGAGCTGCTGGCGTCGTGTGGCATTTCCGCCTGATGTTTCAACTTTGGCAGAGTAGGGAAACGCAGGAGCTGTCACCTTGCCCGTGCGGTCGTGGGTGATCTCGCCCTCCTTCTTGTCCTCCACGATTTCATAAAGCGGCTTCGACCCTTCGACCGCCGTCCCGCCGATTCGCTTGTCGCCGCTGGCGTCGTCCTTCTTCAAGTCCACTTGCGCAAAGTATGCGGTCATCTGGTAATACTGATCCTGGGTCCAACGTTCGAAGGGATGGTCGTGGCATTTGTTGCAATTGAAGCGAGTGCCGAGGAAGAGATGCGTCGTGTTCTCCATCGTCTCGGCGGGTGTTCGCAGGATCTTGAAATAGGATGCGGCGGCGTTGGTCTTGTTCGAGCCGGTGGCGGTGAGGATTTCCCGGACCATGTGGTCGTAAGGAGTGTTGATCTCAACCTGCTTTCGCACCCAATCGCGGAAAAGTAACGCGCCTTCTTCACCGAGGAACTTTCTGTTCACCTGCAATAGATCTCCCCATTTGCTCGCCCAATGATCCACGAATTCCGGGCTTCCGATCAGTTTCTCAACGAGCGCATCCCGGCGCTCCTGAAGGTTGCGCTTGTCCGCAAGGTTTTCCCTGACATCCGTGGAGGACGGCGGCAGACCCGTGAGGTCCAGGTACACCCGGCGGATAAAATCCGTATCGGAGGAGATGTCGCTTGGGAGAATCTTCATCCGTTTCCATTTTGCGATCACAAGCTCGTCCACTTTGTTGTGCGCTGGAAGATCCTTCCAAACGAAGCCCTTCCTGTCACCCATCACGGTCAAGGTGGTGGCCGTGTAGTTACCTTCATAGCGTGCAAGCAGCGGCGCTTCACCACGGCGCAGCGAGAGGATGATCCCGGTAGAGTCTGCAGAGGCGACATCTCCATTGCCGCTTTCGATGAAGGCCTCGGCGGTGACATCGCGTTTTGAGCCGTCCGCGTAAGTGGCGAGGATGCGCATTTGCTGGCGGGCTCCGACTTCCTGAATGACAGGATTCTGCGGTGAAATCTCAATTCCGGTGGCTCGGGCGGATTCGGCATTCAGGACGGCTCCGCTGGAGATCCATTTCCGGAGAGTCGCGTAGTACTCGGAGTCGATGGTGAAGCGCTGTCCGCCCTCGTGCGGGACCGCTCCCGTGGCTTTGAGAAGCAACAGACTGTCGTCAGGCGAAGCGAGATTGACGCGGCGCGCTGCCAGATCATCGGTAAAGGACCGAACGTCGTAAAGCGGGTCGTAGCCTCGGAGAGAAAGTTTGAACCCGTTTCTGCCGTCCTTCGAGCCGTGGCAGGTTCCCGCGTTGCAGCCCACACGGGAAAGGATCGGATTCACGTCACGAACAAAATCCGCGTGGAACTCTGCCGTGATGCCCGCGAGTTCAAGCGGCACGCTCGCGGTCTTGCCAGCATAGGAGATGGTCAATGACGCCGAGCCATTCTTCAGCGCAGTGAACCGACCTGACGCGGAAACCTCTCCGAGTTGATCGGGAATCGTGAACTTCGCCGCCCTGGTGACATCCGTGGAATCTCCCGAGCCGAGTCTGGCCGTCACAAGGAATTGAATGTGCTCGGAGCGGCTGTGGAGGCTCACCCTGGCCGGCTGGATTTCGAGAGCAGTGATTTCGGCATCCTTGGGATATGACTCCTTGATGGCATCCTTCACCGAAGCTGCGACACCCGAGCCAGGAAGGATCTTATCCAAGGCGACGACAGAAGCAGGAGCATTGGTACTGATGGCGGCGGCAAATTCCTTCTCCACTTTCCCCTGTTCCGCGCTGATCAACCTGATTTGACCGTCGCTTCCAGCGGCTGCGATCTGCCTGCCATCCGGGCTGAAGCTGAGGGCATAAATCGCGGCGTTGGAGAAAGAGACGGAATGCAACAGCTTGATCTCTGAAGTGACGAAATCTTCGATGGCCTTCCGTTCGTCGGCGGTGTACTCGCCCGCGGTCTTTTCGTAGGCCTTGAGGATGTTTGTCGGAATGGTGGAGTTGAACTGCGCCGCGTAGATGTGAACCGTCCCGCGCGAATCCAGGCTTGCACCGGCGGCGATGCGGTTGCCGTCCGGGCTGTAATCAACGCTGAACACCCGCCCTTCCATCGACTGAAAGCGCCTGAGCAAGGCCGCATTGTCGCCGATCTTGCGCGCCGCCGTGCGGAAGATCTGATACACCTGCGGCGTTCCATCCGCGCCACCGACAAGGATTTCATTCCTGGTTGGATGGCGCGCGATTGTTTGCAGACCTCCTCGCAACCCGCCCGGAGTGATCGAGGTGATGTTGTCAACGAACCGTTGTGTGGCGACCTCGGTCAGTTTTGCGCTCATGTCCCGCCCCACGGAAACGACGTGCGATCCATCCGTGGAAAATACCGTGTCGAGCACCCAATCATTATGCGAGCCTTGCTGGAGGACTTGCTTGCCGCTGGAAGCTTCAATCGCCCGCACGGTCTTGTCCGGCAATCCGAACGAAAGCAGTTTACCATCGGGAGACCAGTTCACGCCGGAAGCAGTGTCGTAGCCGACCGGCACGGAGACGATGAGTTTGCGCTTCTCGACATCCCAGATCTGGATCTCACCCATCCGGGCAGGCTGTCCTCCCGCCACGGCGAGCTGCTTGCCGTCGGGCGAAAAACGAACTGATTGAATGCGTTCGGAAAGCCCGATCAATCGTCCGGCAATTCCAGAACCGTCGGCCTTATGGAGCAGCACCTCGTGAAATCCCGCCACGGCGATCAATGAACCGTCTGTCGAGTAATCCATCGAAGTGATCACCGGCGGGTGTGTATAGACCGGCGGATGATCGGCGTCGTAACGCTGCTTGGCGTTCGCGGGTGTATCGTCCTTGGCCCCTTCGGCGATCCAGCGTCGGACCAGTTCAATCTCGTGCTCGGCAAGGGGCGGTTTGCCTTTGGGCATCTCGGCTTCGCCATTCTTCGGAGTGATCTGCTTCACCAGAAGGCTGGTGTCGGGCTGGCCCGCGACGATTGGCTTGTCGCCTGTTTCCCCCGGAGCGAAGAGTTTCTCGAACTCTGTCATCACATAACCGCCCTTGGCCTTGGCGGGCTGATGACAGCCCTGGCAGTTCGCCTGAAAGACGGGTCGAAGCTGGCCATAGAAGCTGACCGGTTTGGCGGCGGTGTTCGGCGAGGGTTCAACGCCCAGTGCTAGATTCGCGGCGGCCACCAGCAAGCAGGCGGCAACAATAAGATTACGGCTGATTGGTCTCATCTCAGTTTTTCGGGCTTCACCTTGCAGTCTAGCCGGTGATTCGCTCTTGCCAAGCAGTAGATTTCAGTTCCGTTGGAAAGATGTTGGCATTAACCCGACGCTGGCCCGTCCGCCTGGGATCGCTTTCGCATAACTTGTCGGACCGGGGCGCCGCTGGTCACATCTCCCAAGCAGGCAATGTGGCTTAACGGCGCAGCCTTCTCTTCATGGCAGCCGGTAGCTTGCCCAACGTCGTGAACTGTCCTGCAACAACACTCCGCTGCGCTGAAGTTTGCGAAGGAGATACCAGGCCCTGTGAATTCCCACCCCCAGCAACTCACGGCATTGCGTGTTGTTGATGCTGGTCCGTTCCCGGACGTAGTCGATGATACGCTGCTCCTCGGTGTCCGATGGCGGAGTGTTTGAGCCGTGCTCCAGGCCGGCTTCAGAGGTCGCATCGACAGTGGGAGCGTATGCAAAATGCAAATGCCCCTTCCTGATCTCTCCGCCACCGCACTCAATGAGAGCGCGCTCGACCAAATTCTTCAGCTCACGCACATTACCCGGATAATCGTACGCCCGCAGCTCCGCCATTGCACATTCAGCCACGCCAGGCCGGATCATGCTCATCTCCAGGGCGAGAACGCCGACAAAGTGCTCGATCAGGAGTGGAATGTCCTCGCGTCGTTCGCGAAGCGGCGGTAGCTCCGCGACAAACCGCGCCAGCCGGAAGTAGAGATCCTGGCGAAATTTCCCCGCCGCGATTTCGCCTTGGAGGTCGGCATTCGTGGCGGCCACGACACGCACGTCGATGCTTTGTTCCTTGTCAGCGCCCAGGGGCAGTATCTTTCCGCTTTCCAAAACTCGCAGCATCTTGGCCTGAAGCGGCAGGGGCATGTCAGCGATTTCATCGAGGAACAGCGAGCCACCATGCGCGTTTTGGAAGTAACCCTTGCGATCCGACGCCGCGCCGGAGAAGGCGCCTTTGACGTGTCCGAAGAACAACGACTCGCTCAACTCGGCGGGAACGGCGGAACAATTTACGGGCAGGAACGGCCCCTTGGCGCGCGAGCTTCCAAAGTGCAGCGCCCGCGCGACCAGTTCCTTGCCCGTCCCGCTTTCGCCAATGATCAACACGCTGGTTGAAGGATGGGCCTGCAGCTTGCGCAGATCATCCAGTATCTTGGCCATGGTGTTGCTTTTGCCTATCAAGCCATCAATGCCCCAGCGGTTGGCTTCCAATTGTGAGATCAGTGAGAGCTGCTCATCGGCGGTTTCGAGCGAGGCTTCCGCAGTTTCACGCCGGGCAATTTCCTTGCGCAATTTTTCATTGGCCGCCTGGAGCTCCGTGTTCTGCTCGGTGACGAGCCGGGTCAGGCGGGCATTCTTCAGATGTGTGTGAACACGGATGAGCACTTCATCCGCTTGAAAGGGCTTGGTTATGTAATCGACGCCCCCCGCTTGAAATCCTTCCACCATCGCTTTCGTCTCACCCATCGCGGTGATGAAAATGACGGGGATGCTCCGCGCCTGTTCGCTTTGCTTGAGCGGGCGGCAGGTCTCAAGGCCGTCGATGCCAGGCATCATCACGTCGAGCAGGATCACGTCCGGTGTTGCGCGCAAGGCAACCTTGAGCGCCGTCTCACCATCGGGCGCGAGCAACACCTCGTAGCCTTGCGGCTCGAGCGTCTCGCGAAGCAGGTTTCGGTTCGCGGGGATGTCGTCCACCACCAGGACGGTGCCGGAAGAATTGTCTGCGGACGACTTGGCCATTTGAGTTGTGTGGATCTTCAGTGCGCCCGCTGCTACAAGGCGCAGGCCACGGCAAGGGCGCGCTTGATGGCGATCAAATCTGATTGAGGCAGCAATCCCAACCGGCGCTCGAATCGCACTGGCGGCACTGCTCCGATTGCCTGAACATTCGGGACCGACTCGGGATCAAGCCATCGCAAATGTCCCAAAGGCACCTCCAATCCACTGCCCCGGGCTTGGCGTGTGATGGGGATGTAAATGATCAGCGTCCTCGGCGCGTCCAAATCATCAGCCAGCAAGACCACTACAGGCCGCGTTTTGCCGGCCATGCCCAAGTCGGCGATCCAGATTTCACCGTGGCGTGGGTTCATTTCCATCGATGATGTCCAAAACCTCTTGTTCGACTTCGCGGCTGGGAAGGACGTCCGTCCATTCTTGTTCAGCCCGCTGGCGTTCGAGGAATTTCAGGTAGTGATAGACCTCGCGAAGGAGCGGCTCGGGCTGCTTCCGAATTTCCTCAATCAACTGTTCTTGTGTGCTCATGGTGCCAACCTAATACGGTTTTGTTCGTTCAAGCAATTCAACAGAAAAAGCCGGGGCCGTCTTCAAACCAGCGCTTGGCGCACCTCCTCCGGCAGCGTCACCGTGAACGTCGATCCCTTTCCGACCTCGCTCGCGACGGTGATATCTCCTCCCATCATCTGGCAGAAATGACGACTGATGCTGAGGCCAAGGCCGGTGCCGCCGTACTTCTTGTGAGTTGAGGCATCCGCCTGCGTGAATGACTGGAAAAGCCTGCTCTGCTGCTCCGGAGTCAAACCGATGCCGGTGTCGCTCACGGAGAAGTTCAAAGTTTCAGGTTCAACGTTCGAAGTTGTCTGCCGTTGCGCGTTCGATGTTCGATGTTCGATGTTTTCCCAACTTCCAACCGTATTATCCCCTTCTCCGTAAACTTCGCCGCGTTCGAGATCAAATTGAACAAAACCTGCCGCAGCTTGGTCTGGTCGGCGCGCATGGAGCCGATTTCATCCGGGCAGGCAACTTCAAGTGTGTTCCCATTCTTGCTCACCAACGGCAGCACCGTGGCGGTCACTTCCTGGATCAACGTTTTGACGACGAACGATTCGAGGAAAAGAGTCGTCTTGCCCGCTTCGATTTTCGACAGGTCGAGAATGTCGTTGACCAGGGCGAGTTGGTGCCGGGCGGCTGCATGAATCTTTTGCACATCCGGAATGAGGGCAGACTGGGGGCTTGAAGCCAGTTCCTCCTCCACCATCTCACTGTAGCCAAGGATGGCATTGAGCGGTGTGCGAAGTTCGTGGCTCATGTTGGCGAGGTACGCGCTCTTGGCCTGGTTCGCTTGATTGGCGGCTTCCTCGGCGGACTTGCGGCGCTGCACTTCGGCGGCAAGCTTTTGATTCGATTCACTCAGTTCGGAGTTCTTCCGGGCGAGAGCCTGGCTCAGTTGATTGATCTTCAGGTGGGTTTCCAGCCGAGTCAGAACCTCTTCCGCCTTGAACGGCTTGCTCAGGTAATCCACTCCGCCTGCATGAAATCCATCCACGACACTCTGCGTGCCTTCATTGGCGGAAATGAAGATCACCGGAATCTCCCGCGTCGCGGCGTCCACCTTCAACTGTCGGCAGACCGCATAGCCGTCCATGCCAGGCATGTTGACATCGAGGAGTATCACATCTGGCCGGGCGCGCTGCGCCACTTTCACGGCGGTTTCGCCATTCGGAGCGAGCAGGACTTCGTAGCCCTGTGGTTCAAGTGTTGCCCTCAGCAGATCTCGATTGGCCGCAATGTCATCAACGACGAGGACGCTGGCGGTGTGCGGGGCGGAGGGCAACGGCGGTTTGTCGGTCATGAGATGAGTGAGCGGAGGAAGCGAGTGAGTGGGTAAGTGGGTGAGTGAGTGTTGGAGAAATGGAACCGACACCCGTTCGTCTTCCTGAGCACCCATTGCTTGGAGTTATTGCCCATGGCGACCAGCTTGCCCAGGATCTTATCTTTGGGAAATTTGTTGGTCATTTCGAAAATCTTCATCGCAGCTTCGACCAAGGTTGTTTGTACACATCCGAGTCCCAGTGGTAGCCAATCGTCTTACTCATATCAATAGTTGCAGAAGTTCGCGCGTGACATTTGTGACATTCAAGCACTTCTCCCTCACCCCGTCCCTCTCCCCCTGGGAGAGGGGGGGCGCGTTCACCTGCCTCTTTGCGAACGAAGGGGCTGCGGATTTAGATCGCGCGGCGAATGGTTCTCCCTCTCCCAGCGGGAGAGGGACGGGGTGAGGGAGAACGTTCGGAACTCGGTCACTGACTGCATAGACTTTCTCGACGATTGATCTCGTAGTTTCATTAACCTTTCAGCGGAGTTTCCATCGAGGTCCAAAGCGCACACCCACTGCCCTACTCACTCCCCTACCCAACTTTCACCTTCTCCAAAAATTCCGCCACACCATCGAAGTTGCCTTGTTGCGTCAGCGATCGCAGATAAGCCGCGGCGCGTTTTTCTATTTCGCCGAGACGGGCCAGCTCTTCGAAACCCTTCTCAAGCTTCGTCACGCTGTAACGATCGGCGGCTTCCTTGAGCTGGAGCCTCAGCCCCTGGGACATCGTGACCGCAACCGGGTCGATCACTTCCACGGCTTTACCGCCTTCTGACTTGTCTTCGGCGTAGCGGAATTCGACAGGCAACAACCGCTTCATGCAATCGCAGATTTCCTCGAACCGGAAAGGCTTCCCGATAAACGCGTCGAAGCCGGCCGCGAGGTAACTTTGCTGCTCGTGCGCAAGGACCGAGGCCGACAACGCCACCAGCTTCGTTCTGCCACGCCCGAATTCCTCAAAGTATCGTGCCACCACCTCCTGGCCTTCCATGTCCGGCATACGGATGTCCATGAACACAATGTCCGGAATCGACGCGCGCAATTGCTCCAACGCAGCCACCCCACCGTCGGCCAGCGACACCTCGCATCCAATGCTGGTCAGCAATTGTGAGATCACGTCACGATTCTGCCGGACGTCGTCCACCACCAGCACTTTCACGTGCGAACCCTCCGCGAGACCCAGGATTTCCCCCGTTGGCGTCAATTCGCGGGCGACCACTTCCGCGCGCGCCGGCGCCAGGGGCAGTTCAAAGAAGAAGCGCGACCCGCGCCCCAGTTTGGATTCAACTCCGATCTTTCCGCCCATCAACTCCACCTGCCGCCTCGTGATCGCAAGGCCAAGGCCTGTGCCGCCTTTCTTCATTCCTTCAGCGCCTTGCTGGAACGGTTGAAACAGCGCGACCTGTCCCTCAGGTGAAATGCCCTTGCCGGTGTCGATGATCTCGAAGCGGAAGAGGGGTGAGTGGGTGAGCGGGTCAGTGAGTGAGTGAGAATCCGAGCCGGTCGGAGCTTCTCCCTCTCCGCCCGTCGGACGGGGGGAGAGGGTTGGGGTGAGGTGGGTCTTTTGAATGACTTGGGGCCCCGCCGAGAAGCCCGTAGCCTCCATCCCGGTCGCACCCCTCACCCCGGCCCTCTCCCCTCCGAGGGGCGAGGGAGAAGCAACGTCGCCGCCATGACTTGTTTTTTACATCCTTCCTTCTTCCGTCATCCTTCAAAACCCGCAGCGTCACACTCCCGCGCTCCGTGAATTTCACCGCGTTGCCCAGCAGGTTGATCAGCACCTGGCGCAGCTTGCCTTCATCCGCGTGGACGGGGCACGGAGAATCGCCCAGGCCTTCGACCTCCAGCTTCAAGTCTTGTTCCTCGCACCGGACCTTGAACATCGCCTTCAACCCCATGATCAGCGACGTGAGATCGAAATCCGTTTCCTCCAATTCCATCCGACCCGCTTCAATCTTCGAGAGATCGAGAATGTCATTGATCATCGCCAGCAAGTGATCGCCGCTCTTCTCGATGGTCTCGATGGGCCGGCGATACTTCGGCGGCAGTTCGCCATCGCGCCGCAGGATTTGTGAGAAGCCGAGGATAGCGTTCA
>SXMN01000343.1 GCA_005777315.1 Verrucomicrobiales bacterium
CCAACCAAAAATCGGTCGCCAACAATCCAGAACGATTTCAACCGCTTCGGCACTTCTCCTGAGTCAGCGAGGAAAGCGAGTCCACTCGGCGTTTTGACTAACAAACGCCGTTCGAGGTAAAAGGAGGATGGGTAGAAGTAAGTTCCCGGTGCTTCGCCGGAATCTCCAGCACGCGACACGGCCATCGAGCCGCATCTCTTTCGGACACGATTTTCCCAGGGCCGGACTCGATTGAGTTCATGCCAGCGGGGGGAAATCCTCGACCGGATTCAGGGTGCCGCCCGGCGCCTGGTCGAGGATCAGTTCACTCAAAGCGTAAGCCGACAATGGTCGGTGGGCGGCATTGAAAGAGCATTCCAAATGAGAGATCCCGTTTATTCACAATTCAAGGCCACGGCCTTGAGCGAAGACACCCTCCGCAGTCAGGCTCCAAGCATTTTTGCCGAGGGTCCGATGCTCGGAGTCAGCCGCCGCTACACCTTTGTCCCCACCGCCCAGATTGTTGAAGGGCTGCGGAAACAGGATTGGGTGCCGGTGACAGTTGAGGAACAGCGCATTCGCAGCGAAGCCCGGCGGGGTTTTCAGAAACATCTGATCCGTTTCCGCCGCGCTGAGCAGATGCAAACGCTCGATGAGTGGAACGTGGAACTGGTGTTGCTCAACTCGCATGACGCGGGTTGCGCGTATCAGCTTCATGCCGGAATTTTCCGGCGCGTTTGCAGCAATGGTCTGGTCTTGAGCGAAGGTTCCTTCCAGGCCATCCGGTTCCGTCACTCAGGATTGGCCAGCGAGGTCGTGGTCGAGGCCAGCTTCCGCGTTCTCGACAGCATGCCGAGGGTCGGAGAGATGGTTCACCGCTTCTCCGCCCGGTTGTTGGATGCTCGGGAGTCTCACTCGCTGGCCGCACACGCGCTTCGGCTGCGTTATGCAGGCCAGGGAGAACCCCCGGTCGAACCGGAGACCCTGCTGAAAGCACGGCGACCGGAGGACGAACGAACGGACCTGTGGACGACGCTCAATCGTTTGCAGGAAAACCTGATTCGTGGCGGCGCTTCCGATTTCCATCGGGATCGTCGCGGAAAGTTGCGCTCCGTCCGGGCATTGCGTGGCATCGACTCCAGAGTCAGTCTGAACAAGGCGATTTGGAGTCTCGCGGAACGCGTTGCCAACGGAGAAACACTGCCCCCGGCTGACAGCCAGTCATTCACCGCCTGAAGGTCAAAAGCCCGAGGACAGTGAACCTGATCTGACAGCGGAGAGGTTATTCAAAAGGTTCGTGCTTTCGAGGATTGTGCCAACAAACAATCCTCATCCTTTCTCATGTTCCTTCCCTACAACGCACATCTCCGCGCGCCATTCATAAAGGCAGAAACTTGGCGGGGCGAGGAGGGTCAAGGTGGAGCGCAGGCACGAGCAATACCTTGAGGCCCGCAGAACCGCCATATAATCGAACGGAAAGGTCGCGCGTGAAAGAGGAAGAGGCACCGCAGCCGTGAGCGGTTCCTGGGAGAATGCGAAAAAGTGGTGTGAGTCTTTGAACTACGAAGAAGAGGAAAAGAGGTGAGGACCGTTTGCTTTAAGGCACGGTCCTCGGAGCCTTTGGAACCTTTGTCAGAACCTCAGCGCTCGTCGCCGTTTCGGGTCGCAGCGGCTCTGTTATGGTTCTCCTCGGGGACGCCGTTCTGGGAACAGATCCACGAGTGCGCCTGATCCGCCACTTTGCCCAGCAACAGCAGGTCATCCCGGCCGAACGAATCGGTGGACTTCCAACTGTCGCCATCGCGATAGAGGCGGCTGAAGGTGACGTTGTAACGAACGCCAGCTTCGGTATCATTTTTCCAGACAGCGGCTTTGATGGAGCCGAGCCGGATTTCCCTGGTAGGTTGTTGTTTTGCTTTCATTGATGGTAACACTTCCGTTTCGGATGTAGCTTGCGCCGAATCCATTGAACCCTCCTGTTGAGACAGAAACAGATTTCGAGCCTCGAAACCTTCGTCTCGGTAATACCATGTTTTACGGGCCTAACCAACCGGTCGGGCTGACTCGCCAACATTGCCCCCGCAACTGTCTGGAATGACTGGTTGAATGACCATTCGGCCCGTTCCGCCAGATCGGAGCAGAAGGTTGCCATCGCACCGCCAGTCCCGCGCTCAATTTTCCTGAGCACGCTCCCTGCGGGCAACTCGCGACCAAACTGTTGACTCGAATTCATGGTCCCAAAGCGGGAGGGAGGACATTCTCCTGCTTCTGATAATGCAGTCGCGGCGGGGAGCGGTTTCCGAACAACAAAAGTAGAGTTTTGCTGGAATTATTCTTGGCCCGCGATTGGGTGGATTCCTTGAAAGTGAAGTCAATATGCTGCGTCTGAGCCGTGATGGGGACCGACTGCCTCTCAAAACCTCACCACGCCGACGGCTTCAGGGGGCGGGATGGTTTGTTAGAAATCTTCGGGGAGTAAAACGGTTGTCCGGCTTCGGTCAGCCTCCGTGATGATCCAGAACCGCCCGCCGTTGCCCGCCCGAAAAACCGACAGACGACGGAATCCGTCCATGGCGCGGCGTTCAGGTTCACGGCGCGAAAAATCCTCCAGATCACCGTCATCCCCGCGCATGTGCCGGATCAATGCCTCAGTGACCTCGTGCGAGGCAAGCGTCCCTTGCGCCCGGGGCGTCATCACGACGTTCCCGAGCCTGCGATTCGTCCCTGGCTGACCCATCGACAACATTTGCCCTCCCATTGGAAACCACTGCCGGACCATCCGGCAGAGAACTTCTGCCACTTCAATTACCATAAATTCCTCCAATAAAAAACTGCGTCTTCATCCCCCGGCAATTTCGCCGGGAGCTTCGTCCGACTCCCTGGTGCCCACGCGGCTCGAAGCCTGGCTCTTGGTCAGATCCAAGGCGTCCGCGATCTCCTGTTGCCGGAGCGAAAGGGAAGCCAACCGGGCCTCATATTCGTAGGGTTGTTCTGACTGCGTGGTGAGTTCCACGAGACGTTTGCGGGTATCGGCAATGCGTTGAACGAGGTTGGCGGCCACTTCGTCCAAGGACTGGACCGCGTGTTCCACGGAACGCATGGTCCCATGGGCGTTTACTCCCAGCTTGGCGCGATGAACGGAATTTCCCTTCAACACGATCTCCGGTCCGCCCATGAAATTGTCGGCGACCGAAACTTCAAACCCGGCGAAACTCCCCACCTTTCGCTCCGCTTGCCGTCCTTTTACTCGGTCGGCGTGACGCGCGATCAATTCCCCGGCGATTCCCCGGTCGCGAATCTCCTGTCCGTCGATTTGAATGACGAACAAGTCGCCGTGCGAGTCGTGACGGATCGCAACGTCGGCCTGCACCTCGGTCAGCCGCTTTTCCAGACGCGGAATTTCGTCGGTGGAATGACGAATCTCGGAGCGCAGCCGGAAATGGGTCTCCCGGTGCTGCGTCCGTAACCGGCTCAACCTGGCTACTTCCGCATCCACCCCGGCTTTCTCGATGACGAGGGGATTGCCCGACGCGATGGCCTTCACTTCCGCATAGGTCAACGCCGCGCCGTCGATGTCCTCGATGCGCCGGAGGTCAGAGTCACCGTTCATCACCTGGGCGATGAACCGCGCCTTGGTTTCCAACGTCTGCCACATGTAGGCGTCAAAAGAACCTTCGGTCACGTAACGGTAAATCTGAACCTCGGCATGGGTGTTGCCTTGGCGGAGAATGCGCCCGTCGCGCTGTTCCACGTCGGCGGGCCTCCACGGCGCGTCGAGATGGTGCAAGGCGATCAGCCGTTCCTGCACGTTCACCCCGGTCCCCATCTTCTGGGTGCTGCCCAGCAGGATGCGGATGCGCCCGGTGCGAACCTCGCGGAAGAGCGCCAGCTTGGCGGCATCAGTGTCGTGCTCTTGGATAAATGCGATTTCCTGCTCGGGAATTCCCCGCACGACCAGTTTGGTCCGCAAGTCCTCATAAACCGAGAACCCTTTCCCCCCGGTCGGGGTGGAGAGATCGCAGAAAACGATTTGCACCCCTCGCTCCAAAGCGGTCTTCCGCCAGACGCGTTCGACGGTCGCCGCTGCCTGGTTGACCTTGCTGTCGGGATGATCGGGCAGTCCGAGACGATTGAGCCGGAGGTCCAACGCGGCTTTCCGCCCGTCCGTCGTGACCAGCAGCATGTTGTCCTCACGCGGGTCCAGTCGTCCTGAACGGAGTGCTTCCGCCCGCTGAACCAAGGATTGAACAATCTCTTTCAATTCCGGCGAGCAGGGAGCATTCACCACGATAGGTTTTCCTGTCTTTAGGCGAGGCACCGGCAGGTTCAGCGTCTTCTGTGTTTGGATGTCCGTGACTTGCCGGAACTGCTGCATGAGTTCCGGGACATTGATGAACCGGGCAAAGCGGGTGTTGAGCCGGTAGCCAGCCCCATCGGGCGAAAGTTCGATCGCCGTGACCGGCTCTCCGAACGTCGCGGCCCACGAATCAAAGTGATCCACCTGCAACGCCTTCAAGGCCGTCATCTGAAGGTAACGCTGCATCGTGAACATCTCGGCCACGCTGTTGGCGATGGGCGTGCCGGTGGCGAACACCACGCCGCCTCCACCGTTCATGCGCTGCACATGCAGCACTTTCAGAAACATGTCGAACGCCCTCTGCGAAGCGGTCTGCGGCAACCCGGCAATGCGGGTCATCTTGGAAACGTAAAACAGATTCTTGAACGCGTGCGCCTCATCCACAATCAGGCGATCCACTCCCAATTCCTCGAACGTCAGTGTGTCGTCCTTGCGTTCGTCCGCCATGAGGTCCTTGAGTTTGAACTCCAGTTTCTTTTTCGCCCGCTCCAACATCTTCACGATCCGCGAGTCGCTCTCGTTGCGTTGTTGTGCGATGGCCAGCGCGAGTTCGCGCAGTTCCGACTGGATGAATTCCTCCTGCGTGGCGCGGGACAGCGGAATCTTCTCGAAGCCCGAGTGCGTGACGATGACCGCATCCCAATTGCCCGTGGCGATGCGGCTCATGAGAGTCTTGCGCCGCTCCTTCTCGAAATCGTCCTTGGTCGCAACGAGGATGTTTGCGCCCGGATACAGGGTCAGCAGCTCCGAAGAGAACTGGCCCAGCATGTGGTTCGGGACGGTGATCAGCGGTTTTCGGGCGAATCCCAGCCGCTTCAATTCCATCGCGGCGGCTACCATCGTGTAAGTTTTTCCAGCGCCGACGACATGAGCCAACAAGCAGTTCGGCGTTTGCAGGATTCGCCAGACCGACGCGCGTTGGTGCGGTCGCAGGGTGATGACCGGACTCGCGCCGGGCAGCGTGAGATGATCGCCGTTGAACGTGCGAGGCCGGAGGTTGTTGAAGTCGTGATTGTATTTCCGAACCAACCGCTCCCGGCGTTCATCATCCTGCCAGATCCAAGCCTTGAACCGTTCCTTGATTTTCTCCTGCTTGTCGCGCAGCGCTTCCGTGGCGGGACCGTTCACCACGTCCCGGTCGTTCACTTCATCACGGTCGTAAATCGTCGGCGTCCGGAGGTTCATGGCGTCCTCCAAAAGGTCCAGCGCGGTCCTGCGGTCCGTGCCCCATTCGGTCGTGTTGGCGACGGATGACTTGGCATTCCAGCCTGCTTGCACCACCCAGAGTCCAAGTTGCGGGATGTGGTTGATCGAAATGCCACGCTCTCCCAACAACTCTTCGGCGAATAGGGCGAGGTCATTCGAGGAAATCCAGGTGCTGCCCAGGCGCGCATCAATCTCCGACGCGGAAAGGTCGTTCGGTTGAACCTGTCGGAGGGCTTCGATGTGTGGTTTGAACTGCTCGTCGCTCAACGCGGCAGCTTCAGCGGCGGCCAATTTCGCCCGCACGTTGCCGGAGAGGTAGGCGTCCTCAGTCTCCCAACGGTCCGTCTGCGGATTGAGAAAAACCACCCCCTTCAGTTCCGGTAGAAATTCTGCGGTGCGTCGTTGCAGCAAGGCGCTCATGTGTTCCACGTCCACACAGCCGCGTTCTCCCAGCGTCACGAGCAGGGCGTCCTGGGCGGTCTTGATTTCCACTGCCGCTCGCGGTCCCTGGATCGTGCGCTCGCGAAAGATCGCTGCCTTGGCGGCCCGTTTTGTCGCTGGGTCGTAATTTTCCAAGGAGAGCAACAGGGGATGGTCCGGGTCGCCCCGGAAGGCAGACGTGTTGGCCCGGTCGGACACCGCGCCGAACTTGGCCACGAAACTGTCATAGGCGTCGTTCAGTTGGCAGCGCACGGTTTCCAAGACCGATTCATCCGTCGCCTCCATTTGCGTGCGGAGACAGCGACGGACCGCGTCGCGGACGCGGATCAGCCCGCGAATGCGCTGCGCACGAGCGGGTGGGAGTCCATCCAAAATCGTGATACTGTCGCCCTCGCGGATGCCGATCCGGTCGTTCACAACAGCGTAGGCGTTGGGTTTGATGTTCTCCGGGGCGGGAACGCTTTGATCGAGAGTTGGCGGTCGAATCGCCGTTCGGTGCGGTTTGAAAATGTCACGCGGTAAAAGAGCGATGGCTTCGGCCAGTTGTTGAGCCAAGTCCCGACCGTTCCCCACCAGCGTCGGCTCACCGCGTTGATACATGCGGCCTTCCAGCCGCATTTCCCCGAGCATCATCTCTGGATGGGCGACGAAGTATTCGTTCAGCGAAATCGGTTCCCCAAGGGAGTTCGTGATTTCCCCGAGTCCTTTCCACGCGGGGCCTTTGGGTGCTTCTCCCGGCAGCCGTTTCCTGAGCAGGACGATGTCGGTCGTCACCTCGGTGTTGGCGTTTTTCTTGAAAGCGTCGTTCGGCAGGCGGATGGCTCCGAGCAGATCGGCCTGCTGCGAAATCAGTTCACGCAAACCGCCTTCCACCTTGTCGAGCGTTCCCTTGGACGTGACAAAAAGAATCAGTCCTCCCGGACGGACCTTTTCCAAAGTGGCCGCGAAGAAGTAATCATGGATGACGAACTTCCAGCGTTTGCAGCGCGAGTCGAAGGGTTTGTAGTCGCCGAAGGGGATGTTTGAGATCGCCACGTCGAAGAAGGCGTCGGCCAGCCGCGATTCCTCAAACGGCTGATGCCGAATGTCGGCGTCGGGATAAAGCCGCTTCGCCAGTCGCGCGGTGAGCGAATCAATCTCCACGCCGGTCACACGGGAATGCGCGTGCATTTCCTCCGGCATGAGACCGATGAAGTGTCCGAGGCCACAGGCCGGTTCCAAGATTCTTCCCCGCTCAAATCCAAACCTCCGGAGCGCTGCGAACATGGCCTGGATAATGATTGGGGAAGTATAATGCGCGTTCAGTGTGGTCGCGCGGGCCGATTCCAGTTCCGCTTCCGAAAGCAACGATTCCAGTCGTTCGCGCTCCGCCTTCCACTCCTCATTCCACGGATCGAAGACTTGCGGCAAGCCGCCCCAGCCAACGAATCGGACCAACTCGCGATTTTCCTCAACGGTCGGCTCGCGGGCCTCGCGTTCCAACTTCTTCAGCACCTCGATGGCGGTGAGATTATCCCGGCACTTCTGCTTGATCGAGCCGAGTCCAAGGCGGTCTATGTCCGTGATCCGGTAGTTCCGTTGATTGCGAAGGGGAGCCGGTTCCGGCGTCAGCGCAGCGCGTTCTGGTCCTCGGGAGGAAGGAACAGATAACGCTCCCGCACCATCTCCCAAGCCCGGTCGTGGGCCTGTTGCGCCGTCAACCCCTGTTGCATCAGGTGGCGGCGCAACGAGTCGAGGTCCGAGTCGGTCTGCTCCTCCGCCTTCAGCAATTGCTCGTGCAACCGGCCCGTCGCCGCCAATTGCGCGACCATTTTCGGCAGGAACACCCGCCAGTGTTTCTCGGCCATCCGCCCGTATTGTGTCAAAGTTTCCATATTCTGCCGGTTTGAACTCGAACAAACTCAGTTGAAAATCATTACTTACTTCCCGCCGCCGATTCCGGCCCGCTGCAACCAACTTCATCAGACGCCTCCCGAGCCTTGCCCACCGACATTTCCTCTTAAAAGTGATCCTTAGTCAAATGACGGGCCAACTGCGCGGATCAACTGACTCGTCACTCGATGGGCGATCACCGTGCGGGGGAGATCCCGCGTTCTCTCGCAGTCACCCGGAAGCGGAAGCTTCCGACAGCGATACCGGTGGGCTGTCTGCGAAAGAACCCTCGAAGGTTGGGTTCAGCCGGGAGCCGTTCAGCCCCCTCCATGCGCCAACCGGATCAGCGAGCCTTCGGCGGGTGATCCGGGGCAATCACCCGAAGTCCCGATTTTTGGGCTGCGCGAAGTTCGACGACGGACGGCACCCAATCACAGACGACATTCCGCGCTCCCTGCCGTTGGCTTGCCAAATCCAGCATCCTCGTGAACGCCTCAGCCGTGGGGGTCACGCAGAGTTGCAACTGAGTGTGGGTGAGCCAGGCCATCGCCGAGGTCAGATGGTGAAATTGCGCTTCGGTCAGGTCCGCTCCGAGAACCTTGTTCAGCGGGACTCTGGCAGAGGAGCAGAGCAGGAAAATCACGGATGATTCCGGGGCGAACCGCCTCAGAAACCACACCGTCGATTCTTTCTTTCTCACGGACAATTCCCAGAGCAGGCGGGCCAGCACCACGAACGTGTCGTGTTCCTGGGCCTCCATCATCGACAACAGTTCCTCATGGATTTTCGCGGAGTCGTTCAAGGGCGCGCCATCGACGTCTCGATTCACATTCCAACTCGCGCTGCCGAGTCCATAAAACCCCTCCATGACGTGGATCGCTTGATGCAGCATCGGACGAATGGGCAGAAAGAGGGTCGTCATGGTTGGCTCCGGGAAAATCCCCTTATTTTACGGTGTTGCGGTCGATTCCGGCAACAGGATGACTTCCTAAATCCGGCATGGTTTGCATTGCCCTGGGATTATTCGGATTCCGTGGGAGCGGCACTCGGAGCGAAAACCTGAAGCCTGGATTGTTGGGCGGTCTGGAGCTCGTCGGGGGACAGAACCCAATCGCACACCCCAATCTCCGCTCCGTGAAGCCAGCGCGCCAAGTTCAGTCGTTCCCCAAAGGAACCGTCCTCCGGTGTTTCGGAGATGCTGATCGAACTTTTGTCGAGAGACTCCAACACGGACGTGACTCGAAAGGATTGATCTTCAGACAGGTCGCCTTCCAAAAGCCTGCCGAGGGGAACATTTGACACCACACAGAGCAGGAGGGTCAGGGAAGCCTCCGGAGAATAGCTCCTCAACAACCACACCGTTGGCTCCTCGCGGCAGGCCGCAGATTCCCAAACGAGCCGAGCCAGCGCTTCCAAGCTGGTCCGCTCCGGTGAATCCCAGAGCTGGAGGAGTTCCTCGGGCAGCAGCGCGGCGCGGCCGATGACGGGGAACTCGCCGTCGCCGTCAAGGCTCATAGGCGAATCGTCCAGCCTGCGCAACGCCTCCAGAGCGCGGATGGCTCGACGCAGTAGTGGGCGGATGGGCAGCAGCAGTTCGCTCATAGGTTGGTTCCGGGATAATCTTTTCATCCTACCGCCCGGCGGACGGTTCAGGCAACGGGATGACATCCCCCTTGCAGGCGTGCCCGGAGGCCACGACGAACGTCAGGAGGATCGAGTCGTCGGGATACCAGGAAGCACGGAAGCCGCCGCTCTGGCTTTCAAAGCCCTCCTCTTTCTCCTCGATCACCGCTTCCAAAAGCTCGCGCGCTTTGGCGCGGAGGGTTTGGATGGACGGAGCTTCGGACTCCCCGAAATACGTCCAACCGACGGCATCCATCACCGTCTGGACACGCTGAAAATCGAAGCGGCTGATCACCTCGTCGATCATCGCCTGGTTGAAATCAACTCGGGGCCGCACGAGGTCTCCCAGCGGCAGGTATTGTTGGCTATTGTTCTTCATGGCATGGATCGGGCGTAATTGCCCTTTGCCATACCGGTCTGTTTTCAGGGTGGGAACCGAACAAACTTTTTGCGGCCCACGTTCTGAACGCAACCCGTGATGTTCCTTTCCGCCGAACGCTTCGAGGATGCGCGCAGCTTCCCGGGGAACGGCCATCCCTCACGCGTGTCCGCGATTGTTTCCGGCAGCCAGCGGTTCGGGCGCGACCGGGAGAGGCTGGTTTTCCGATCCCGCCACCGGCGGCGCAGGGGTCGGGAACGGAATGACCCGCTGTTCCTCGGCCTTCTTCTCGTATTCGCCGAGGGAGGGGATGACGACGTGTGCATGCCGGGCGTAGGCGCGGTGGACCGCCTTGCTGTTGTGTCCCAGCGCCTGCTGGGCGAACCGCTCCGGATACACGGCTGACTTGGCGCGCTCCGCCCACGCGTAGCGGTAGGAATGAAGTGTGATCCCGGAGATTTTGAGCCCCCGGCAACGCTGCTTGAACTCGGTCGCGCGGTCCGCCGCCCGCACCCCGCGCAAGTAAGGGAAGAGCGGGCCGGTGGCGGAGCGGGTGCGGAGAACGGCGGCGACCTCCTCGTCGAAGCGCACCGCCGCGTGCTCCCCGGACTTTTTCCGGGTGTAGCTGATGATGCGATTCTCCCAGTCGATGTTGCCCGCCTCCAGCAGCGCGATGTCGGTCTGGGAGGCCCCGAGGTGCCAGGCCATCTGGTAGAAGGCCCGGCGTTCGTCGTTGCCTTCGCGGGCGAAAATGGCGCGGTGTTCCTCCAGCGTGACGGCGCGCTTGGCTTGATAGCGGACGGCGGGCCATTGCTTTTTCGGAATCACCGGCCACGGCAGCCAGCCCATGTCCAAGGCGAAGTTGTGCATCCGGCGGAGATAGACATTGGTGGAGACGGTCCCAACCGAAAGCACCCGGAGGAAGTGCTCGGCCTTCGTTTCAAGGATCGGTTGGCGGCGGAGCGGCTCGAACGCGCGGTCCTTCACCGCCGTGTCCCAGCGGCTGCGGGTCTCGCCCTTTTTGGTCTTCACCAGCTCCTCCATGACGAACTGCCAGTGGCGCGTTCCAGCGGCGGAGTCACCGGCCTTCCAGTAGACGCGGGCCAGTTGGAGGCTGAAGGCGGGCGCGGTTTCGGTTTCGTTGCGGGCCGCGACGAGGCGGTAGGCCTCCGTCTTGTCGCGGGTGTGGAGTGATTCCTGTTTTTTTGGTCTGGAGATCCTCCATGTAGAAGGTGCCCCAGCCACGGCGGAAAACCCGGTAGCATTGTTTCATCTCGATTCGCATGGATTCGAGTATGACTTCGCGAACCGAAACCCGTGAATGAGCAGTGGGTGTGCAGGAAACGGCAGTCGCCGGGCAGTGCCGGTGCGGTCCGTTCACTGAAGAATCCACTGAAGATTCAGCCTCCCGTTATTCGTAACGCTCTCAAGCACAAGCATTAAGAGTTGGAGGCGAGGGTCGGAATCGAACCGACGAATGCAGCTTTTGCAGAGCCGTGCCTTACCACTTGGCTACCCCGCCTTCCTAACGAGTCCCTCCAATGCCGAACGCCTGCCAAGGAACCGGTTTTCAAAACTCAAGTCAAGTTTCCGGCTTCAATTTCCGGATGCCCCATGCACTCCAATCAACCGCGGTTCAGCGCGCTCAACACAGCTTTCACAGATGCCATCTCAATGTTTGTGTCCACGCCTGCGCCCCATCTCGTCCGGCCATCACCATGCCGTACCTGAATGTATGCGATCGCGGTGGCCGCTTCGCCGGAACCCAAGGCATGTTCGCTGTAGTTGGTAATCTCAAACCGGGACAATCCGCCGCCCGTCATGGCATGCACCAATGCCGCAAGCGGACCATTGCCCTCGCCCGCCAGTTCGAGTGGCTTGCCTTCGCACAAGAGCCGGGCGCGGCAGCGAACTACACCATTGCGGCTTTCCGTTTCAAATCCCTCGATTTCCCACGGAAATGCGCGCTCTACGTATTCCCGCCAGAACATTGCCTTCAGCTCGGCGGCGCTTACTTCGCGTCCCAAGCGATCCACTTCATCATTGGCGATGGGACCAAACTCCCGTTGCATGTCCTTAGGAATTTGGATGCCGAATTCTGATTCCAGAAGATACGCCACTCCGCCTTTGCCGGACTGGCTGTTGACGCGGATGACTTCGCGATATTCCCGACCGATGTCTGCGGGATCGATGGCAAGATATGGCACATCCCAAAACTCGCGAGCTCCTTTGGCCCATTCCGCGAGGCCTTTCTTGATGGCGTCCTGATGAGACCCGCTGAAGGCGGTGAAGACCAGCTCTCCTGCGTAGGATTGGCGGGCGGGCACCGTCATACCGGTACAACGCTCGTAGATTTCACGCAGTTGATTGAGATCACCGAAGTCGAGTCCGGGATTGATCCCGTGCATGTAAAGGTTGAGGGCGACGGTAACAACGTCGAGATTTCCCGTGCGCTCGCCATTCCCGAACAATGTTCCTTCCACCCGATCTGCGCCGGCGAGCATGCCGAGTTCCGTGGCGGCGACACCGGTGCCTCGGTCATTGTGAGTGTGCAGACTGACGATGAGCGACTCGCGATTCCGGACGTTGCGGCACATCCATTCAATCTGGTCCGCGTAAACGTTTGGCATCGCCACTTCGACCGTGTCCGGCAGGTTAAGGATCATCCGGCGTTCCGTGGTGGGCTGCCAAACATCCATCACCGCCTCGGAGATGTCTTTCGCAAACTCGACTTCCGTCATGCTGAAACTCTCCGGTGAATACTGGAACATCACCTCCGTGCCTCGAAGCCTCGGTACGCGGTCCTTGATCCAGCGTGCTCCACGCACGGCGACCTGAATGATTTCGTCCTTGGACATTCCGAAGACTACGCGGCGCTGGGCTGGCGAGGTGGAGTTGTAGAGGTGGATGATCACCTTTTTCGCTCCAACCAATGACTGCACCGTCCGTTCGATAAGTTCTTCACGGGACTGAACGAGCACCTGAATGGTGACATCCTCCGGGATGCGGTTTTCCTCGATCAAGCGGCGGTTGAATGCGAATTCCGTGTTCGAAGCCGACGGGAAACCGACTTCGATCTCCTTGAACCCGCACTTCACGAGCGCCTGAAAAAGTTCCAGTTTCTGGCTCACGTTCATCGGTACCGCGAGCGCCTGGTTTCCGTCCCGGAGATCGACGCTGCACCAGATGGGAGCCTGTGTGAGTGCGCGCGAGGGCCACTGCCGATCTGGTATCTGGACCAGCGGAAACGGACGGTACTTGGATGACGGATTCTTGAGCATGGGAATTTGTGTTTGGAGTTCTGGGCGGAACCGCCGGCCCATTTCAATGCATTCGTTTCGTTTACATACCACTCACAGAAACAGGTGGAGAGTTCTAAGCAAAAAACCCCACCGCCGGGTTCTGGCAGTGGGGTTCTGGAAATCAATCTTGGTCCAGCTAAAACCCAACCACCAGGCTCGCCAGCGGCAGAGCACAGCCACTAAGCAGTAGGTTGTTCAAGCTGTCGTTCACCTGAGAATACTGAACGCGATTCTTCCCGAGGGTCAATCCATTTCTCGGCTCATGAGGCCCATCATCGCTTTCATGCGGATTCTGAATGGCTTGATAATGTGACTTTGTATTGCAAAGTATAGCTTATGGAAGCAAACCGGGCGGTTGAACATCTGCAAGTTATCCGCACTCTCATGGAGCGTTCTGCGATTTATCGTCGTGCGCTCAAACCCACCATGCTCCTGCTGGCCTGCATCGGTCTGGTGGCGGCTGCGGCGGGCTGGTTGTTGGGGATCCAGACCAGCCACGGCTTTGGCCTTTATTGGATTCTGGTGAGCCTGGTGGCCATCTCCCTCGCGTTTATTGCCGTTCGCCGTCAGGCGCTGCGGGACGGAGAGCCGCTATGGTCTCCGCCGACACGACGTGTCATCCAAGCCTGTGTGCCACCTTTATTCGTGGGACTGGTGATGAGTCTTCTACTTGCCAGCACCCTGGGTGATACCGCGGAAGAAGGGTGGTGGTTCCTGCCTGGATGGATGAGCCTTTATGGCTGCGCGATGCACGCTGCCGGTTTTTTTATGCCTCGCGGCATTAAACTGTTCGGATGGGCATTCATCATCACCGGTGCGTTGACCGGAGTTGGATTGAAGCTGGCAGGGGAGTTGCCTCCTCTGCTTGTGGCGCACGGTTGCATGGGCTTTTTCTTCGGAGGGTTGCATCTGGGCTACGGCCTCTACCTGCACTTCACCGAAACGAGGAAGAATGAAGCGTGAATCCGGAACCTTTCCTCCAGCTCGACCGGGTCATCCACGAGAAAGGACGGCTTGCGATCATGTCACTTCTGGCCGCTTCGCCTCATCTGTCATTCACCGAACTTCGCGACACACTCAGCCTGACGGACGGGAATCTGACAGCGCACGTTCGCACACTACAGGAATCCGGCTACGTCGCTATTACCAAGTCCTACAAAGGCCCGCGTCCGCTGACCACGTTTGCGCTGACTCCCACGGGCGAGAAAGCGTTCGCCTCTTACATCAACCTGCTCGAGCAAATCGTCCAGCAGATGAAGCAAGCCCAATGATCTAATCCGAAGATTGAACACTCTCGGCTCTTCTTAATCTATTACTTTGTATTGCAAAGGTAACACTCGACCACCCTCAACTGTGAACATCATCCGTGCAACCCACCTCGGCATGTGCTTCGGCGTGCGCGATGCCATCACGCTCGCTCTGGACCGGGCGCAACAAACGCCGCTGACCATTTACGGTGAACTGGTGCATAACCAGGCAGTGCTCGATACACTTCGCAACAGCGGCATCCTCATCGAATCCGAGCCGTCCGCCATCAAGACTGACACGGTCATGATCACAGCCCACGGTTCGTCAGACATGGCGATCGGCGGACTCATAAATCGAGGCTTGAGCGTCATCGAAGCCACCTGCCCGCTCGTGCGTGTAGCTCACCGTGCCATCCGGAATCTTGTAGAGTCAGGTTATCATCCCGTCGTGGTCGGCAGGCGAGGCCATGTCGAAGTTCGTGGGTTGACTGAGGATCTGCCAGAGTTCGACATCGTCCTTACCGACGCGGACGTGCAATCTCTTCGTGAGCGGCCCCGATTCGGCGTTGCCGCACAGACAACCCAGCCCATCGAACGCGTTCGAGAATTGGTGAATCTGATTCGCTGCCGTTTCCCAAACTCCGAAGTCAGGTTCTGACCTCAGAAAGAGCGGGGTAAACCTGAAAAGACAGTGACCGGTTCAAATCCCTTGAATTGGTGCTTTCGTGAGTGGGTCGAGTGGAGAGGTCGGGTCGTGCGGACTGTTCCCAACGGACGGCTGGAAGGTAGTC
>SXMN01000344.1 GCA_005777315.1 Verrucomicrobiales bacterium
ATCTCGGCTCATGTTCCCCGACCCAATTCCGCGCCTTACACAGCCGCCAAACACGCGATCACCGGCCTCACGAAATCCACGGCGCTCGATGGGCGAAAGTATGACATCGCTTGCGGCCAGATCGACATTGGCAACGCGGCGACCGAGATGACGGCTCGCATGGCAGATGGAGTGCCGCAGGCCGACGGATCAATGGCTGCCGAGCCAACGATGGATGTGGAGCTTGTCGCTCGCGCAATTGTTCAAATGGCGGGACTCCCATTGGACGCGAATGTGCCGTTCATGACGATCATGGCCACCAAGATGCCCTACATCGGACGCGGATAACATCGCTCTGGAAACGTGTCGGGTTGACCTTTGACCTTGACCCGATCAAGGAGCATCGCAAGCCTCGTTCCCTCCAATATGAATGTGATCCGCAAACTGGTTTTCAGTTCGATTCTGTGCGGAACCTGAGCATTCCAGTTTCAAGAAGGGCCTTCGCAGGTCTGCTCGTGGCATTGGCCTTTGGCTCCGGGTGCGGGCCAAAAAACTCAATGACAAAGCTCCTGGATGGCCAGGCGCTCGCGGCAACTTCCTGCGCCCAGTGTCACCTGTGTCCATCTCCTTCATTCCTGTCCCGCGAAGAATGGCCTTACTTGCTGGCATGGATGGGGAGTTACCTCGGCCATCCCGCCGAGATCGAATTGCATCCTGTTCTTGTGGATAGCCGGCTTGTTCCGAGTGAACCGCTTATCACGAAGGCACAGTTTGAAGCGATCCGATCCTATTTCCTCGATCAATCCTCGATTCAATACAAGGAGCCGATGCTGAACCCGAAGCCTCCAGCTTCGACAATGTTCGAACCAGTGCCGCTTGCCGTCCCTGCTTCCGTGATCACGATGGCGTGGATTGATGCCGTGGATCAAACGTTGCTGATTGGATCTTCCAGGCCGCCAGAGTTCCGTGTTTTAAGGCGGGGCCAGACCACTGCGATCGAGGTTCATTCAGAGCCGGTGAGCTACGAGCGCGCCGGCCCAATCCGGCGCGTGGGTTTGATGGGGCACTTCGGCCGGGATTTCCACCAGGGGCGGATTGTGGATTTCGATCTGGGCGAGGGGAATCAGCAGACCGTTGTGGATAATCACCCACGCATCACCGCCCACCGCACTGCCGACATGGACGGAGATGGCAATGATGATTTGTTCGTGTGTGGCTTCGGTGATTATCCGGAGGGTCGTGTGGGACTTTGGTGGGGTGGAGGAGAAACGCTGCAAGAGGATGTGTTGTTTGAAGAGGCGGGCTCGACCTGGGGTGAGATCGCGGATTTCGATGGCGATGGCGATCTCGATGGCATCATTTCAGTCGCCAATGGTCGGCCTCGATTGCTCGCGTTCGTCAACGAAGGGAATCGTAGATTCGTCCCGAGAGTGATCGTTGAGCGCCAGGCCGGATGGGGATACAACCGGTGTCTGGTGGTGGATTGGGATGGTGATGGCAGACCCGATATCGCTGAATTGTCAGGAAACAATCTGGAACTGCGAGGCCGGCCCCTCAAGGCGCACTACGGAGTGCGGGTGCTGCGGAATGAGGGTAATTGGAAGTTCACAAAAATTCTCTTCGAGCACCTGGACGGTGCAATGGACGTGGCGGCTGGTGATTTCGATGGCAATGGGCGCGTTGACCTGGCCTTGACGTCCTTTTACCCGGATTGGCGATTGCCGGTTCCGACGACGTTTCTGGTGCTGTTGCAAAGAGCGGACGGCACTGTCGAGCGTTCAGGCATCGAGGATCGATATTGGAATCGCTGGATGCGGATCAGTGCCGGCGACGCGGATCGTGATGGTGACATCGATCTGCTCCTGGGCGCGGCTCAAGTGCCGATGGCGATTCCTTCCGAGCACACCGCGCACTACGAGGGACTGCTGCAGGGGAAGGCCAGCGTGTTGCTGCTGCGCAATCGAACCGCGCGTTAGCTTTCCAAACGGAACTTGCCAATCAAGGAGGCATCGTTTCAACTTGCAGCACCTCGAAGCTATGGAAGAAAGACGTGAAGCGCAGTCCAGCCATGTACCAATGCTGTTGCCGTGGGCAGTGTGCGGTGGCGCGCTCGTACTATATTTACTGACCCTCAATCACTGGGTCTCGCTTTCGAGCCTGCCGCTCGTGGCGAAAGTGACCGGATGGGACTGGGTATTGCCCCATCAATCGCCGTTGTTCTTCCTTCTCACCTATCCCTTTCGGTGGCTTCCCGTCGGGGTTCAGCCCGTGGCTTTGAACGCGCTTTCCGCAGTCTGGGCCGGGCTGACACTTCTCCTGCTGGCCCGTTCAGTGATGCTGTTGCCCCAGGATCGCACGCACGAGCAACGGCAGCGTGAGCGGAGTGAATTCTCTCTCCTGATGATACCTGGCTCGTGGCTGCCACCGTTGTTGGCGGCATTGGTATGCGGCCTGGAAATCACCTTCTGGGAGCATTCGACCGTGGCCACAGGAGAGATGCTGGACCTTCTGGTGTTCGCCTATGTCATCCGTTGTCTGTTGGAGTTCAGGATGGAGCAACGGGATTCGTGGCTGTACCGGTTCGCCTTCGTTTACGCTTTGGGAATCACAAACAACTGGGCTCTCATCGGCTTCCTCCCGCTGTTTCTCGGAGCGCTGTTGTGGATCAAGGGAACTGAATGTTTTCAATTTCAATTCCTTGTTCGAATGATCGCATGGGGAGTTGGTGGACTTTTGCTTTACCTGCTGCTGCCGATTGTATGGGCGATGGCGAATCACCCTTCCGTGACATTTTGGGATGCGTTGCGCGGAAATCTGGCCGCGCAGAAATCAATGCTCTTTAACATTCCGTCGCTGCGCATCCGGGCGCTGGCGCTTTCGCTAACGGCGATCCTTCCGGTGATCATCATCGGAATTCGATGGCCCGCGAGTTTTGGAGATACGAGCGCCGCGGGATCCGCTCTCACACAAATCATGTTGCGACTGATCCATGTGCTGTTTTTCGGCGCGTGCCTGTGGGTGGCGTTCGGTCAGAAGTTCAGCCCGCGATCACTCGGATACGGTTTGCCGTTTCTGACATTTTATTATCTGGGGGCGCTCAGCGTGGGGTATTTCTCCGGCTACCTGATGTTGATCTGCAGGGAGCAGCGCGGAGGCAAGAGCTGGCACCGACGCTCCAGCCTCGGGAACTTTCTGGCGAAGGGAACGGTGGCCTTGGTCTGGATCGTGGCAGTGGCCGTGCCAGCCGCGCTCGTCGCCATTAATTTCAGCCAGATCCGCTCGAACGATGGAACGGCACTGAGGCAGATGGCTGAAGCTTCGTCGAAGGGGCTGCCGGAGAAGGGCGGGATTGTTTTGAGCGACGATCCTTACACTGTGCTGCTGCTTGCCGCCCAGTTGAGCACGGAGGGAACACCACAAAAGCACGTTCTCGTTCACACCCGGGCTCTGGCGAATCTGGATTACCACAGGCAGCTGGCCCAGCGGCATCCACAGCGATGGCCCTTGATGATTGGTGAGGATCTCTTCGATGATGGCACGCTTGTCCAGATGCTCACGGATCTGGCCAGGACCAATTCGATCCATTACATGCATCCGAGCTTCGGCTACTATTTTGAACGGTTCGATACCAGACAGAAGGGGCTGGGTTACGAGCTGACCCTGGCGCCCACGAACAGCCTTTCCCCTGTCAGATTGAGCGCGGAGGAACTGGCTTCCAACCAGGAGTTTTGGGACAAGCAGATGGATTACGTTTCCGGGTTGGGCAAACTGAAACAATCCCGTGACGGCATGTACGTTCAGGTCTTCATGTCGCGCGCACTCAATGCATGGGCAGTGGCTTTGCAACGGCACAAGAAGCTGGCTGAGGCGTCAAAATACTTTGAGGCAGCCGCGGCGCTGAACACCAACAACATCCCCGCCTACATCAATCTTCAGTATAACAAGGCCCTCCGTGGAGGTGGTGGAGCGACAAATCTGACGGCCAAAGCCGTTGAAGACCGTTTCGGACCATACCGAAGCTGGGAGGTGCTGGCCGACAACGGCCCGTTTGACCATCCGGAATTCACCCTGCGACTGGCCGACATCTTTCTTGGACAGAATCTTCTCCGGCAAGCCATGACGGAGTACCGTCGTGTTGCCGAACTGGATGCGGAGAACGTCGCCGCGGACATTGGCATCGCGAATGTTTTTTTGCAGGCGGGCCGCCCCGAGCAGACCATCGAATGGCTTCGGGAATTGAGGGTGCGACGCAGTGCGAGCCTCGGTGAGAATGGTCAGATCGAGCTGATTCGGATGGAGGCGAATGCCGAGTTCGCCCGGAAAGATTCACAGGCAGCGGGGAAACTGCTTGTGGATGCCAGAGCCAGGCATCCCAAGAGCCTGGCAATCCTGGACACCTTGGTTCAGTTCTACGCTCAGGAGCGGCGGTTTCCGGAAGCCATCGAGGCCCTGGATGCTCTCGAGAAGCTCGCGCCGAACAATCCGCAGGTCCAGATGAACCGGGCCACCATCTACTTCAACACCAAGAACAACGCGAAAGCGTTGGAGACGCTCGATGAAATTCTTTTACGGGATGCCAAGAACATACCGGCACAGCTTTACAAGACCTACATCCTTCTCCAACAGCAGGAATACGACAAGGCACTGCAAATTGTGGGAAGCGTTCTTCGTGTGGATGCCGAGAACGTGGAAGGTTTGACCTACATGGGGGTCATTGCGATCAGCCAGAAGCGTTACGAAGACGCCATTGAGCCCTTGAGCAAGGTCTTGACGAAGAACCCGAACGATTCGAACGCTCTCCGAAACCGTGCGATAGCGTATCTCCAGAAAAGTGACATGCCCAAGGCGAGGAGGGACTACACGCTGCTTGCGCAACTGGCTCCACGTTCCTACGTGGCATACTATGGGTTGGCGGAAATCGCCTATCGTGAAAAGCAGATGGACCTAGCCGTGAGGAATTACGAGCGTTACTTGAAGAATTTCCCACCTGAAAGCGCGCCGGAATTGGAAGCCGAAAAGAAGCAAGTGCTGGAGCGGCTCAACCAACTCAAGCCTGCTCAGAGGTAACCCGGATGCGGGTCAGCCACGTCATCACCCGGTTGATTGTCGGAGGAGCGCAGGAAAATACCATTGCCTCGGTTCTTGGTTTGCGGTCGCGGAAGGATCTCCAGGTGGATCTGATATCCGGACCCACCACTGGTCCGGAAGGCTCGCTCGCCTCCACCTTCGATGGCCTCCCCGGTGCGCTCACCATCATTCCTGAACTCATCCGTCCGGTTCGGCCTTTCCAGGATTGGCGGGCATTGGCCAGGCTGACCGCACTCTTCGCCCGCACGCATCCGCACATCGTGCATACGCACAGTGGAAAGGCTGGCGTGCTTGGAAGGCTTGCCGCTCATCGGGCGGGAGTGCCTGTCATCATTCACACGATTCACGGGCCTTCGTTCGGCGATTTTCAAGGAGCGCTCGCAAATTTCATTTTTCGGGCGGCGGAACGGCGCGCGGCCCGGGTAACGACTCATTTCATCACGGTGGCCCAGGCAATGGCGGATCAGTACCTCGCTGCTGGAATTGGGAAACCAGAAAACTACACCCGGATTTTCAGCGGATTCGATCTCCAGCCATTTCTAGCCGCTCAAAATGATCTGGCGCTGCGCAAACGGCATGGGCTGGGTGCGGATGATTTTGTGGTAGGGAAAATAGCGCGGTTGTTCGAATTGAAAGGACACGATGATTTGCTTGATGTCGCTCCAGCGGTCATCGGCGCGGCTCCGAAAGTGAAATTTCTTCTGATTGGCGGCGGCGAATGGCGCCAACGATTGGAGGCGCGGGCGCGCGGGCTGGGCATCGCCTCCAGGTTCGTGTTTACCGGCCTTGTGAAACCATCGGAGATTCCCGGCCTCGTGGGCTGCATGGATGTCCTGGTGCATCTGTCACGCCGCGAGGGACTGGCGCGTGCATTGCCGCAGGCACTTGCGGCCGCACGACCGGTGGTTTGTTACGATTGTGACGGCGCACGGGAAGCGTGCCAGGACGGGAAGACTGGCTTCCTGGTGAAACCGGGCGACCTTCCTACCTTGCACGACCGGTTGTTGCAGCTCGTTCGCAATGCGATTGGACGCCAGCAGATGGGGGCCACGGGACAGCAGTTTGTCCGGGATAGATTCAGCGTGGAACAGATGGTTGGTGAATTGGATCGACTCTATCGAAGGCTGGCGGGTGAACATGGGGTTGAAATGAAATTTAACCACTGATTCCCAAGATGAGTTTTCCGTTCAATCTTTACGCGGTCGTATTCGCGTCGTCCTTCCTCGCCGCCGCCGGGAGCATGTTGTTGTGGCGGCGATGGGGTTATCGCACCGGACTGGTGGATGACCCGGGGCACAGGAAGATTCATGACAAGCCGATCGCGCTAACCGGTGGTTTTGCGGTCCTGACGGGGATCATGGTGCCAGTGCTATGCGCCGCAGTGGCGTTCAAGCTTGGATGGTTCGGCTCCGGACCGGCCGCCAATGGCCCTGGTATCGCGGGTGATTTCGCGGGGTGGCTTGGGTTTGGATTAACCCGACGCGGATCCCAAGTGGCGGTGATTCTGTTGGGGGCGCTGGCCATGGTGGTGCTTGGCTGGCTGGATGACATGTGGGAGCTGTCGCCCGCGATGAAGTTTGGCGGCCAGTTGCTTGTTGCGACCGCCGTGGCGGCAGCCGGTGTCCGAATCACACTGTTCGTGCCGGCGCCACTGGTGAATTATCTGGTTACAATCCTCTGGATCCTGACGCTGACCAACGCGCTGAATTTCATGGACAACATGAATGGGCTGTGTGGCGGCCTGGGGTTGATCGGAACGTGGTGTTTTGCCTGGGGTGCGGCTGTCCAAGGGCAGTACCTTGTCGCTCTGCTCGCATTCACGACAAGCGGCGCTCTTCTCGGTTTTCTTCCGTTTAATTTTCCCAAAGCCTCCGTGTTTCTTGGGGACGCCGGTAGTCATCTGGTTGGCTACCTTCTGGCGGTGATGGCCATCCTGCCTCACTTCTATTCATCGCAGAATCCTCATGCGCTCGCGGTGCTAAAACCTCTTGTGATTCTTGCCGTGCCGCTGTTGGACCTGATTTGTGTCGTGATCATCCGCTGGCGGAAGAACCAGCCTTTCTACGTGGGCGACACAAACCATCTGTCCCACCGTCTGGTGCGTCGAGGCTGGAGTAAAACCGGCGCCGTGCTCGTCATCTGGTTGATGGCGGCCCTGGCGGGCGCTCTGGCCTTTGTGGCGCTCTGAGCCTGACGCCGCAGAAGAAGCGCTCAAAGCAGTCGAAGCGACCCATTCGCCTACCAGCCGCCACTTGCATGCCGGGCCCGGCCTTGGGCCCAATTCCGAAGCTCCGCGACCTTTTCGCTCATGGTTGCTGCGAGGGGCACGGTCTGGCGGAAAGCATCAAGAATGTGATGAGTGGCCAATTCGCGTTTTTCAGAGAACGCGTCGTAAAGAGCACTCACGATGGCTTGTTCGATCTCAGCGCCGCTGAAATTAGCGCCGGCATCCGCAAGTAGTGCGAGGTCAAATCGACTCACATCCCGCGCTCGCCTGGCCAGATGAATCCCCGTGATCTCCCGGCGTTCCTCGCGCGAGGGTAGGTCCACAAAGAAGATTTCATCGAGCCGCCCCTTGCGCAGCAGCTCCGGGGGCAGTTGTGAGACATCATTGGCTGTCGCAACAACGAACACCGGCGAGGTCTTCTCAGAAAGCCATGTGAGGAATGTGCCGAACACGCGCGCTGTCGTGCCACCATCGGAAGAACCCGATGAATGAGTGCCGGAGAGTGCTTTGTCGATTTCATCAACCCACAGCACGGCTGGTGCGACCGATGAAGCCACGCCGATGGCGCGCCGCATGTTCTCCTCGGACGATCCCACAAGTCCTGAAAACATCCGTCCGATGTCGAAGCGCAGCAAAGGACGTTGCCAGAGTGCCGCGATTGCCTTGGCGCACAGACTTTTGCCCCAGCCTTGAACTCCGAGCAGCAGCACGCCTTTCGGTGCGGGCAGTCCGAAGCTCCTTGCGTCATCCGAGAAGGCGATCGCGCGCTTCTGCAGCCACTGTTTGAGATCCGACATGCCTCCTACGCTTGCGAATGATTCATCCGCGGGATGATACTCCAACAGTCCACTCTTGCGGATGATCTGCTGTTTCTCTGCCAGCACCTCAATCACGTCGCCGCCTGTAAGCTGGCAATCGCGCACGACGATCTTGGCGAAAACATTCTCCGCCTCTCCCGTCGTCAATCCGAGCGCTGCTTGGAGCAAACGTTCCCTGCCTTCCGGACTTAGATCGATCCGCACCCCGGCGTACTGGTGAACTTCCTCCGTGATGCGTTCTAGCAATTCACTCAATTCCGTGCGCGTCGGAAGCGGGAAATTGATCAAAGTGACTTCCTTCTCCAGCTCGACGGGGATTTCCATCACAGGTGAAACCAGCACGAGTGTCTTGTGACTGTTCTTCAATTGCTGCGCGATCTCCCTTAATCGCCGGATAACGGCGGGGTGATTGCGCGTGAGGAAAGGATGAAGATCCTTGAAGAGAAAAATCGCCGGCTCCACCTGATCGATGACGTGGTTCATGGCCTCGATGGGATCCTTTGTCGTGGCCGTGCGGTTTCGAGCCGACTGCAAAGACGTTCCCGAAGGAACCAGCCCCATCGTGCAGCTCCACTCGATCAGCGCCTTCTGCTGGTTGGTGGCGACCTTCTTAATCATCTCCTGCACTCGCATTTCCTCGGACGAGACAACATACAAGATCGGATAACGAGCCCGGATCAGGACATCGATTTCAGTCTGGAGCTGGTTCACGAGCTGAATTTAGTGGAAATCCATCCTGCGGGATACTTCTGATTTTCCAGGAGACGGGCAGCCAGTGCATCCGCAAGTTGTCGGTGAACTTGGCTGTCGGTCAGGAGCGCAGTTGTGTGCGCAGCACCAGCCGCAGCTGGTTTGGCGTGAGGGCGAGCCACCGATACTGCTGCGACTGGCTTTCAGCACAGTCGCGCTCCACCGCTTCGGGCGGCACCGGTGGAAAAACCGTTTGCGTTGCGTTGCGGCGCAAGGCTAAATCCGCCACGTATCAAGCGCCCGCAGAAGGACAATGACAATGAGTCTGCGTCCTTTTGAAACCGGGAGGAGGTCAACTCCTCGCACTCAACCGTTCGAGTCGCTTGTGTGTTGCCATGCGCTACCTGCTCAAACAAAAATTCTGGTCCTGGGGAGATGACTTTCGCATCCGGGACGCCGATGACCGCGATGTTTTTTTGTGGACGGGCGAGCGTTCAGTTGGGGCGACAAGCTCTCATTCCAGGACATGCAGAAGAACGAACTGGCCTTTATCCGCCAGAAGCTCCTCTCATGGGGGCCAACCTACGAAATCGAAGTGCATGGCCGTCTTGTTGCCGTGGTGAAGAAGAAGCTCTTCACCTTCCTGCGCTGCAAGTTCACCGTGGATGTTCCCGGACCCGATGACCTGGAGGCGCAGGGAAGCTTTCTTGATCACGAATACGCCTTCGAGCGCCAGGGTCGTGAAGTCGCGCAAGTCAGCAAACGGTGGTTCAGTTGGACCGATACCTACGGCGTGGACATCGCCGACGGCGAGGATGACGTGCTAATCCTCGCCAGCGCCGTGGTGATCGACATGGTCTGCCATCAGGAAAGCCAGCGCAGCTGAACCGCCATGCCCCGGTGCGAATTAAAACATCCAGAGCAGGTTGAGAATTGGTTGATTGAACTTGGTGGCAAGCGCCGACGGACCTGCTAATGCCAAAACTAAGGCGAAACGAACCGCGCGACCGGGCACATAAGGCTTGGGCAAGGCGTCTCAAACTGGTAACTTGATCACTCACTGCCTTGCTCCACCCGACGAAAATCAGCAGTTCTACTCACCGCCGCCTCGATCGACCTTGAACGCAGGACGCTCGATGACCGCGTGAGGATGATTCCGGGAGTTGAGTCGCAAGACGATGAGGATTCTCTTCCGTCGCGTCTTCCTTGATCAACTCGGGATGTGTGCCATGTCACGCTGGCGGTTCCCTGCCTGTGGAAGGGCTGCCCAAGGCTTCCAACGCCCTCACGGTCGCGGCATTGCGTGATTCGATGCCGAGCTTCTCGAAGATGTTCTGCAAATGCTTTTTCACTGTGTTTTCTGCCGTGCCCAGGATGGTCGAGATTTCCGCGTTGCTCTTGCCTTGTGCGACCCAGAGCAGGACTTTGGCTTCGCGCGCGGTCAGGCCGAGCGCCACGAGCGGGGCGGAGGAGGAATAGTCCGGGGCAAATTCGGCAGGAGGACGCTGCCGCGCCCGTGCGATGCGCGCGACGATGGCGGCGAGCAGTTCGCTGGCGGTGGCGGGCTTGGTGAGATAATCGTCAGCGCCCAGGTTCATGCCGGTGCGTAGGTCATTCCACTCGCCACGAGCCGTGAGGAAGATGAAAGGAACCGCGGCCGTCATCTTGTTTTCGCGCAGCGCGGCGAGCACGCCATGGCCGTCGAGTCGCGGCATCATCACGTCGCAGAGGATGAGATCGGGTTGCTCGCGTCGGGCCAGGTCCAAACCGAGTCCTCCGTCTTCTGCGGTGAGCACTGTGTGACCTTCCATTCGAAGGATGGTGGCGAGGTTCTTCCGTGTCTGCTCCTCGTCTTCGATGATCAGGATCTTTTTCATGGAGTGGATGGGTCAAACACTGGCAACCGGACAATGAACGTCGTCCCTCCTCGCTCTTTGCTGATGAATTCAATTCGGCCGCCATGCAGTTCTACACTGCGTTTTACTATGACCAGGCCCAGGCCGGTGTCGGAAATCTGACCGACGTTGCGGCCGCGGTGGAAAGCCTCAAACAGGTGCGCCTGGTCGGCAGTGGGAATCCCCAACCCACGGTCCTCGATGCGGAAAACCGCGTCCGCTCCCTCGCGCGCCAGGTTCAGGCGGACGGGCGAACCGGCGGCCGAATACTTCACAGCGTTCGAGATCGGGTTCGTCAGGATGTGGCGCAGCAGGCCTCCATCCGCGTGGGCCAGGGGGAGATCGGCGGCGAGGGTGAATTCGATGGGGCATTTGCCACTGGTGGCCGAACGCATCTCATCCACCAGCCGGCGGCAGCAGGCGGCGAGATGGAGGTCGTCTGGTCGGAATTGCTGGCGTTCGCTCTCGAAACGGCCGAGCAGCAGCACGTCTTCCATCATGCCGGACATGCGCTTGACGGAGTCCTGGATGGCCCGGAGGTGTTCGGTCCGTTCCGGAGCGGGCAGACGGTCAAGATAGCGATCGAGGATGTCCGTGCTGGAGACGATGACTTCGAGCGGAGTCCGAAATTCGTGCGAAACCATGGAAACAAAGTTCATCTTGAGATCGCCGAGTTCGCGTTCGAGAGCGAGCGCCCGGCGCACCTCCGCCTCGGCCCGAGCGCGTTCGCGGGCCTCGTTTTCCAGGCGCTCGTTGCTCGCGAGCAATTTCTGAGTCTGCCTCGCTACCTGGCGGCGCAGCAGCCACACCCAGCCCAGCACGAGCGCCATCGCGCCGATTGCCAGCCCGCCAGCGCGCAGGACAGCGGCACTCATCCACACCGGCGGTTCGGCCAACGGGCGCACGTCCGCTGGCGAATCAACGTAAATGGAAAAGCTCCGGACGGGACGATCCGTGCCGGCATCTACAACGCAGAGGCCCGTGAGTTCAACCCTGCTCCCGGTCGAAATGGGGTAATCGACGTAATCGCTGCCGGCGTGAACAGCGTAGCTCGTGAGGTCGCCAAACTTTACCCAGAGCCGGCTCACCTTCGCGCCACCCTGCGGGTATGAATCGCGATCCACCACCCGTCCGTGAATGCGGACGCGGCGGCAGTCGTGTTCGCCACTCAACGCCGCAGTGTCTGTGATGAGCGGCGGCGTGGACAGCGTTTCGTGGCCAATGACACGGTACTCCGCTCCGTTGAGTTGTGGCGCGAAGGCCCGGCGCGAGTTTCTCGATGCGACGACCTCGATGCGGTCGCCAGGCTGCAATGCGGGGCGGGGCGGACGCTCAACGTATTGTCCGTCCCGGCTGGATTTGGCGATCGGCGTCAAAGGATGGGCCAGTGCCGCGCCACTGGCATCCTGTAACGTGAAGAAATTCAAGGCGGAGGAATGTGTGACCGTTCCGGAGACCACAATCCGGGCGTCGGCCATGGGCGCGTTTGCAGCCTCGCGCAACGTCTGGCGCGGGCGGACATAGAGATTCGACGAGCCGGGTTGAACGACGCGTACCCAGGCGTTGCTTCCCATAAGCAACTGGAAACTGGTCACCTTGCCGACACCGTCGAATTGCAGCCAGGGCATCCCTTGCAATTCCACACCAGCTCCGAGCCACTCCACGGGGAGATGATCAGGTGGCGCGCTCAGATCGGCGTAGAAGCCGTGACCATCGGCGTTGACCAAGAGTGTCGCGTGACCACGCGCGAGTGACACATCGAGCACGGTGGCTCGCAGTTTGACGATGCCGCCGTGATGACGGCCGGCGGCCAGGTCCTGGACTCGCACCAGGCGTGGCTCCGGGAAGTGGCCCGGCCCAAGCAGGCGCGCCGTGCCGCGAGCCACGAATGGATGCGAAGATCCGAAAGTCGTTTCACCCTCCACTTCGATGAGTTCACCCACCTGTGGCAGCGATACCCGGGCAGACCTCAGTCCTGGTGCCGTCAGGAGTGTGACTCCAAGACCGTTGGTGCCGTCGTGCAGATGATAGAGATCGCGCGGTCCGTGCGCCGGAAACGCCACCACTCCGCGCAACCGGACCGGCTGGGCCCCATCCATCGCCTCGGCGCGGCTGAGGGCGAGGACTTGCGGGAAATTCGTCAGCAGCGGGAGCGAGGCGTCCGCCGCGCCCCCCGTCGATGTGACCAGGTGTGTGGCCGGAAGAACTGCCGCGAGAAGGCGCAAGATTCGCCCGGCAATGCTATTCAAATCCATTGACGCTCTTTCAAAACTCCCACGTTACGACGAGGCCAAGGCTTGTCGGAGCGGCTGGAGACAAGAAAAACGCCGCTTGGGCGACTGTCTCCCCGATTTTCACGGGAGCCGTCCGCGCTCCGCCGTTCGCGCCGTG
>SXMN01000345.1 GCA_005777315.1 Verrucomicrobiales bacterium
CACGGCGCGAACGGCGGAGCGCGGACGGCTCCCGTGAAAATCGGGGAGACAGTCGCCCAAGCGGCGTTTTTCTTGTCTCCAGCCGCTCCGACAAGCCTTGGCCTCGTCGTAACGTGGGAGTTTTGAAAGAGCGTCAATGGAAAGACCTTTGAAACGATCGAGGAACATTTAACCCGGACCGACGGATCAAAGAGTTACATCCAGGTGGTCAAGGCTCCCATCTTCAATTCACGCCAGGAAGTCACGGGTGTGCAGGGCATCATCTGGGACGTCACCGCGCACAAGGCCGAGGAAGAGGAATTGAAGCGCACTCGCACCTTTCTGAAGCAGGTTGTGGAAAATCTGCCGATCGCTGTCTTCATCAAGGAGGCGGAACAGCTCCGGTTCATCATGTGGAACAAGGCGGGTGAAGACCTCGTGGGCTTCAGCAGCGAGGAGATGTTGGGCAAAAACGACTACGATTTCTTCTCCGAAGCCGAAGCCGACCGCTTTACAGATGCGGATCGCCAGGCTCTTTCCACAAGCCGGATGGTGGATGTGACCGAGGAAGTGATACAGACACGCCACAGGGGACAGAGGCTCCTGCGCACTCGAAAGATCCCCATTCTGGATGAAACCGGGAAACCGCTCTATCTCCTCGGCATTTCCGAGGATGTCACCGAGGCTCGTCAATCCGAAATCGAACTCAAGCGCGCCAAGGACGCTGCGGAAGCCGCCGCGCGCGCCAAGGGAGAATTCCTTGCCAATGTGAGCCACGAGATTCGCACCCCGATGAATGGCGTGATCGGGATGACAAACCTCCTGCTCGACACTCAACTCACCGAGGAACAACTGGACTTCGTCAACACAGTCAAATGGAGCGCGGACGGCCTGCTGACCATCATCAATGATATCCTCGACTTCTCGAAGATGGAGGCCGGTAAACTCCACTTTGAGACGCTGGATTTCGACCTTCGCGAGACCGTCGAGACCACCGTGGAACTGCTTTCCGAACGTGCATCGCACAAGAAGATCGAGCTCGCGGCGTTTCTTCCCAATGGACTGCCTGGAAAACTGCGCGGCGATCCCGGCCGGCTGCGCCAGGTTCTACTGAACCTTCTAGGCAACGCCGTCAAATTCACCGAACGTGGCGAAGTGGTTCTCCATGTTTCCTTGGAGTCTGAAACCGCCAGTCACACCACTTTTCGATTCGAGGTTACAGACACTGGAATTGGCATTAGCCCCACAGCGCAGAGGGAGTTGTTTCAGCCATTCACTCAGGCAGATGGCTCGACCACTCGAAAATTTGGAGGCACCGGCCTTGGGCTCGCAATCTGCAAACAACTTGTCGCCTTGATGGGGGGCGAGATAGGACTCCGAAGCGAGCCAGGAAAGGGCTCCACCTTCTGGTTCACCAGCGTCCTCGAGAAACAGGCGGAACAGTCCTCGCATCTGCATTTTGATGTTTCGCTCGAAAATGTTCGCCTTCTGATCGTTGACGACAACGCAATCAACCGCCGCATCCTTCATCACCATGCCGTGTCCTGGCGGATGGAAAACAGTTGCGCAGCCAGCGCCAGTGAGGCGATGGACATGCTCTTGTCTTCGGCCAGCCTCGGACGTCCTTACGATGTGGTGATCCTCGACATGCAGATGCCCGAAGTTGATGGCATGATGCTCGCCCGCAGAATCCGAAGCCACACACATCTCCATGGGACCAAAATGCTCATGCTCACCTCCCTCGGACATCAGCATAAGCGCGAGGTTTTGACGGATGCAGGCATATCGGGATGCCTCCTCAAACCCGTGCGTCAGTCTGACCTTTACAATCGGTTGCTGGAACTTGTGGGGGCTCAACCAGTCCGTGAGTCGCTGGAGGTGGTGGAAGCCACAATCCCCCCCCCCGCAGCCCGATCCCGGACTCGCCAGTTCTCGCGCCAGCCAGGCAATCGCGTCCCGCGCGCATCCTTCTGGCCGAGGACAACCCCGTAAACCAGAAAGTCGCCCTCCGGCAACTTCAGAAACTTGGCTATACAGCCGATACTGCATCCAACGGGCTGGAGGTGCTCGCGGCTGTCGAGAAAATTACATATGATGTGATTTTGATGGATTGCCAGATGCCGGAAATGGATGGCTACGAAGCAACCCAGCACCTTCGACAAAACAAGCGCACTGCCAAGACTCATATTATCGCCATGACTGCCAACGCCATGCAGGGAGACCGTGATAAATGCCTGTCCGCAGGCATGGATGACTACATCAGCAAACCGGTCGCCATCGATGACCTCCAATCAGCACTCAATCGAGTCTCCAAGGAACAGCCGGAATCCATTCCCGTGAACACAGGAATGCCCATTTTGAACCAGACAACATTGGGTCAACTCAGGGATCTTGCAGAGCCTGGCGAACCCAATCCATTGATTGAGCTTATTGATCTCTTCCTGACCGACGCTCCAGATTGCCTCGCTCAACTAAAGGAGGCATTAGCCCGCCATGACGATGCCGAGTCCAAGCGACTCGCTCATTCATTAAAGGGCAGTTCAAACAATCTCGGAGCTCAACGGCTTGGCCTTGCCAGCCACAATCTCGAAACCATCGCCAAAAACGGTGATCTGACGAATGCCACTTCCCTTGTAGAACAGATCGAGTCGGAGTTGGAACTGGCTCGTGCGGCCCTTCTCCAGGAGCGCGCCAATTGCTCCCTTGCGGCGTGAGTTCTGCGCCTCGGGATGAATTGGCACTACAGCGACATTTGTGCATTTGGGGTGCGAGGCTTTTTGAACTTATTCTAATTCGCTTTCGAGACGAGACTAACTAGAGCCTGTCCCCAAGCCGCGAGCGTTGCGAGCAGTTCTACGCGAGTGCGCACACGAGACGGGGCGTAAAGCGGGCGGATTTCCGCGGATGCGCTGAAATCGATGCGTTATGCGGGGTGAAGTGCTACCGGCTTGCTCTGGCCTTGGCGGCTGGGGCGGAGGCGTTAGGCCGGATCAAGTGCAGCTCTCCGCGCTCCAAGATCTCCCACTCGACCTCCTCGCCCGCCTCTAAACCAATGGCCGCGGCCAGTGCCATTGGAAAACTGATGTAGAGCCGCTGGTTCTGTCCGCTGGAGCGGATGGCCTGCACGCGCAACGGATAAACGGATTTAGAAGATTTTTTGTCCATCAGAGGCGATTGTTCTCGATGTTTAATACGCTAGCCTTTACGCTAGCGCTCACGGTTAGCATACTTATCCCGTTTCCCCAGGAACTCAGGCCCAGGCTGCCCACGATCACCGGCAATGTCGATTACCTGACGCTGCGTCTTCGGATGGAACAAATCGACTCTCTTTTGCGCGAGAGTGGATTGGAAGCCAGCTTTGAG
>SXMN01000346.1 GCA_005777315.1 Verrucomicrobiales bacterium
CTTGGCACTCGGAAAATCGCATCCCAATCCAGCTTCTTACCAACCCGCTCCACCGCCTGCCGCCACCCTTTTCCCGTCGGGGGCGCTTACCTTATTGATCCCCTCTCTCCTGTCAACTGGGTTTTATGAAAATGTTTTGTAAACACAAATCCTACCAACCGAGGCCTGGAAATCTCATCTCAATGCACGATTTGGAATCGAAGTGAAGTTCAAGTAAGTCCCAAATATACCGATACAGAAATCGTGCGCTGCAAGGAATTCATGAGCATGTGGCAACCCTTTCTCTGGACCGGCTGCTGCGTAGCCTTTCTTGGATGCTCCTCCGGGGGCAAGTCATGGCCTCCTACACCTAGATCAGAGGAAGAAAAGCAAATTATCACCGCTGTTGAGCGTGCTGTACTACGGCAAGACCAGTGGGATAACATCGCCTGTGTCGCCACGAAACAAAAGGGGGGATGGCAAGTTACCGCGTGGAAGGTAGTCCATCCAGAAGCGCGCGGTCGTAATCGATGCGTCCCATGGTCGGTTCGGAAACTCACTATGGATGAGCGGGGCACAGTTCTTGATTACAGCAATTAGCGGCACGAAAAACTCCGCGCCGATATATCGGAGTGGATAAGATTCAATTCCATGCAGCAACAATTAGTTCCAGCGACTGAGTAACGACGCAGATTCCCGGTGCCACTCATGCGGGCTGGAGGGCTTAGGCTGTTCGCTTCGTTTCTCACTCCTTGCAGATCACTGCAGGCGTCCTCGTCGTTTGAGCCCCGCCTTAGAGCCAAACCTCCTCCAGCAAAATCATTATGAATTTCGCTACGGTGGAACATGAGCAACCTCGCGAAGATTACGGAACAGTGCGGCCTTCTATTAGCGACGCACCAACAGGCGCTCCAGAGCGCCACTGCGGCACACGCAACTGACGTCAAATACAGGGTATCCTCCGCGAAACGGTGAACAAAAGACTTCTGCAATCTCCAAGGATGACTCTTCCACACCCATCTGGTGATTTCAGGAACCTTCAAATATTGAGAGTCTCCAAGGCATGTCAGGAGCTCAGCAAGATTTTGTCAGTGAGTCCAAAAGCCGCTTGGCGATGAGCAATCCCGATTCCTCCATTTTTCGTCCTGCCAGAGGATTGGTGACCGCTGTCCCGGCTTGATGATCGCGGAACACGGGATCGTGCCAGCCTTCGATATTGATGTCTGAGTCATAGCCGACACGCGCCAGTGTGTGAATAATCTGCGGCCAGTCAGCCTGGCCCAACCCTGGGACGCGATGCTCGGCCACACCCGGATGACAGATGCCGTAGCGCTCAAGCAAGGACTGGTTGATGAACGCGTCTTTGGCATGAACGTGAAAAACGCGGGAACCGAAGAGCCGCAAATTCTCGACCGGGTCGATGAGCTGGCAGATCAGGTGGCTAGGGTCCCACTCCAGGCCAATGTTTGAATATTGCGTCGCGTTGAAGATCTTTTCCCAGGTGGCTGGCCGAGCCATGCAATTATAGCCCATCACCGGCAGAGGCAATGGTGCCTGGGGGCAATTCTCGAACGCGATGCGAACACCGTGATCAGCAGCGAAAGCAGCGATAGGTTCCCAGAAAGCGAGTATCTGCGGAATGAAATCCTCGAATGGGCGATAAACCGGATTTCCCCCGCGCTCATTCAAGGTCGTCTCAATCACTCCTCCTGCGAAGCCAGAGACAGTCTTGACTCCTAGGGAGGCGGCGACTTCGATGGCGCGATGGAAGACGGCACGGGCGCGTTCAGTCTGACGTGGATCAAGTGGATTAGCGTAAAGCGCCCCGATGGCTGAAATACGGATGTCATGCCGCTTCGCAGCGGCAGACAGCTCCTCGGCGAAGTGCTTCCAATCCGCATGTTCCGGAGCACAAGGACTTAGCGCAAAACGCATCCATGCCATCGAACGGAAGCTTAATTTTGAGGCCCATTCAACGTCCGCAGTCTCACCTTTGCATAGAATCCCGACGCGCATAGTTGCTGTGAATCATTTCCTGTGCGGAAATGAAAGCGCCAGGATTTTGAGTGTCGAGGCATTTCAATTTCATCAGGAAGGATTTCACGGTTGACGATTCAGGTGGGCGTCCGCAACTTCACACCGTCTATCGCGAGAATGAAGACCATCTTGTTCGTCTGCACCGGCAACGTTTGCCGAAGCCCAATGGCCGAAGGGCTCCTGCGGCACACCACGCGTGGGCGGGGAGACTTCCGAATCCTCTCCGCCGGAGTCGGAGCCATTGACGGACAGCCGCCCAGCTCCCATGCGACGAGAGCCCTAAGGGAACTTGGCGTGGATATTTCCGGCCAGCGCAGCCGGATGCTCACTGCTGATGTGGTGCAACAGGCAGATTACATCTTTGGAATGACGCACGGTCACGTAGATGCGATTACACTGCTTTATCCACAGGCTGCGGAGAAGACCTTCCTGCTTCGGGAATTTGACGACACGCTGGACATTTTTGAAAAGGATATTTCCGATCCCATCGGCGGCTCTTATGAGGTGTACCTGGCCTGCAGGGATCAGATCGAACAAGGGATCGCCTCGATGCTGAAATTTATGGAACAGACCGACCGGATGACTTCAAAGAACCAGTCACAACAAAGAACCGTGAAAATTTCAATCGGCTCGGACCATGCAGGCTTTCAGCTCAAAGAGACGATCAAGGGATTTCTTGCGCGCAACAGTTCCCTCGTGACAGACATGGGCACCAATTCCCAAGACTCGACCGATTATCCCGATTTCGCGCAGGCGGTGGCTGAAGATGTCGGCACCGGCAGGAGCGACCTCGGCATTCTGGTCTGCTCCAGCGGAATTGGCATGAGCATCGCCGCCAACAAGACTCCCGGGGTTCGGGCGGCGCTGATTCTGAACGAGGACATGGCGCGGCTGGCCCGCGAGCATAATAATGCAAATGTCCTTTGTCTTGGGCAGAAATTCACCTCGCCGGAGCAGGCGACGAAGATTGTCGAAGCATTCCTGCAGGCTCATTTCGAGGGCGGACGTCACGAAAGGCGCGTGCAGAAACTCGAAGCCGGTGGCGTATCGGCAGGCATGCGCTTGAGCAGGGTCGATCCGGAAATCAGCAGCGCCATCTTCCTGGAGAAGTTGCGCCAGCAGGAAAACATCGAATTGATTGCCAGCGAGAATTTCACCAGCCCCGCTGTAATGGAGGCACAAGGCTCGATTCTGACGAACAAGTACGCCGAAGGTTATCCACGCAAACGCTGGTATGGCGGTTGCGAGCACGTGGACTCCATCGAGCAACTTGCCATTGATCGGGCGAAACAATTGTTCGGTGCTGAACACGCCAATGTGCAGCCGCATTGCGGCAGTTCCACGAACATGGCGGTCTATTTTGCGTTCCTGAAGCCCGGTGACAAGCTCCTGACGATGGACTTGAGCCACGGGGGACATTTGACCCACGGCAACCGCGCCAATTTCTCCGGGAAGTTCTTCGAAATTGTCCACTATGGAGTTCGCAAGGACGACGAGCGAATCGACTATGCTCAACTGACGGCAATGGCTCGGGAACATCGGCCTAAGATGATCACGGTCGGCGCAAGCGCTTACTCCCGCATCATCGATTTCAATCGAATGAGCGACATTGCCAAGGAGGTGGGAGCATATCTTCTGGCGGACATCGCACACATCGCCGGCCTCGTCGCCGCCGGCATCCATCCCAGCCCGGTCGCCTGCGCTGACTTTGTTACAACCACCACTCACAAGACCCTGCGCGGACCGCGTGGAGGCTTGATTCTGTGCAAAGAAAAGTACGCGAAGGAAGTCGATTCGATGATCTTCCCAGGCATTCAAGGCGGGCCTTTGGAGCATGTGATCGCAGCCAAGGCGGTGTGTTTCCTTGAGGCAGCGCAACCCACCTTCAAGGCTTACCAGGAGCAGATCGTCAAGAATGCCGCGGCGCTGGCCGACGGAATGAAACGCAACGGATTCAGGCTCGTCTCTGGCGGCACCGACAATCACCTGATGCTCGTGGATGTCGGAGCCAAAAGTGTCACCGGCAAGGACTGCCAGATTGCATTGGATGAGGCCGGGATCACCGTGAACAAGAATACCATCCCGTTTGAAACACGGTCTCCTTTCCAAGCCAGTGGCATTCGTCTCGGAACTCCAGCCGTGACCACGCGTGGGATGAAGGAACCTGAGATGGCTGCCGTGGCGGACATGATCAGCGAAGTGCTTCTGGACATCAAAAACCTTGACGCGGCACATGCGGTGCGCGAACGTGTTCGCGAACTAACCGCAAGATTTCCACTGCCCTATTGATTGGCAGAGCTATCTCCGGCTGACCTTCGGATTTGTAATCCCGGAATTGCAGCATCGAAAAGATGGTCTGGCCTGTCTTGATGGTTAAACACCTGCTTCAGCAATGGCGTCACTCAACTCTTTGCTAAAGCCACCAAACTAATTTTAAGAAGTATGCCTCCCAAAGCGCCCAGGAAGAATCCCGCGAAGCCCAAAGCCGCCGTCAAACGCCCAAAGAAGGGCGACGAACTCCCGTTCGACGAGCCGACCGGAGAAATTGCCACGACTCCCGCACCCGATGCCGAACTGGTGACATCGACGGCACCGCAAGCTCAGCCAGCACCAGCCAAGACTTCGGAATCCTCGGTTGAATCGGAAACCGAACGGGAAACTGAACGGCCCGCCCAACCCACGAAAGCAGATCGGAGGGCGGAACGTGGAGCAGAGCGGGCTGACCAGGAAGCTCCTGTCAGCCAGAAGGAAGCTTCAGGCCGGACCGTCAACATCGCCCAGCTCCAGGCGATGGCCATGCCAGAGCTCAATCGCATCGCCAAAGATCTCGAGATCGAGAACTTCGGCACGATGAAGAAACATGAACTCGTATTTCAAATCCTCCAAAAAAATGCGGAGCGCAGCGGCATTCTCTTCTCCGAGGGAGTCCTGGAAATTCTTCCCGAGGGCTTCGGCTTCCTGCGGTCTCACAGCTTCAATTATCTTCCCTGTCCGGAGGATATTTACGTCTCTCCCTCGCAGATCCGGCGCTTTGATCTGCAAACTGGCGATCTTGTGGCCGGCCAGATCCGTCCACCCAAGGAAAAGGAGCGCTTCTTCGCATTGCTCAAGGTCGAAGCCGTCGGCAAGGAAGATCCGGACAAGGCGAAGGACAAGACACACTTCGACAATCTCACGCCGCTTTTCCCAAACAAGCGCATCATGCTGGAGACGGCCTCAGACGAACTTTCAACACGCGTCCTCGACCTCGTGTGCCCCATCGGCAAGGGATCTCGCGGCTTGATCGTCGCTCCTCCGCGAACCGGCAAGACGGTGCTGATGCAAAAGCTCGCCAATGCGATCCTCAAGAACAGCCCCGAGATCTACCTGTTCATCCTCCTGATTGACGAACGTCCCGAGGAAGTCACGGACATGGAGCGCACTTGCAAACCGGCCGAGGTGATCAGCTCAACCTTCGATGAACCGCCCGA
>SXMN01000347.1 GCA_005777315.1 Verrucomicrobiales bacterium
ATGCAAAACGTTTTGTGCAGATTCAAGTGGCAGACATCAGCGCCGAGTTCCGCCGGACGGCAAAGACCCACCTGCGCGTTCATGTTCGCGCCGTCCATGTACACCTGCCCGCCGTGCTCATGCACCAGCCGGCAGATCTCAATGATCTGCTCCTCGAAAACGCCATGCGTCGATGGGTAGGTGATCATCAACGCGGAAAGGTTCTGCTCATGAGCGGCAAGTTTGGCGCGGAGATCGCCCAGATCGACATTGCCCAGTGAGTCGCAGGCGACAGCCACCACTTCCATTCCGGCCATCACCGCGCTGGCCGGATTCGTTCCGTGCGCCGATTGCGGAATGAGGCATATTTTTCGGTGCGGAGCGCCCTGACCCTGGTGAAAATTGTGGATCGCCAGCAGGCCCGCATATTCACCTTGCGAACCCGCGTTCGGTTGCAGGGAAACTCCGGGAAAGCCCGTGATCTCACCAAGCCAGACTTCGAGGTCGTGAAATAGAAGATCATAGCCTTCGGTCTGGTCGGCTGGTACGAAAGGATGCAGCTTGCTGAACTCCGGCCACGACACAGGGAACATCTGCGAAGTGGCGTTGAGCTTCATCGTGCAGGAACCGAGCGGAATCATCGAATGCGCCAGTGAAAGGTCGCGCGACTCCAGCCGCCGCAGATAGCGAAGCATCTCCGTCTCGGAGTGGTACCGGTTGAAGACAGGATGCTGAAGGTACGGGCTCGTCCGTTGAAACGGCGCCGCGTAATCAACATCCGTCGGGGCCAGATCCGCCGCCGTAAATTCGACCGCCACGTTGGTATTGAAGATCTGGAGCAGCCTGTTGACGTCGGCAGCCGTCGTCGTCTCGTCGAAGGCGACAATGATGACGTCCTCACCCTCGAGGCGTAAATTGATTCCGTGATCGGTGGCAATCTGCGAGATCGTATCGATTAAGCGGTTTCCGATGTTCACGCACAGAGTGTCAAACACAGGTTCCATGTTGAGCTTGTAGCCCAGACGGCGGAGGCCGGCCGCCAGCGCCAGCGTGAGCCGCCGGATATGTTGGGCGATTCGCTTCAGCCCCTCTGGACCGTGATACACAGCGTACATCGCCGCCATGTTTGCCAGCAACGCCTGGGCAGTGCAGATGTTGCTCGTCGCCTTGTCGCGTCGGATGTGTTGTTCGCGCGTTTGCAGAGCGAGCCGGAAGGCGGGGTGCCCTGCGGAATCCCTGGAAACACCCACCAGCCGGCCAGGCATCTGTCGTTTGAATGCATCCCGCGTCGCAAAAAAAGCCGCGTGCGGTCCGCCGAATCCCAAGGGCACGCCAAATCGTTGTGAGCTTCCGATCACCACATCCGCTCCGAATTCTCCAGGCGGCACGAGCAACGTCAGGCTCAACAGGTCCGCCGCAACGGCGACCAGCGCTCCTCCGGCATGCGCGGCTTCGATGAAGGAACGGTAGTCATGCACTGAACCATCCGTTGCCGGATACTGCACGAGCGCTCCAAACACCGCTGGGTTGAACAGGAATTCCTGGTGATTGCCAATGACGACTTCTATTCCCAACGGCAGGGCTCGCGTCCTGACCACATCGATCGTTTGCGGATGGCACGTCGTTGAAATGAAAAATACATTCCGCTCAGTTGTCCCCTTGGCGGCGTGGCACAAAGTCATTGCCTCCGCCGCCGCTGTTCCCTCATCCAGCAACGAAGCGTTGGCGATCTGCATCCCGGTCAAATCCGTCACCATCGTTTGGAAGTTGAGCAGCGATTCGAGCCGGCCCTGGGAAATCTCCGCCTGGTATGGCGTGTACTGGGTGTACCAGCCGGGGTTCTCCAGAACATTTCGCTGTACCACCGGCGGTGTGATGCAATCGTGATAACCCAGCCCGATGAAGGAACGGAACACCTTGTTTCTGGAAGCGATCGTTCGCAGATCTTTCAGCAACTCATGTTCGCCGCGGGCAGCAGGCAGATCGAGCGGCAAGTTTGTCCGGATCGCTTCAGGCACTGTGGCCGCGACCAGATCCTCAATGCTGCGCAAACCCAGCACATCGAGCATCTCTCGAACCTCCCGCGTATTGGGACCGATGTGGCGGCTCACGAACCGATCGGGATGAGCCAGAGGATCCGCCGACGGCGAAGTCTGCAATTCAAACATGGGGGGCAAGCTAATTAGCATCGATTGCAAAGCAAGCGGCTTTTGGGTCAGGAAGAAGCGGCGCAGGGTAACATGCTTGCTCCTCCGTTTTCATTGGGACTTCACGGACAAATTCCGGATCTGGATGCGATGGGCGTGAAGTCCTGAGGACCGGCCTGCGCTCGCGCATAATTTGCAGCCTTTCCCACCGTCTCCTCAGTAATTTCCACACATTTTTTGACCCTGAAAACAGCAGTTGATTCGAACAGAAGGTAACGAAGGAAACCAAATGCGAAGGATTTTCTCGGTCTCCCGGACTCCGCTGACTGGGTGAGCGCGGATCGCCGGGGAATGATTGTCGAAATTGCTGTCCCTTCGTTCTCTTCGTTTCCTTCTGTGAATCCGAACAACCGTTTTTAGGTTGAATCGTTTCGGCAAGGCCAGAAATGGCCTTGAGTTTTCCCGTCTCCCAACTAACGTCGCTTCCAACACTCAAAGGAACTGATCATCCACGGACATTTCGTTGCCCGGAGCTGACATATCACCTCGATTCTTAAGGATTCCATTATGCGCTACACCTCCCTGTTTTGCTCGCTCGTCACACTGGCATTCGCTCAATCACAATTGATCGCCGCCGACAAAAACTGGTCTGGCGGGAACGGAAACTGGAACGTCGATGCCAACTGGACTCCAGCCGGTGTGCCAGCCGCGACCGACACGGCCATCATCAAATCCGGCACGGTCACGGCGACAACGGCAGTGACTATCGCTGGTCTCAATCTGAGCGGAGGGACTCTCACCAGCAGCGCTCAGTTCACTGCCACGACAGTGATCTGGTCGGACGGGACACTGGGCGGGAGCGGGCAGATGCTGGTTCCAGCGGGAGGGACGCTGACACTGGGTCGCCGAACAACCTTCCGATCTTGACGGGCGGCAAGACGCTCCGGCTGGAGGGCAACACGGTGATGGTGGGCAACCTGCTGCGTTTTCAGAGCAACTCGACCATTGAAAACCTGGGCCTCTTTGACATTCAAGGGGACGTTCGGATCGACAATTTTAGCGGACCCCAGACCTTCAACAATGCGGGCACTCTGCGCAAGAGTTCCGGGACAGGGATCAGCACCATCGGCAACGGCATCGCCTTCAACAACACCGGCAAACTCGAAGTGCTCGCAGGGACATTGCAGATTTCGGACGCCTTCTCCCAAACAAGCGGCCAGACTCTGGTTAACGGAGCCAGTCTCACATTTGTCCGTCCAGTCCCCATCCTCGGCGGCTTGCTGGGAGGGAAGGGAACGGTCACAGGAAACGTCACCAACTCTTCCGTCGTCAGTCCCGGCACGTCGGCGGGGCTCCTGAACATCATCGGCAAGTATTTCCAAACTGCAACCGGGGCCCTCAATATCGAGCTGGGAGGTCTTACCCCTGGAACGGAGTATGACCGGCTCTCCGTGTCCGATGCCGCTTCTCTGAATGGCAGCCTCAACGTGACGCTGATCGGTGGCTTCAAGCCGAAGCAGTTCGATTCCTTCTCAATGGCCGAGTTCAAGTCGCGCACAGGGAACTTTACCTCGGTCAATCCACCTCAACCCGAGCTTTACGGTTGGAGCATCAACTACTCCACCACGAACGTGACGCTCATCGTCGCGAACACGGCTCCAACTTTCGCCTCGACCCCGGCAACCCAGGCAGGGCCAGAGGGAACAAACTTGTCCCTCAGTTTTGCGGCGGTAGATGCGGACGTGCCCGCGCAAAAGCTCCTTTACTCTCTGGTCAGTCCGCCTGCCGGGGCCAGCATCAATCCCAACACCGGTGCGTTTACCTGGACCACAACCGAAGCCCATGGACCTTCGACCAACACCGTCACTGTCGTGGTCTCGGATGATGCGAGCCCGCCGTTGTCCACGACGAACACGTTCCAGGTCATCATTCAGGAAGTGAACCAGGCGCCGGTGTTGGTGCTCCCCAACAACCCGGCTCTGGATGAAAACGCCCCGGTCAATCTCTCCGTGAGCGCGACCGATGCCGACCTGCCGGCAAACGCAATGATGTTCGAGTTGGTGTCCGGCCCGCCTGGATTGGCGTTGAATCCAACCACCGGCGTGATCACGTGGATTCCCACGGAGGAGCAGGGACCCGGCAAATACACGGTGACGGTGAAGGTCACTGACACCAATCCCGATGCGATCACCGACAAAGATCTGAGCACGACCGGAAGTTTCCAGGTAACCGTCAATGAAGTAAACTCACCACCAGCGCTGACCGTTCCTGTGAACCAGACCGTGGACGAACTCGTCGCGCTCAACGTCAAAGCCACCGCGGTGGATGGTGACCTGCCACCGAATAGTGCTTTTGTTTTCGGATTGGTGAACGGACCACCAGGATTAACGGTCAATGCAAACGGTGAAATCCTCTGGACACCGACGGAAGCGCAGGGACCGGGAGAATACACGGTTGCTCTGAAAGTAACGGACAATGGAGTTCCGCCGGCGAGCGCGGAAAAGAGTTTCAAAATCGCAGTCAAGGAAGTGAACCAGGCGCCTGTGCTTGCGTTGCCGGACAATCCGGCTGTGGACGAAACCACCCCGGTCAAACTCAGCGTGGCCGCAAACGACGCCGACCTTCCCGCGAATCCACTGACGTACGAGCTGGTGTCCGGGCCGCCTGGATTGACATTGAATACAACCACCGGGGCGATCACGTGGACGCCGACTGAAGAGCTAGGGCCCGGCAAATATACCGTGGCAGTGAAGGTCACCGACAGCAGTCCAGATGCGAGCACGGACAAGAACCTGAACGCCACCGGAAGTTTTCAGGTGACCGTCAACGAGGTGAATTCTGCACCGACTATAACTGGTCCTGCCGACCAGACGGTGGACGAACTGGCCGCTCTCCAAATCAAAGCCGCTGCGCAGGATGGTGATGCCGGATCGAACAATGTGATCGTCTTCGTCCTGGTGGCCGGTCCACCTGGCTTGACCGTGAGTTCGGAAGGCGAGATTCGATGGACACCTACCGAAGCGCAGGGACCGGGAGATTACACGGTGACTTTGAAGGCGACGGATAATGGCGTTCCTCCCGCCAGCGCGGAGAAGAGTTTCAAGATCGCGGTCAAGGAAGTGAACCAGGTCCCCAGCCTCGAGGCCATTCCTGATCAGGTGGCTCATTCGGAAGGGACCTTCCTCTACAGCGTGAAAGGCGGCGACGCGGACGAACCCGCCAACACCCTGACTTACTCTGTTGCGTCTGGCCCGGCAGGAGCCACCATTGATCGAGCGACTGGCCGGTTTAGTTGGGCCATTCCTGAAAGCCAGGCAGGCAAGACGAACGAAGTGACGTTGAGCGTGAGCGATGGCGGCATTCCTGAATTGTCGAGCACCGTGAAGTTCAACATCGCGGCGACGGGCGCACTCAAGATCACCACCTTCAGTTTGTCGGAAACGGGAGTGCTGGCGGCGACGTGGCTTACGATTCCCGGACATTCCTACGCTTTGGAGTTCAAGGAAGACTTGAACGCGCCCGCATGGAATCAAGCCGGTGATACGGTCAAAGCCTCCGGAGTGACCGGTTCTCAGGAAGACCGCAATGCCTCGGGAAAAGTCAGCCGCATTTATCGCATCAGGCAGGCTTCGCCATAATTGGCCGCCCGCCGGTCAGCGCGGCAGACAGAACCGCTTCGGCATGGTTGACTGCGGCGTTTCCAATGGCCGGGAGCTGCAGGAAGCAGCTCGTCCCGGTGATGTTTGGTTCGACCGAGTCGTTATTCGGCGTAATCTGGATCGGTCTTATCCGGGGCAAACTTAGCGGACGCCTGTTCCCAAGTGAAGATTCCCGAATCCCCTGCCGCCGGTCCTGATCCGCCCTGGATGGTGTACGTGGCGAGGTCCAGTTGCGACTTCCCGGGCGGGAAAGTCCGCGTGCCGGGCTCGAATGGGTAAGTATTCTGAAGGTTGTTGATCGTCTCGGTGACGGTCATCTTGTTGTTCGCCTTGGCAAAGAAGGTCAGGCCGATGCCGCCATCGCTGGAGAAACTCGCCAGGCCGGAAAATCCGAGGTCCACCTGCAGCGATCCATAGACGGCCGGGAGTTCAACGGGACCGGACAGGCTCCAGCTCACCGTGCGGATGCCGTTCGGATCGTGGTACGTTCCCGAAGCATCCGTCACGGTGACCTTCGAGTCCCGCGCCGCCCGCGCGGAGTTGCCGCGAAAAACGGGAACCTGATATGGCGCGGTGCGGGATGAGTGAACGTCCGTGCGGAAATGGAGATTGAAATCAATCGTGGACGAGGGTTGTGGCTGACCAATGGAGAAGTATTTGTGACCGGTGGCCTTCAACCACCACTCGGTCAGTGGCACCGTGTTGCTCTTGTGGCCGCGCTGGATGACGGTCACGTTGCCCGCGCTGGGCTGCTGACTGGCGGGCAGAGGGCAGGTAATCTCCGTTGACCCGTCCACGATTCTCGCTGTAGCCGTGATCTCTTTCTTGCTTCCGCCCTCGATCCGGACGGTGGCGGGAGCATCCGGGTCGAACAAGCCAAAGATCCGCAGCTCCTCCTTGTCTTCATCCACGCTCATGGAAGCAATGCTGGGAGCGAGCAGGCCAAAGCTGCTGGAAGAAGTCCCGGGAAAGAACGTGAGCACGGCCCCCGGAAAATTGGGTGACTGGTCGATGAGGAACCCCTTCTTATTCATGTAGCTTTTCACCGCCTGAAGATCGAAGGCCCTCTGTCTGGGTTGGACCTGATAGATCTGGCTACCGCCTAGTACTCCGTCAGTCGTGAGTTGATGGGTCAAACAAATTGAGCTTGTACTTTGGATAAGCGTGTCTACTTGGAGTAGATGCCAATTAAGTATCGCATCCGTTTGTCACCGCCAGAACGCGAACAACTCATGAACATCCTGCGCAAGAAGCGGTGTGCCGCCACCCGCCAGTCGCACGCGCGCATTCTTCTCAAAGCCGATGAGGATGG
>SXMN01000348.1 GCA_005777315.1 Verrucomicrobiales bacterium
AGTATGAAACTGGAGTGAGCGTCTCGGACGATGAACTGGCTCGCGTCCATATCACGCCAGCGAAGTTCCACGGGGAATGGAACTATGTCATCGAACCCCGTTAACTAACATTTGCTCAAGTTATTATTTCGCCCGCCCTAAGACTCATCAGCGCAACTCAGACCAGAGGTGCTCACCATCAGGGTGAACTCTTCTGTAACTCCAGATCGTACTTGTTTTGGGATTGTCTGGAATGTCACCAAAATGTCACTGGACTGTCAAACTCGACCTTCGTTTTTCGCGGAATCGATCCTCAATTGACTCGCTGCAGTTCTCCGAGATTTTCGATTCCGCTTTTTCAGGACTAGGAACGATGTTAAATCCACTGCATGTTTTCCCTGATTAAGGTGAAGCCGTTCGAGAGTTCTCTGTTCAGCAAGAGTCCCACCGAATCTAGCGAGTGTGCAATTCGACGCATCTTCAGCACCGTGGCCGCTTTGGTCTTGGTTGCACCTGGAGCGAAGTCAGCCTGGCAGACCGGAAACGGCTTTCGTTCCACTACAATCAAAGTGCCGGAAGCAACCAAACCGGGATTCACGCTCCTGACAAATTCTGCATTGGGGATCGCATTCACCAACACGCTTGCACTCGATCGGATGATGCTAAACAACAATTTGCTCAACGGCTCGGGCGTCGCCACGGGCGACTTCGACGGTGACGGATTGTGCGACGTTTACTTGTGCGGCCTTGGAGGACGCAACGCGCTTTACCGGAACCTCGGCAACTGGCGATTTGAAGATGTGACCGACAAGGCTGGTGTTGCCTGCTCGAATCAACTTTCGACAGGCGCGGTCTTCGCCGACATCAATGGGGATGGTCGGCCGGATCTGCTCGTCACTTCATGTGGCGGCCCGAATGCCTGTTTGGTGAACGAAGGAAACGGTCATTTCATAAACGCCACTGAAGCCGCCGGCCTTGGCTCGAAACTCGGGAGCACTTCGATGGCCCTGGCTGACGTGGACAGCGACGGCGACCTGGACCTTTACGTCGTAAACTACGGTGAGAATACGATTCGCAGTGGGTTGAGCGTTTCCACACGCATGGTCGGCGGCAAGGAGGTGGTCACAGGGCGTTACGCGAACCGGCTGAAAATTATCGATGGTAAACTGGTCGAGTTTGGCGAGCCGGACATCCTTTATCTCAACGATGGCAAAGGTAAATTCACGCCCGTCCCGTGGACCGAAGGCGCATTCCTCGACGCTGATGGCAAACCCCTGGCTTCGGCTCCATGGGACATGGGGCTCGCCGTCCAGATGCGCGACATCAATGCCGACGGCCACACCGACATCTATGTGGCAAATGACTTCCACACGCCGGATCGCATCTGGCTTGGCGACGGCAAGGGCCATTTCCGTGCGCTGCCACGAAACGCGATCACCCATACTTCCTACTTCTCGATGTCAGTCGATTTTGCAGACATCAATCGCGATGGATTCGTGGATTGGTTCATTGCCGACATGAGCAGGCGTTCGCACGCCTCGCAAATGCGCCAGCGCGCCGCTGATCCCCCCACCCTTCTACCTGGGGAACGCCATGATCATCCGCAGACGCGCCGAAACTCCCTCTTCCTGAATCGTGGCGACGGCACCTGGACTGACATCGCGAATTACGCGGGTGTGGGAGCGTCGGATTGGACCTGGTCCGGGGTTTTTCTCGACGTTGATCTCGATGGCTTCGAGGATCTGCTCATCGGCAATGGACATGCGTTTGATGCTGAGGACATGGACGCCAGTGAATTGATTCAATCCCTCGGCAAACAACGGCAGCAAGACTCGCGCACAAACATTCTGCATTATCCCAAGCTGGACACACCGAACGCACTATTTCGAAACCGGGGTGATCTGACTTTTGAAGATGTCAGCACCCGCTGGGGTTTTGATTCGAGGCAAGTTTCTCATGGGATCGCGCTCGGTGATTTCGACAACGACGGCGATCTCGATGTCGTGGTCAACTGCTTGAACGAGCCGCCGTTGATCTACCGGAATGAAGCTGCTGCGCCTCGCTTGGCCGTCCGCCTCAAGGGGCAAGGCTCCAACAGTCAGGGGATTGGAGCTCTCGTCGAACTCACAGGAGGACCGGTGAGACAATCGCAAGAAATCATCGCCGGTGGCCGCTACCTGTCTGGATCCGATCCATTACGGGTGTTCGCCTCCGGTGCTGCAACGAGCGGCATGTCGTTACGCGTCCGTTGGCCTTCAAATCGCGAGAGTGTTCTGACGAACGTACAGGCAAGCCACATCTATGAGATCGACGAGTCCAATTCCGTCGTGCCGCCACCGGCGCAGGACAAGCAGGTCGCACTCTTGCCACCGCTCTTCGAGGATGTTTCATCAAAGCTGAATCATGCGGCTAAAAGCCAGCCTCAGGATCAGTTCGCTCGACAGCCTCTCCTGCCAAAAAGGACGAACACCCAATCTCCAGGAGTCGCATGGGTTGATCTGGATGGCGATGAGAAGGAAGACCTGGTGATCAATGGCGGTGCCGATGGAGCGCTCCACGCCTATCGCAACGATGGCACGGGAGGCTTCTTGCCGATACCCACGCCTTCGTCAGCTTTGAGCGCCGGGCGCGGTTACACAGCCGGCATCCCCTCGCCGGCGGGTGCCGCAGCCTCGTCGTTGCTTGTGGGAACAGAATCCCTGGATCGTCCGTCTGAGACCGCGGGACTTCTACATCGGCTCACCTTCGACCCGCAATCCAAGGTAATCAGGACCGAGTTATTCCCGAATTTTGCGACCCTGGGCGGCATCGGCGCAATGACAGTTGGTGACAGTGACGGCGACGGCGAACTCGAATTGTTTGTCGCAGGACGCCCAGTGCCCGGCCGGTATCCTGAATCAACGCCTTCCCATTTCTTCCGCAACTCTGGAGGAACGTTAAAGCTGGAGGACAATCGCATCGACGGACTCAAGGAGGCGGGCCTCGTGAATGCGGCCATGTTCAGCGACCTCAATGACGACGGATTTCCCGAGCTGATCCTTGCCTGTGAATGGGGCCCTATCCGCGTGTTTCAAAATGATCGCGGAAGATTCACCGAGAAGACGTCGGTGCTTGGTCTCTCGAAATTCACAGGCTGGTGGCAGGGCATCGCTGTTGGCGACTTCGACGAAGATGGGCGGCTCGACATTGTGGCGAGCAACTGGGGTCTCAACAGCGCTTACACCGCGTCACCCAGTCGCCCTGCCCTGCTCTACTGCGATGATTTTTCCGGCAGCGGCGGTTTGGACCTGATCGAAGCCGGGCATGATTCCGAGCAGAACAAAATCGTGCCGTTGCGAATCCTCTCCGACGTGGCGACGGTGTTTCCCGCAGTCCGAGCGAAATTTTCCACGCACAAGAGTTACTCGACAGCCAGCATCGCTGATTTGCTTGGAGACAAACTATCCGCAGCTCGGGAACTGAAGGCCACCACGCTTGCATCAATGCTGTTCCTTAATCGTGGCGATCATTTTGAACCGGTCCAACTCCCCGCCGAAGCCCAGTGGACACCCGCGTTCGGCATCACGGTTGCGGACTTCGACGGTGACAGCCATCAGGATGTGTTTCTTGCTCAAAACTTCTCAGGCGTGCCGGGACACACCCCGCCTTTGCGTGAAGGACGAGGCATGCTCCTGCGCGGCGATGGCAAGGGAAGATTCACCACAATGTCGCCATCCGCTTCGGGCATCAGCATCGAAGGAGATCAACGAGCCTGCGCCGTCTCGGATTTCGATCAAGACGGGAAGCCGGATCTCGTCGTGACCCAGCATGGTAGCCCGACGAAACTCTTTCGAAATTCGACCGCCCCTGCTGGCGTCCGCATCTCTTTGAAAGGTCCTGCCGGAAATCCCCGAGGGATCGGTGCCACGGTTCGTATGCCCTCGGGTCCGGCAATGGCAATCCTTGGTGGAAGCGGGCACTGGTCTCAAGACAGCACGACCTGCATTTTTCCAAGGCATCCCAGTGCGCGAAAGTTTTCAATCCGCTGGCTTGGAGGCAAACTCACGACTGTCGATTTGCCTCAGAACGCGAAGGCGATCAGGATTGGAGAATCAGGCCTAGTTGAATAATGCCGGATGGACTCACCACAAAACTTCCGAACCCAGGTAAACGGGCCCTCCTTATTTCGTCGCGCTCGCCAGAACAGTCTCGAAGTGCGGCGGCTGTTCCTCGCGTGCAACGACGACGACCTCGATTCGCTTGAGCCCCGTTGCTTCAAGCCAGCGATGGAGATCGCTCTGGGCAAATCCGAGCCAGCGATCTCCGTAGAGTTCTTTAGCACGGTCAAACGAATGCTTGAGCAAGTCCAGAATCATGATCTGTCCCCCTGACTTCAGAATCCGGGCAGCGGCCGCGACGGCTTGTGCGGGATTCTCCGCGTGGTGTAATGCCTGGCTCAGAATCACCAGATCAACGCTGGCCTCTTCGATGGGTGGTTGAGCGAGATCTCCCAGCCGAAACTCGAGATTCTTCAAACCGTTCTGCTTCGCCTTGCGAGCGCCAAATTCGACCATCTTTTCGGAATTATCCACAGCAATCACTTTCTTGCAGCGCATTGCGAGAAGTTCACTAAGCAATCCTTCTCCCGCTCCAAGATCAGCGACAGTAAGCGGGGGCAGGAGGCGCAAAAGCAAATGACCAAACGCCTCCCAGGAACGTCCTGGACCATAGCTCCGATCAAATCTTCCAGCCACCTGGTTGAAATAGACCTGCGCCACATCCGCCCGGCGGGCGATGATTCTTTTCAAGTTCACCTGGTCGTGCTCATGCTCGGACATCTCCGCAGCCCCTCGAACTGCGATCCGGATTATTTCACGCGCAGATGCTTCAGCACTCTGATTCAGCCGATAAAAAGTTCGCTTCCCTTCCCGTCGTGATTGGAGAAGACCCGCATCTTGCAACAATCCAACGTGCGTCGAGATCCTTGACTGACCCATGCCCGTAATCTCCTGAAGCTCATTGACGGATAGCTCATCACGCTCCAGCAGTGAGAGAATTCTCAGCCGGGTCGAGTCCGCGAGTGCCCGCAGTGACTTGATCGTCGAGTACATCTGCAGTTCCTGCTCTCCGTCACCGTTCGAATTTGTCACCCGGAAATTGTATTGACGGAACGAGAGTCATTTATATCTTCCAATCCCGATACGTCAATATGTTCCATTGAGGTAACCGTCAGACATCAACAACAAATGAGCAACCGCTACATCTTTTCGTCCGAATCCGTCGGTGAAGGGCACCCGGACAAAGTCGCCGACACCATCTCCGACGCCGTCCTCGATGCGTGCCTCGCGCAGGACAAACTTTCACGCGTCGCCTGCGAGACTTACGTGAAGTCGAACATCGCCATAGTCGGCGGTGAAATCACCACCAAAGCCAAGCTGGATTTCGTCGCCATCACGCGCAAAGCCATCCGCGAAATTGGCTACGTGAACGACGACGACGTGTTTCACGCGGACAAGGTGTTCGTCAATGTCATCGTCACCCAGCAATCTCCCGACATCGCGCAGGGCGTGGATGCTAAGAAAGCCAAAGGCAAGAAGACCGCGAAGCAGGGCGCTGGCGACCAGGGTTTGATGTTTGGTTACGCAAGCAATGAAACTTCCGAGTTGATGCCCGCACCGATCATGTTCGCGCATCGTCTCGGTCGCGAGCTGACCAAGATTCGCAAGAGCGGTAAAGCCGCCTGGCTGCGTCCTGATGCGAAGTCCCAAGTCTCCGTCATTTACGAAAACGGCAAACCTGTTTCCATCTCCAACGTCGTCATCTCCACGCAACACGCGGCAGATGCTGAGCACAAAGACATCGAAAAATTCTGCATTGAGAATGTCATCAAGAAAGTTCTCCCGGCGCGTTTGCTCACGAATAAGACTGAATTACTCATCAATCCCACAGGCCGATTCGTGGTCGGCGGACCGCAGGGCGACACTGGTTAGACCGGCCGCAAGATCATAGTCGATA
>SXMN01000030.1 GCA_005777315.1 Verrucomicrobiales bacterium
CAGCAGCGTGGTCTGGGGAATGCCCGGTTGCGTGACTCAGGCGGGCTATGCCGACACAGTGCTGCCCCTTGGCCAGGTTCGGGACGAAATCGTGCGGCGTGTCCGCCGTAGCCGGTCGATGTCCTCTGCTGTTTCCAACCGGGCTTCACTTCAAACGACATGCCACTAACAGCCGCCAACTTCCAGTATATTGCCGGCCTGGCCCGCGACTCCGCCGCCATCGTGATCGATCCGGGCAAGGAGTATCTTGTTGAGACCCGGCTTTCGCCGATCGCAGAGCAGGAGGGGTTCGCCACGCTGGATGATTATATCAACGCCATGCGCGCCGAGCGTGTTCCCGGAACCCGGCATGAACGCGCTGTGGATGCGCTGACGACGAACGAAACCTCGTTTTTTCGTGATTTTCATCCATTTGAAACACTCCGGCAGCACATCATTCCAAAGCTCATCGAACAACGTTCAGGTTTTAAGCGGTTGTCGTTCTGGTCTGCCGCCTGTTCCACAGGCCAGGAGCCCTACACCATCGCCATGCTGCTGCGTGAATGCTTCCCGCAGCTAAATGATTGGACCATTCAGATCGTCGGGACAGATTTATCCCCCACCGTGCTGAAACAGGCGGGACGTGGCAGCTATTCACAATTCGAGGTGAACCGTGGGCTGCCAGCCTCGTACCTCATCAAGTATTTCACAAAAGTTGATGACAGATGGGTGCTCAAGGACAACATCCGTCAGATGGTCAAATTCTCGCCGATGAATCTCATCAAGCCATGGCCAATCCTTCCAGTGTTCGATGTGGTGTTCATTCGCAATGTGATGATTTACTTCGACGTCGAAACGAAAAAGAGAATCCTGAAGCGCATCCGCAATTGCCTGCAACCCGCCGGATCCCTGTTCCTCGGCACCGCCGAGACCACCATGAACATTGATCCGCAGTGGACCCCAACTACGTTGGGGAGGGCAACAGTGTACCAAGCGGTCCCGGCGCTGGCCGCGGCTGCTTAGTCGCAACGATTCCGTTGACGCGCTGAATTCCTGGCTCCGGTTACATGGTCACGGTTTAGGGCGGTGCTGCAGTATCGTTTACCATCACATGCGCCACATACGACATCTGGCAGACGTTTCAGAGGGGCAATTCCGCGCTGTCGTGGACAGTGCTCAGCCAGCTTGCGAATGTGGTAGAGGGTCAGGTCGCAATCGCCGCACAGGATCACCGCGCCGAGGTTGCGGCTGCCGGTCTTCGCGGTCTGACTTCCATTCCTTCACTCGCGGCAGCCTGGCGTTGACGATCGTCGAAGTCGAAAAATGTTTTCGCCTTCAAGGGCAGCGCGGCCGCAAGCTGTAGCAGGTCCAGGCTGCGAGTGCCCAGAGTGGACGTGTAGCGGTTGCTCAACTCCCGTGCTTTGGCGTGCAAGTCCACAGAGGCCGCGTCGGTACAAGAAATCTGATCTTCAAGTCCGTTTCCACGTCCTCCCAGAGCTGGCGGACATTGGCAGTTTTCAGGTTATACAACGATGTTGTACGGTGTATGTGGCGTGTTCTCGGGCGTTAAAGGCGTTTCTGTGAGCGTCGCCAGTGCGTCAGGTGTTAGTGGCTGCGGCGTGCGGCGGCATGACTTGAGAAACAGATCGAAATTACTTTGTAAGTAATTGTGTTTGAAGTGGAGCCAGTTGTCGGATTTGAACCGACGACCGACGGTTTACAAAACCGTTGCTCTACCACTGAGCTAAACTGGCCTGGCGCGTTTTCGCACTGAATTCCGCAACGAAGCTGCTTTCAGGACGAACAGCGGGCGTAACGTAGCGAGTGAGTGCCGAGGATGCAAGAAGCTGAATGATTTTTTGCATGGACCCTTTCGTGGACCCGGCATGGGGTGGAGAACCGCATATTCCGAGGAGATGATTGAAGTCGTGCGGCGATTGTCCGGAATTCCACTCTCTTGATTCCGGGGATCGGTTCCACTACCGTCCGCGCCTTGGTTTTCGGCCGCAGGCCCTGATGGACTGTGGTTCAGATGAACCGGAACTCAACTACCTTATGTCCGAGAGCTACATTCAAAACCTGTTTGCCGAACGCATCGGTGGGAAGAACTACGGCAAGTCCACCGCCATTTACAAATTCGAGAAGATCAAGCGCGCCAAGCGCGCGGCGCTCATCGCCAATCCAGGCTCAGAGATCATTGACATGGGCGTGGGTGAACCGGACGAAATGGCATTCCCCGAAGTCGTCGAACAGCTTTACCTCGAAGCGAAGAAATCCGAGAACCGTGGCTATGCTGACAACGGTGACGCGGCACTCAAACAATCCGCCGCGCGTTACATGGAACGTGTCTGCGCCGTGCGAGGAATCAATCCAGACACTGAAGTGCTCCACTCCATCGGCAGCAAGGCTGCGCTCTCGATTCTCCCCGCGTGCTTCATCAATCCCGGAGATGTCGTCCTCATGACCACGCCAGGTTATCCTGTGTTCGGCACGCATGCCAGATACTACGGCGGCCTGGTCCACAATCTTCCGCTGACCGAGGATCGGAACTTCCTGCCCGACCTGGATTCGGTACCCGGCGATGTGCTCGCGAAAGCCAGGGCGCTGGTGATCAATTATCCCAACAACCCCACGGGTGCTTCTGCAACGCCTGAGTTTTACGAGCGCGTGGTTCAGTTCGCGAAGAAGAACAACCTGATTGTTGTGTCTGATGCGGCTTACGCGGCGTTGGTCTTCGAGGGCAGGCCGTTGAGTTTTCTCGCAACTCCGGGCGCGAAGGATGTTGGTGTTGAACTTCACTCGTGCAGCAAGACGTTCAACATGACCGGCTGGCGCGTGGGCTTCGTGGTAGGAAACGAACTGATCGTCAAAGCCTACGGTGATGTGAAGGACAACACCGACTCCGGTCAGTTCCTTGCTGTGCAACACGCGGCCGCATACTGCTTTGATCATCCTGAAATCACCGAAAAGATCGCCGGCAAGTACTCCCGCCGCATGAGTGCGCTCGTCGATACTCTAAGAGCCGCGGGCTTCAATGCGCGCAAACCAAAGGGTTCATTCTTCCTCTACGTCAAAGCTCCCAAAGCAGCCTCCAAGAAGGATGGCTCACGCATTGAGTTCAAGACTGCGGAAGATGTGTCGCAATGGCTGATCACCGATCGCCTCATCTCGACCGTGCCGTGGGATGACGCCGGCAATTATCTGCGCTTTAGCGTCACCTTCGTCGGTAAAGGCGAAGCTGAGGAAAAGCGCGTCCTCGGAGAAGTCTCGCGAAGGCTCGGCGAAGTGAAGTTCGAGTTTTGAAGCATCGCGTCCGCTGGCTCAAGCTGCCGGGCAGTTGCGGAGAAGCTAAACCAATTCCTTGATTGGCTCGATCCCCGGATCGACCAGGTAATGCGGGCGTCCCTGCGTGTCCTGCACTTTTGCTTCCTGAAGATTGATGCCGAGGTTGTGGTAAAGCGTCGCGAAGACTTCCTGGAATTTCACGGGCCGTTCGATCACTTCCGCACCCAGCCGGTCGGTGGCCCCAATGACCTGGCCCGTTCGCATTCCGCCACCAGCGAGGAGCGCGAAGGTCACCTTTGGCCAGTGATCCCGGCTGTTCATGTCATTGATCTTCGGCGTGCGCCCAAACTCACCCCACACCACCACTGACACGTCCTTGTCCAACCCACGCTCGTGCAGATCCGTAAGCAAGGCGGACAATCCGATGTCGAGGTAAGGAAACTCAGCGCGTGATTCCACGAAATTCAGGCCATCGCCACCGTGCCAGTCCCAACGGCTGTAATTGAGGGACACCACTCGTGCGCCGGCCTCGACGAGCCGTCTTGCGAGAAGAAAACTACGGACCATGCGAGGCGCTCCATCCCGTCGATACCTGGCATCGTCCGGGCCATAACGCTCCACGATGCGCGGGTCTTCCTGCGAGAGGTCGAGAGCTTTCGCCACGCCGCCCCCCGCCAGGAGGTCCAATGCCTGTTGATGGAAAACATCCATGCCCTCCATCACTCCGGTGTTGTCGGCTTCGCGATGGAAATGGTCAATGGAAGCGCGGAGCGTCTCACGATCGCGCAGGCGTTCGAGGGGAATGCCTTCCAACGTCAGGTTTGCCGCCTTTGCATTCGGATCTTTGGCCACGAGACTCATTGGCGCATGCGCCGGTCCGATGAATCCGCCGTTGCCGGCCTCCCCCCATGTCCGGTTTCCCGTTGGATACATGAGCGACAAGTGAGCGGGTATGCCGGGACGCGTGCCTTGCAATTTGGAGACCCATGCGCCAAAGGCCGGCCAGCCTCCCGGAGGCGCAACGCCACGCCGGGTGCGGCCGGTCATGCACTGGAAGCAATCGTGATCGCCTTCGGAATCCACGATCGATCGGACGATGGCAAACTTGTCCGCCATCGCAGCCAATCGCGGAAACAGCTCGCAAATCTCCATGCCCGGCACGTTGGTCTTGATCGGCTTGAATTCGCCCCGAACCTCGGCTGGCGCCTCGGGCTTGAGGTCGAACATATCCAGGTGCGGTGGCCCTCCCGGCAGATAGATGTTGATGACTGCCTTGTGCGAGGAGCCTGTTTTAGCCCTGGCCTCGAGCGCGAATAATTGTGCGAGCGACAAACCGCCCGCCGCCATGCCACCGATCTTCAGAAAGCCGCGGCGAGAAATGCCATCACAGTGCGTGCTGGCCGGATCAAGACGTCCAAGAATATCTAGCATAGGCGGTCCCGTTTATATTGGTGGCTGCTTGACTAAAAGTAAGCCCCAAATTGGAAAGGAAGCCAAGCTTTCATAATAGAAAACTCCCCCAATATGGTTCCGCTTCCCTTCAGGCTGTCATCCAGCTAGACATTGCCGCCATGACACCACACACCGCCACTCGCTTTCGTCGCATCGCGCGTTCGAGGGCTTATGTCCATCTCCTCCTTGCCACGTGCCTTGTCTTCACGGCGCTGCGCTCAGTCGCCCAGCCCAAGTCGAATCCGCGTTCGCACCCGTTGACGGAAGCTCCGCCTGCCCGAGTCGGCATGTCAGAAGAGCGGCTTGCCCGGATTGACGCGATGTGTACCACGGCGATTGCCGATGGCAAAATACCCGGCGTTGTCGCGCTGGTGGCCCGCCAGGGGAGGATCGTGTATCACAAGGCCTTTGGGCTTTCGGATAACGCCGCGAATCGCGTGCTGAAAAAGGACGACATCTTCCGCATCGCCTCGCAGTCCAAAGCCATCACCAGCACCGCCGTGATGATGCTGTGGGAGGAAGGCCGATTCCAGTTGGATGACGCGATCTCGAAGTGGATCCCCGAGTTCAAGGATGCCGGCGTGCTCAAGACCTTCAACGAAGCGGACATCACCTGGACCATCGAACCTGTGAGGACACCGATCACCATCCGCCATTTGCTCACGCACACATCGGGCATTGGCTATGGAGTCATCGATGGAGATGAGCGCTTCAAGAAAATTTACAGGAAAGCCGGGGTGACCGACCTTTTCACGACCGAGCCGGTGACCATTGCTGAGAGCGTGAAGAAGCTGGCGAAACTCCCGTTGCATCATCAACCCGGCGAGAAGTTCACCTACGGCGAAGGTCTCGATGTGCTCGGCCACTTCATCGAGATCGTTTCAGGGAAACCCTTCGACGTCTTTCTGCGCGACCGCCTTTTCGGACCACTGGGAATGAAGGACAGCGGATTTTATCTGCCGCCGGAGAAAGCCGCCCGCCTGGTGACGGTCCAGAAACCCGAGAATTCCAAGTGGGTGCGCTATCCTGTGACTTTTTATGATCCGGATTATCCGATCACGGGCGCGAAAAGCTTCTTCTCGGGTGGCGCCGGGCTTTGCAGCACGGCGAAGGATTACGCTGCGTTTCTCCAGATGTATCTCAACGGTGGCGAATTGAACGGGGTCCGCATCCTGAGCCGGACCACCATCGCAACGATGATGCGCAATCAAACTGGTGATCTGTTTGGAGGGGGTAACTCGCATCATGGCCTCGCGTTCGGTGTGGTGACCGAGAAAGGAGTGGCGAGGGGAGGGCAGGGGAGCGCCGGCACATTCGATTGGGGTGGCTACTTCAACACGCAATACTTTGCCGACCCGAAGGAGAACATTGTTGGTATCCTGATGAAACAAACGCAGGGCGGGAACGACGACACTGGATGGAAATTCCGGCTGCTGGTTGGTGCGGCGGTGAATGATTAGCCGAACGTTTTCTATCCTGCGGTCTGGTCGGCAGGCCGGAAATCACCATCTCCCGATTCTGTACTTTCTACCGAGGAGACCTCAAAATTCGTCAGCTCATGGCTGCGGTCGCTTCTGCAACCTGTAAAATCCCTGTTCTTCACCGGTCGGTGCTGAGAAAGGTGATCCTCCTGAAACATCAGTCCAATTCGAATCCAGCAGGCTTGGCCTGGTCTGGAGAACATATCCTGGGTCCGTCCAGGTGATGAGCAATTTGCCGTCCGATATCGCGTAACGAACCGGAATTTGAGTGGGAGTTTGTGGAGCCGAACCATTGTATGTGATCGTGATGATAGCTTTGGCACTGTTGCCTCCAGTGTCCCAGGCCGTGACGGTGATTCGATTGGAGCCAGGCTGCAGGAGGATGTCCTTGGCTGACCAACTGGCAGTGCCAGTGGCAATGCCGCCGCCGCCCCGGTCGTTCTCCCAGGTGACACGGCTCAGGGCGGGCGAGCCCGAAGCGCCCCCAGCAAGCTTGATGATGCCGCCAGTTGTCGTGTAGGCGCCAAGCGATGTGGGTGAGAAAATGGCGATGATTGGCGGCGTTCCTGTGGAGTAGGTAACGGCAAGGTTGGCGGTGGTGGTGTTGCCGGCAGCGTCGGTTGCGGTGACGGCCAGGTTGTTGACACCGGGCTGGAGCGTGACAGTCGCGGACCAGTTTGAGACCCCTTCAGCCAGGCCAGTGCCGCCGCGGTCGTTGGTCCATGCGATTTTCTGGATGCCAAAATCGTCTGAGGCTGAACCTCCCAGAGTGAGAATGCTGGAAGTAGTGGAGTGGGATGGCGAAGAAGTTGGCGCGGTGATTTCCATTGTCGGACTCGTGACGTCCGGAGGAGCGTAAACAACGCCCAGTGTGGTGGTGGTTTCCACTCCGAGTCCGTCGCGAGCTGTGAGGGTGAGATTGTTGATGCCGATGGTGAGGGAGATGGCACTGATCGACCAACTGGTGGTGCCGGAGGCGATGCCCGAACCGCCGCGATCATTGGCCCAGGATACTTGAACTATTTCGGTGAGACTGGTTGCGCTACCGGAAAGGTCGAGTGTCCCGTTGGAGGTGGTGTAGCTGTTCAATGGAGTCGGAGAGCTGATGGCAACAGTCGGATTGATGCCGGCCTCCGGTGCGTAGGAGATGCTCAAGCGAGCACTTGTGATGTTCCCCGCTGCATCGCGAGCGGTGATGGTAAGCTCATTTGATCCAGGTTGAAGGTTGGTGTCGATGCTCCAGCTTGCTGTTCCAACGGCCACACCGCTTCCGCCTCGGCTGTTGCTCCAGACAATCTGTGTCACCCCCACATTGTCAGATGCCCATCCGCCGACCTTCACGATTGCCGCTGTCGTCGAATGGCTGGGCGAGGGGGCTGGTGAGGTGATCGTCAACTTCGGGCTTTCCGTGTCAGCGCCATTGCAGGTGACGGCGATCACGGCTTCGGTGCTGTTCCCTGCCGTATCCCAGGCGGTGACAGAGATTCGATTGGATCCAGGTTGGAGCGTGATTTCTTTGATCGACCAACTCGCGGTGCCGTTGGCAATGCCGTCCCCGCCACGGTCATTGGTCCAGGTGATGCGACTCAAGGCTGGGGATCCGGAAGCGCCACCGGCCAGTTTGAGAGTGCTGCTCGTGGTTGTGTAGGTGCCCTGGGAAGTGGGAGTGAAGATCGCGATGACGGGAGGAGTGCCCGAATTATAGGTAACGGTCAGTGTGGAAGCGGCGATATTTCCCGCATAGTCGGTTGCCGAGACGGTGATCTTGTTCAGCCCTGACTTGAGAGTGACGGCTGTGGACCATGCTACGGTCCCATCAGCCAGACCGCTGCCGCCGCGATCGTTGCTCCAGGTGACTTCGCGCACGGCGTTATCATCCGAAGCTGAACCGGCCAGGGAGAGAATGTTGGCGGTCGCAGAATATGTTGGCGAGGTCGTCGGAGTGGTAATGTGAACGATTGGACCGGTGGTGTCCGGCGGAGCGTAAGTGACAGCGAGACTGGTGGTGCCTTCCTTCCCGTCGATGTCGCGCGCTGCGAGGGTGAGATTGTTGATGCCGCTGGTGAGGGAGATGGCGCTGATCGACCAACTGGAGGTGCCCGAAGCGATGCCCGAACCGCCGCGATCATTGGCCCAGGATACCTGAACTATTTTGGTGAGACTGGTTGCGCTACCGGAAAGATCGAGTTTCCCGCTGGAGGTGGTGTAGCTGTTCGATGGAGTCGGAGAGCTGATGGCAACAGTCGGATTGATGCCGGCCTCCGGTGCGTAGGAGATGCTCAAGCGAGCACTTGTGATGTTCCCTGCTGCATCGCGAGCGGTGATGGTAAGCTCATTTGATCCAGGTTGAAGGTTGGTGTCGATGCGCCAGCTTGCTGTTCCAACGGCCACACCGCTTCCGCCTCGGCTGTTGCTCCAGACAATCTGTGTCACCCCCACATTGTCAGATGCCCATCCGCCGACCTTCACCATTGCCGCTGTCGTGGAATGGTTGGACGAGGAAACATGTGAAGTGATCATCAGTTGTGGGCTGACTGCATCAGACGCGTCGTAAGTGATGGCGATGCTGGCTTTCGTGCTGTTTCCTGCGGTATCCCACGCTGTGACGGTGATTCGATTGGCACCCGGCTGGAGCACAATATCATTGGCTGACCAACTGGCGAAGCCACTGGCAACACCACCGCCGCCACGATCATTATCCCATGTGATGCGACTCAAGGCGGGTGAGCCGGAAGCGCCGCCGGTCAGCTTCAACGTGCCGCTGGTGGTTGTGTAGGCACCTTGGGAAGTGGGAGTGAAAATTGCGATGATTGGAGCGCTGCTCGAATTGTAGGTGACGGCAAGCGTGGCAGTGGCGGCGTTCCCTGCGCTATCGGTTGCCCGGACGATGAGATTGTTGAGGCCGGGTTGGAGGTTAACCGCCGTGGACCAGCTGGTGGTTCCATCCGCCAGACCGCTACCGCCACGATCATTGCTCCAGTTGATCAGCTGAACCGCGATATTGTCCGAGGCGGAACCTGCCAGCGAGAGGACACTGACAGTGGTGGAGAAAGTGGGTGAAAGAGTCGGCGCCGTGATTTGGAGAATCGGATTGGTTGTGTCCGGAGGACTATAACTGACGAGCAAGGCCGCAGAGCTCTGATTTCCGACAGTATCGCGGGCAGTGATTGTAAGAGTGTTGAGGCCGCTGAAGAGAGTGATGCCGGTGATCGACCAATCGCTGGTGCCCGAGGCGGAGCCGGAGCCGCCGCGGTCATTGGTCCAGGTGACCTGAGCAACGGCGAGGTTGTCACTGGCGCTGCCACCGAGGTTGAGCAAACCAATGGACGTGGCGTAGCTGCTCGACGCGGTGGGAGACTGGATACTCAACGAAGGCTTGGTGGTGTCCGGCGGAGTGTAAGTGACGGCGAGAGTTGTGGTGCTTTCATTTCCGACGGTGTCGCGAGCGGTGACGCTAAGAGTGTTGAGGCCGCTGGAGAGAGTGATGCCAGAGATCGACCAATTGCTGGTTCCCGAGGCGGAGCCGGAGCCGGCTCCGGCTC
>SXMN01000349.1 GCA_005777315.1 Verrucomicrobiales bacterium
GAGCGCTACAGCCACGTGATGCACATTGTTTCGCAGGTTGAAGGCAGACTCGCGTCGTCCAGCACTCCTTACGATCTGATGCGCGCGACGTTCCCCGCCGGAACCTTGAGCGGCGCACCAAAAGTCAGGGCGATGCAGCTCATCTCGGAACTGGAGCAAACGACCCGGGGGCCTTACGGCGGATGCGTCGGATACTTTTCCTTCAGCGGCAACCTTGATTGTTGCATCACCATCCGCACGGCGCTGCTCAAGGACGGCAAGGCTTACGTCCAGGCGGGCGGCGGCTGGGTGAACGATTCCGTTCCCGAGGCTGAATTCCAGGAAACCATCAACAAGTCGAAAGCGATGCTGAAAGCCGTGGCTCTCGCGGAAACATTCGCTCCGGAACAACAAGCCCGTTGACTCCGCTCATCGGCGCCACCAAGTTGATCCAGCCAATAATTGCGAACATTAGATCAATAGCCGCAAAGCAATCCTCAAGACAATCACGACACTCCACGCCATGACCGATCGCGAACGTTTCCTCGCCGCCAGCCGATGCCAGCCGGTGGATCATCCACCCGTCTGGCTGATGCGCCAGGCCGGACGCTGCCTGCCGGAGTATCGCGAGCTGAGGGAGAAGTATTCCTTCCTTCAGTTGATTCAAGATCCTGATCTCGCGACTGAAGTCACACTTCAGCCGATCAAACGCTTCGGGTTCGATGGAGCTGTGCTTTTCAGCGACATTCTGGTGATTCCACAAGCTTTGGGACAGGGATTTGAATTTGGGGATGCAGGCGGCATCCGCATGGACTTCACACTCCGCGATCAAGCAGACATTGAGCGGCTTCAGGTCGATGCCGTGGTGGAAAGGCTCGAATATGTGGCGCAGGCGCTCAGACAATTGCGGCAGGCCCTGGGCAATCGCACAGCACTTCTGGGATTTGCAGGATCTCCATGGACGCTCGCGAATTTCATGATGGAAGGTGGCAGCGCGAAGGAATTCACCAAAGCGAGGGCGCTGTTCTACGAGGATGCGACGCTTTTCAACCGGCTCATGGAAAAGCTCGCCAGCGCCGTCACCCGCTTTCTTCAGCTCCAGATCGATGCCGGCGCGGATGCCGTCCAGATCTTCGACAGCCTGGGAGGCATGCTCGCGCCGGAGGTCTTCGAAGCCGCTTCCGCCCGGTGGATGCGGCAGATCATTGAATCACTCGACCGTTCCTCGCCCGTGATCGCGTTCTCAAAAGGAACCCATGGAAGCTGGAATGTTCTGAGCGAACTTGGATCGCAAGTGATCGGGATCGATTGGGGAATCCGGCTCGCGGATGCGCGCAAACTCATCCCGGCGAACATCGCACTGCAGGGCAACCTGGATCCTGTGCTTCTGCAAACCACGCCGGCAGCGGTCACACGTGCCACCCGGCAGATCCTGGACGATATGCGCGGTCACCCGGGGCATATCTTCAATCTGGGACACGGCACGCCGCCGGGTGCAAAGCTTGACTGCATCGAAGCGCTCGTGAACACCGTCCGAAACCACCGCCCCAATCCCTGACCTGATCCCCTCCTATGAGCCGCCTCAACGTCGATCTCGAACTGGTGAAGAAGTACAACGTGCCCGGACCGCGTTACACGTCATACCCGCCTGCAACACAATTCAGCGGCCCCGTTGATCGCGCGTTGTGGGAGGAAAAGATAAAACGAAACAATACGGCTGCGCGCGATATTTCACTCTATTTTCATCTGCCTTTTTGCCAGACCCTCTGCTGGTTCTGCGGCTGCACGACGGTCATCACCACACAACAGAGCCAGAGCGGCGGCTATCTGAAGTATCTGGAGAAGGAGATGGACCTCATGCGCAGCCATCTGAACCTGGATCGCAAGGTGACCCAGTTGCACTTCGGCGGCGGCACCCCAACATTTCTGACTCCCGAAGAATTGCGTCAACTAGGGCAGATGATCCATTCCCGCTTTGAGTTCTCGAAAAACATAGAAGCAGGAGTCGAGATCGATCCGCGCCGATTCACGCGAGAGCATGTCCACGCATTGAGTGACGTGGGATTCAACCGCGCGTCTCTCGGCGTGCAGGACTTCAATCCTCAGGTGCAGGCGGCAGTCCATCGTATTCAACCACTCGAAGAAACGGAACGTTCCATCGAGTGGCTTCGCAGCAGCGGCTTCAATTCCCTGAACATCGACCTCATCTATGGACTGCCGTATCAAACGGTCGCATCGTTCGAGGAGACGATCGATGCCGTGCTCGACATCTGTCCCGATCGACTGGCGATCTTCAGCTACGCCCATGTCCCCTGGATCAAACCCGCGCAAAAGATTCTGGAAAAGGAAGCCGCCCTGCCCTCCCCCGAAGTGAAGCTTCAAATCCTCAAGCTCACCATCGAGAAACTCACTGACCAGGGCTTTGTTTACATTGGCATGGATCATTTCGCCCGGGCCAATGATGAACTGGCCATCGCCCAGCAGCAGGGAACGCTTCAGCGCAATTTTCAAGGTTACAGCACGCATGGTGGAGCCGATATCTATGGCTTCGGAATGTCTGCGGTCTCGCAAGCGGAGGATTTCTACTGGCAAAACGAGAAGGAACTGCCGGATTACTACGCCTCCGTGGATCGAGGGGAACTGCCCCTGGCCAAGGGATACTTCATGACTGCCGACGACCAGGTCCGGCGCCACACGATTATGAGGCTCATGTGTGATCTGCGTCTCGACTACGACAAACTCTCGAGCGATCTCTCGCTTGATTTCCCATCCTATTTTGACCGCGAACTCGGTTCCTTGGAAGACCTCGCACTGGATGGCTTGATCGAACGCAAGCCGGCCGGCATCGAAGTCACCGAGTGCGGGCGCCTGTTCATCCGCAACATCGCGATGCGCTTTGACGCTCATATCGCAACCACTCCGAAGCGATTCTCCCGCACCGTATGAAGCCCGTGGCAATCATTGGAGGCGGCATCACCGGATTGACCGCTGCGCTTCAGTTACGATCGAAGAACATTCCTTTCGTCCTGTATGAAGCGGCCCCCCGTTGCGGCGGAGTCATTCAGACCGTCCACCAGGACGGGTTCATTGCCGAGTGCGGCCCAAACACCATCTTGGAAACGGCGCCATTGATCGGCAAACTTGTCGCCGATGCCGGACTCGAATCAAGCAAGCGCTATTCCGCTCCCGAGGCGAATGATCGCTACATCGTCCGGAATGGAGGTCCTGTGAGTTTGCCCGGCTCGCCACTTGGTTTCTTTGCCACACCGCTCTTTTCCATCGGCGCGAAGCTGCGTCTTTTGAAAGAGCCGTTCATCGCGCGTGGAATGGTGGAAGAATCACTGGGCCAATTTGTTCTCCGGCGTCTGGGACAGGAGTTCCTCGACTACGCGATCAACCCGTTTGTCGCGGGAATTTTTGCTGGTGACCCAAACAAACTTTCAGTCCGATACGCATTTCCGAAACTACACGCCCTGGAACAGCGCTATGGATCCCTCATTCGCGGCCAGATCCTGGGAGCGCGTGAACGCAAGCGCAGCGGAAGCGTCTCGAAGCAGAACGCAAAGAAGCTCTCGTTCAACGGAGGTCTTGTCGCGCTCACCGATGCTCTCGCCTCCACGCTCAAGGAGGACATTCAACTCAACTCGACGGTACGATGCCTGGAGAGGACTGGCGCCGGATGGACTGCCCACCTCAATTGCGCGTCCTCCTCGGAATCCCGCGAACATTCGCGCGTGTTGCTGGTGGCACCAGCGCACAAGCTCGCCCAGATCGAACTGCGCGGTTGCGGCCGGGCAAGTCTGAGCTCGCTCGGCAAGATTCGATATTCCCCAGTGGCTTCCGTCTCTCTCGGCTTCCGCCGGGCAGAGGTGGCACACTCTCTGAGTGGATTTGGAGTTCTCATCCCGGAGATCGAGCGCTTCAATATTCTCGGATCCATTTTTGCCTCATCACTCTTTCCTGAGCGCGCACCCGAGGGCTGTGTCCTGCTGACGAACTACGTCGGAGGAGCGCGAGCGCCGCACCTCGCCGACGAGACCACCGACAGGCTGGTGGCAATCACAGTAGCCGACCTGCGCCGCATGCTCGGTGTCTCCGGTTCGCCGATCTTTCAACATGTCACGGTTTATCGCCATGCGATTCCGCAGTACGAAATGGATTTCGGAACCCACCTCCAGAACATGAATGACATTGAGCAACACGCGCCAGGATTGCTGTTGCAGGGTCACTACCGCGATGGCACCGGCTTGAGCGACTCGATTCTCTCCGGCTACAAGGCCGCGGACCGGATCGCGGAATCCATTGCCTCCAACTCTTCACACTCTCAACCAATACCCGTCGCCGCCTGATGAAAAAGCAAGGTGTCCTCCTGGTGAATCTGGGTTCCCCGGATTCTCCGTCCGTCCCGGATGTCCGTCGTTATTTGCGCGAGTTTCTGATGGATCCACGCGTTCTCGACACTCCGTATCTCATTCGTTTTTTTGTGGTAAACGCACTGATCCTTCCTTCCCGCCCAAAGCAATCCGGAGCCGCCTATCAGAGCATCTGGTGGCCGGAAGGCTCGCCACTCGTCGTCCTCAGCAAACGACTTCAGGCACTCCTGCAAAAACGCGTTCAATCCCCGGTCGCGCTGGCCATGCGCTACCAGAATCCTTCCATCCCGCACGCCGTCGAAAGCCTCCTGTCACAGGGAGTCAATGAAGTGGTGCTCGTTCCACTGTTTCCGCACTATGCAATGTCGAGCTATGAAACCGCCGTCGAGCGGGTTCGGGAGGTTCTCAACAAGAAGGCACCAACGGCCACACTCAAGGTGATGCCTCCTTTCTACGACGAGCCGGCTTACATTGAAGCGCTCGTCACCTCTGCGGAGCCGCATCTCCAAAAGGGATTTGATCACCTGCTGTTCAGTTATCACGGCCTTCCGGAAAGGCACATGAGGAAAGCGGACACGACGGGTCGTCATTGTTTGAAAGTTCCGAACTGTTGCGAAGTGCCCAGCCCGGCACATGCCACTTGCTACCGCGCCCAATGTTTCAAGACGACTGCGGCATTCGTCCGTCGTGCAAAACTCGCCACCGACCAATACTCCATCTCGTTTCAGTCACGTCTCGGACGTGAACCATGGCTCACTCCCTACACGGACAAGGTCATCGAGGAACTTCCCAAGCAAGGAAAGAAGAGACTGCTGGTCATCTGCCCGGCTTTCGTGTCGGATTGCCTGGAGACGCTCGAAGAAATCGGCATGCGCGGTCGCGAGTCTTTCATTCACTCCGGCGGCAAGGATTTTGACTTGATCCAGTGCCTCAACGAGCACCCGAAGTGGTTGGATGCCTTAACGGAGCTGGTCGCCCGGCAGGGAATCCGATAGCGATACCGCCAGAGGCGGAAACTGATTGTTTACCACAAGACGTCGCCTGCTGGTGGACTCGATCCACACCCTTTCTTGAAACCGGTGATTGCTCCGCCTTCCTCCAAGTTTTATTAGGCGCGCAGCAACCGCTTGTGCTTCCGATAGCGCCGCGCCACACCCACTCCGATCAAAGTTATCGCTGTGAACGCGGCGTACGATTCCGGTTCCGGCACTGCGGTAATCGTGATCTGGCCATTGGAGACAGTTGGAAAAAACTCGGCCTCTGTGCCAAATTGAACGTATTTACTGTCCACCGCCTCTCCGCTCTGGAAGGTCGCCATGCGCAACGCCCAGTTCCCAGAGGTGAATCCAGTCGTGTTCACCGTGATGGTCCCCAATTTGGTCTGGCTGCCGGCACCCAAGGTGACTCCGAGCCCCCCCGAAGTCCACGACGGTGCGGAAAGCAAATTCCGCATTGAATCCTCCGGGGGGAGGGGGCGTCTGCGTTCCGACGGATTGGAAGACCGTGCCGGTGATAAGGTCTATGCCCGTGATGACCGGGGCGTTGCCGCCACCCAGCCCATCGTCGATTTCAAACTTGAGGGTGGCGCCTTGCGTGATGAAATCATCGCTGCCGGTGTTGTTGATGAAAAGATCAATGGGTTGCCCGGGCGTCTCGGATAGCAGTGGTTGGATGCCCACGTTAATCTCCAATAAGATCGCGGCATGCGCTGGAGGGCTCACTAGGCTCACCAGCACGAGGGCTAGCGCGGCGTGTTGTGTCAGTATCCGTGTGAAGTTGGTGCGGTAGGTTTTCATTCTGGTCATTGGTTTGTTGTCTTGAGTCATCGATTCATTCGCCGACGGGACGATTCTGGACTGCGCGGTAGAACCGCGTCTCTGAGTCGGGTGGGATTGGGATCAGCCAGCCTTTCCCCTCGGGCGTAATCCATGCGGCTTCAGGAAAAGACTGCCAGCGAGCGCGAGTGACATCGTCTGTCACTTCCAACGACCATTCACCTTCAGCGTCCGGAGTCGCCAGAAAGACCTCATCGGAGCCATGCCTGCGGGCAACAAGTTGCAGGGAAAGATGAACCGTGAACGAACCACCTGAAACGGAGTTCCCGTCCGGTCCTTTCCTCAAAAGTTCAGAGAGTTCGAACGCAGACAGAGCCACGGCTCGTTGCGACGACTCCCCTGATGGACCGGACAATCCGCTCGGGCCTGCCAAATTGATCAGCTTGAGTGCGGTAGTGCCGTCGGTCTGATGGTTGAAGGGCAGAAGCACGTCGCTCACATCCACTGCTGTATCGCGATTGATGTCCAAGACGGAAGTGATGCTCGCCGTGCTGCCGCCGGATTGCCGGTTGAAAGGACGCAACACATCCGTCACGTCCACCTGCGCGTTGGCAACACTGTTTCCTGCCTCTCCCACAGCGTTTCCGAAGTAGAATACATCATCCGCTGCCAATCCCGTGTTCGCCGTCGCCTTCACGGTGACTTGGAGCCACTGCTTCTTGATCGCGCCGTCGGGCCAGATCAAGGTGACCCGGTCTGCGCCATCCACACCAGCGCCGCTGCGGACGGAGATGAGGGGACTGGGAGCTGAGGGCCAGCCGCTGGAGTTATTGTCGTTGCCAACTTTGAAAACGAAATCGCTGAGAGTTGGCGTGCCACCCAGGCCCGCGATGTCCACCATGATCCCGTTGATGCCCCGGCTGTAGCTGGTGTAGTTGTTGAACGTGGCAGTGCCTCCCGCAAGTAAGGGAACTTTGTCGGTGGCAATTGCGGCGTCGTCACTGAGATTTGCCGATGGGTCGTTCCCATCGAAAGCCGAGCGATTGTAGAATATGTAACGGCCAAGCACAGTCGAAGCTGCCGTGGTGAAGGACCAAAGCGGCCCATCGGCTGTTAAGCTTCCGTCCGACACGCTCACTCGCCAGTAATAAGTCGTATTCGGCAGCAGCGTGCTTGGTGTGAATTCGGAAGAGTTGCCTACAGAACTCAGGCCCACAGACCGCTTTGTTCGCTGGCTCCTCAGCAAAGCCACACTCACAGAAGGAGATTTAACGGCAGAACTCAGCACAGGAGGATTCGGATCGGTTCCAAATCTGACTTCGTAGGTCAAAGGATCTCCATCAACGTCCGAGCTGGCCCATTGGAGCGTGCCGGTCCCGGGAGGTACACCGGCTCCGGCGTCGATTGGGAACGGGCTGTGTGGTACGGCTGGCAGCGTGTTCTGCCGGTTAATAGTCAGAGGACTTCCTGACACGGTGCTGGCGGTTAGCCCCGCAGCATCCCGCGCTGTGGCGCGGATGACCAGACTCGTCGTCGCGACGTTAGGAACCTCCCACGGCTCCGTTCCATCGTTGGTCAGACCAATGCCGATCTCGCTCCAGGAACTGCCGTTGTCCAACGAGTACTCCAGGTCGATTCCTATGACACCTACATTGTCAGTTGCGATCCATCCAAGATTCGCTGTCGCACCGCCCGTGAGAGAACTGCCGCCCACTGGTCCCGTGAGGTTAATCGAAGGAGCATCGAGGTCTGCCACGGAAAACGCGCCTGACTCAGCAGCTCCAGAATTGCCCGCCGCATCGTGGGCCGTCACGCGGACCACACAGGACGTTGACGCGATGTTTGACACGGTCCAGGTGAAACTCCCGTCGTTGCTTTCGCCCTGGGCGATAATTGCCCACGTGGCTCCGCCATCCGTGGAATAGTGCAAATCCACTGAGGTCACTCCAACGTTATCATTGGCGTTCCACCCGATTCCCAGGAGGGAACCGACCGAAACGACTCCGTTCCCGGTGGGAGAGATCACTTGCACCAAAGGTGGAAATACGTCCGTCGCGAAACTCACGTCCGCACTGTTGTAGAAGATTTCAGCGCTGCCATCGACACTTGAACTCCACACCGCGTGAAGCCGACTGCCCAGCCCCGCGAAGGCGGCATCTGCGCTATCTCCAATCACGATCTGGCTGTCGAGATTGACTTGAATTGGGTTCATCCATGAATTACCAACCCGCAGGCTATGCCAGAGTTTGTAAGGCCACTCATTGTTTTCCCAGACAACGTGAGGCCGATCCAGGCCATCTGCGATTAGCGAAGCATTTCTTGCCTGGCCGGCTCCGTGAACCAGTTCGTATGGACTCCAGCTCTGGCCATCAAAGTGGCTATAGCGGACGTCCTTCTTGCTGGTGGATGAATTGTAGTAAAGCCAGGTCACGTGGATACTGCTGCCGTTGCTGCAAGCGATATCTATCGAATCGTCAACTTGGCTAGCGACAACCGATAAGGACGACCAATCGCCGCCAGACTTCCGCATATAGGTGACGCTTGCCGTGCCGGAGGGGATGGACAGGAACGCCAGATGAATATCCCCATTTCCACCGATCGCCATCGAAGGCGAATACGAGTAGCCGGTGGTGAGTTTCACGATCGAAGACCAGCCGGTGACCGGACTCCTGCTCCGATAATAAAGCGTGCTCACGCCACTCACCGTAAAGTCGGGATTCCAATAATAGCCGTCCACCCACACAAGATGCGCGGTACCCGAAGAGTCAACTTGCAAGCAGGGTAGGACAGACTTTGTTTGCACGCCTGGGAAGTCCGGGACGTTGGCAGAGACGTTGACTGGCGCGCTCCAGGTAACGCCGTCACTTGTCGTGTGGAATATGTCATTCTGATTCCCCGCAGTGATTCCCCCGGCGTAATCGCTCCTCCAGACGGCGTGTGGATTGCCAGAAGGACTGACCGCGACCCTCAAATCGGCAAGGCTGTAGAAACCCGTCAAAGCACCATCCGTCACCTGAGTAACGGAGTAAACCGTCTGCACCGCTGACCAAGCAGAACCTGTCCGCCTCTTGTATCGGATCGTCTGAGTGATCGTCCGTGGATTAAAACCGGTGTCGGTCGTCGTGAGGTAAACCATGTGCAAATTCCCTGCGGCGTCAGTCGCGATTCGAGGGCCGGCGCCAGAGTCTCCGTTGCTCGGAGAGGTGATCTGCAGGGGGTTACCCCAAGGTGGTGGTGGTCCTGTTGAACTGTCTCGAATCGTGAAAAACCCGTCGCTCCAATCCTCGCTCATGTTGCCATTCACGTCCCAGGCCTGCAGACGGATCTTACCTGTGGTTGTCGCAAGGTTGCTTGGCAGCGTCCACGAGTACGCTATTGATAGTGGTGAACTGATCGTCGTCACAAATTCTGTGACCGCTCCGTGAGTGAAATAAACACGAATTTCCTGCAATGGGCTCGCGGACGAAACATTCCACCTGATTTGCTGCACCGTACCCATGTTCCACACCTCGCCCCCATTCGGTTCAACCACAGCGATGCTCGGTGCCGCGCCATTGAGAATCGTGTAAGGCCCGGCGATTCTTTCGCCCCAGTTCCCAGAAGTGTCCCGCGCCACGCACCGCACCTTGAGCACCCCACCGATCGGCAAGCTGGATGGAATAGTCCACGCGAAGAGTGCGCCATAAGTTGGCGGGCTCGGCGGCACGTATCCTTCCTGTATCGGCGTCCAGTTCAGCCCGTCGTCTGTTGAGTAGTAGAAATCAACCGTTTTAAGGCCAACATTGTCCTGGGCCGAATAGACAATCGAGTTGGCGACGCCGGTTTTCACAAACGGGTTGCTCAGGTTGAGGGCTGTAACCTCCGGGTCTTTCCCGTCGATGTAGTTGAGTTCGATGCTTCTGATGTTGTTCTCAAAATTCTTCTCGTTGAACGGCCCCGGCGGGCCGGAATCAATCCACGCGTCGATGAAACTCTGGCCTGCTACCAGACCATTCAAAGTGGCCAAGAAGGAAACCGCCTGCTGTTGCGCCGGCTGAAGTTGGGGAACCAAATCCGGCACATTTGGAGTCAGGCGAATCTCTTTCGCTCCTGGAGACCGCGACAGATAGAAGTGAACGTATGCGCCCGGCGAAACGAAGCTGCCCTCGTTCTTCACCGTCACCGACAAAGCGACCTGCGCGCCCGGTTCAATGGTGCCTGCCGCCGCGAGTCCATTGGCCACGAGGTCTGCGTAGCTATAGGCCGTGGTGAACCGCCAAACTGGTCCATCTGTGGCCGCGCCGAAATTATCACGCGACTTAATCCGCCAATTGTAGGTCGTGCCAGCGAGTAATGTAGCGGGATATTGAAACGATGAAGCCGAACTCCACGCGCCGTACGCCGGAGGATTCGGATTCGAGGGGTTTGCTGGATCAAGGCAAAATAAAAACTCGATTGACCCGTCCGGATCACTGCCGGACCAAGAGAAAACAGGCTGTTGCCGCCCGAGATCACTTGCTCCATTGGCCGGGGTGGGGTTGGAAGGAGCGTTCGGCGGCAGGTTCACGAACACGGGCGTGTAATTGCCCGATCCAGTCGCGGTTTGTCCAGCGCTCACGTTGACGACGATACCCGCCGGTGTGCGCCAGCCGCCTGGAACTGCCTTAAACTCCACGAATCGAGGACCCGTGGGCACACTGATTTCTGAGTCACCGTTGTTGTGCCAAGCTCCACCATTCACGCGCCACTGTGCGCCTTGGTCAATTGCGCCTTGCGGCGTGATGGTGACACTCACTGTGCCGGCATTCGAACTATCAAAATAGTTCATTGGTAAAGTGACCGAGGATTGATTTCCTGCAAAATCGATTGCAGTAACGACGATCGTGTTCAGTCCTGGAAAAAGTCTGAGTCCGCCTGGCAAAAACCAATTACCGGCTGTAGAACCACCATCCAAAGTTGCCTCACCGGTTTCACCTTGGCTGTTCAAGTATCGTACGGAGGAGACTCCACTTAAACTGTCACTGTAGGTGCCATACAGAAGCACCCATCCTGGCAGGTCGGGGGAGATAAGGCTGGTCGGACTGGTGATTGCCACCGCAGGTAGGGTTGTGTCCAAGCCCAGGTTGACAGTGGCCCGGTTGTTATGGTTTCGGTTGCCTGTGCCATCTTCCAGCCAGACATAGAGCGCCTGTGTGCCTTCAGACACCGTAGGCGTTATTGGGAGTGGGTTGAATAGTGCCATGGCTAACGACAAACCGTCGGTTGACGTTGTCGGCGGTGAGCCAAGCTTCCACCAAACGCGCGCAATGCCAGAGGGGTCAGTTGGGTTGTCCCAACCGATCCAAAACAGATTGTTTCTGGACCACGGCGATGGAAATGCAGACAGATTGATCGGGGGTGATGGCGCGGTATTGTCTGGAGTTGCGGCTACAATAAATGAGGCCGGAGGAGATTTGATACTGCCATTAACAACCTTGACCTTCCAGTTCGATGCCACATTCCCAACTTTGACATCGTATCTGAGTTCGGTAGGGCTGACGTAAGTGGGTGTTCGTCCTGAGTAAGTCGTAGAGTTGTCGAAAAACTCCAACTTGGATTCTTGCAAAAATCCCGTCCCGGTGATGGTTAACAATTGCGTTTGCGGCAGAGGCAGGCCAGGCATTATTTGAGGGGTTAGAGTCGTGATGATTGGTGTGGGGATGAATGTGGCAGCAGTCGAGAAACTGTAGCTACCGGGTGAGTAAGCATATCGATCATCGCCACCATTCGCACTGGTGATTTTGGCGCAGATCCAATAGGTGTTTGGCAGGACGCTCGCACTCGACCTGACACAAGAACCATGTGCAACGCCATCGCCGCTACTCGTGATGGGCTGCGTCCAGATGGGCGTTGCACCAGAGTTATTGAAAGGGTTGGAGTCCGTATCTAGGAACCATTGAATCGTCGCTCCACTGTCGAAATCCTGATAGCGGTACGAAATGGAAATGTTTTCTCCAATCTGCACCAGTCCAAACGGAGCGCTCGGAACAGTTATGTCACTAATGTTGGCCCATTGACTACCTTTCCGCTGAGAAAAATACCGACTCACTCCGCCGTTCTCACGATGTTTGAAAAACACTCCAGTTTCAGGCCGATCATCAACGCCGCCGCCTAATCGGCTGTAATAGAAACCAGTCTCGGTTTTTTTGGGGTGAACACCACCAAACCAGTACGATCCAATAGTTGCCCCTCCATCGTTATCAGAGAACGGAGGCCCAATCGTTGCATGGTACCAGAGATGAACGTCTGAATGTTCAATTGAATAACCAGGATTAAATTCATCATTAGGCTCGACTGTAATTCCAGGGCTTGGGTCCTCCAAATGGAGTATCGATTCGCTTAATCTAACTCGGTAAGCGTAACGAACAGGTTCACCGTTGAAATCCGCCCATAGAATTGGGTTCCAAAAAAGCCACAATGGGTCTCTGCGCCAATAATCGTCGGCAAAGACGACGTTTTCATACAGTTTGATAGCTGGATCAGGGGGGATCAGCCAAGTTCCATAGTCTGGCACGTCTATCGGATGCGGATCCAGGCTAGTCAAATGATCGACCCAGACTCCCTTTTCCCCCAGTAATCGGGCCAATTCAACGACAACTGAACCTCCTCGGCTATGGCCGATGAAGTGTAGCGGCAACGCAGCCAGCGGAATAGAAATTCCAAGATTGTCGTAAGTATCCAAGAAAACTGGTAGGAGTGCATCCGCGATTTCATCTGTGGAGATTCCAGTGAAAGGCAAGCCAGACGTTTGGAGGTGATTGGAGGGCAGGGACCAATCCAAAGTTATGATGATCTCGCCTTGGGGAAACTGACCAGCATCCTCACTCTTTCTAACCAAGGGCAAGAGCACAGGTGTTTTGGTGAGGACGCCTTGCATGCCTACAGTCGCATGATACCACGTCATTGCCTTCCCATTGGCGTAGGCTTGGTTAGTAATCGCAATCGCCATTCTATCTACCCATCCAGGATAATCTTGGAAGAGTTGCAGCCCGTGTGTAATGAGCGTGACACCTTCGCCGTGGGCGGATTTGGTTGGTGCGAGGAGGCAGACACTAACCATCAATCGCACTGCTGCAATTTGGATCTCTCTCATTGGTGGCCTGTTCCAGCGAGCCCGGCCATGCACGAAACAAAAAGGGCGTGACCTAATCACGCCCTCTGACAGGCACTGGCATGCCTTGGAAGGAACGCTTTCGGCACGCCCAGGTGTGGGCGTGCTTCCAGCGCGGTCCTTCCAGTGAAATTGCCAGTTTCGTCAGAGACAGCGGCCGAAGCTCGCGAAGTGTAGAAAAAAGTCGGTTTACATAGGTGTCTTTTCTGATCGATGACGATTGAACCCGGCGGCACCGCTTCACGCAAGAGCAGTTTTCGCGGGCTTGGTGTCCGTATCCCGGCAAAGAAATCAGGAGCCTGAAGCAACAACTCAGGACCGTTGCAAAGTGATACTCGATCACCGGTCTCCCGATCAGGCGGTTGTGGATGTGTTAAGAGAGAAGTTCCGGACAGACGGTGCATAGGTTTAATGGTTAATCGCTCCGCGCCGTCGAGTTCTTGGAAGAATTTCAAAAAATCTTTGGTTCATCCCGGATTTCCTGGAAAGCAATACAAGCCCACTTATCGATGGAAGGTGATCGAAGTGGCTTTGGATCAGCGGGGTTTGTCCATGAACCGTCCATCGGAGCGCGGACAGCTTCGTCCGCGCGAATCCAATCTTTCCGACCTGCGGACATGGCTGTCCGCGCTCCTGGTCATGACTGGTTCATGGTCACAATGCGCGTGCGAATGCACGTGGAGCTCTCCAGGAAGCACACCCAACCACGAAAGGAAGCGAAGGCGGTTTCTGGTTCCTCCGATGCCCCAACAGGCGGGACGCGCTGTTCTACGCTTAACGGTTAGCGGCTCACCAGTTTGTTGTACTCTTCATGTGTGCCGACCCAAATCCACTCGACGCCGCCTTCGATTTGCCGGCCCAGCACCCGATAGTGATCTCCCACGCGAACTGAGAAACGGTTTCCTTTGCCTTGAAGTTTTTTGAAATCCAGCGATGGATGGAAAGGAGTTTGCCGCCACACCAGGTAGTTCTTCACCGCCAGCCTGCGAATAGGTTCAGGCAACTCCTCGTAGAGCTTCCAAAATCGCCGCGTGGCTCTGGAAGTCATGTTGCATCCGGGGGCCAATCGCGGAGTTGTCCCGCCTGGCGTTGAACATCTGCTTCTTCAAACAAGGAGTCCAACTTCCCGGCAGCGGCGTCTTCATCCATCTGGCGAACCCATTGTTGGTGTCGTCGCGCATCGATCCAGGAGGCTAATTGCGCAAACTCGGGCGGAGCCAGCCGCTCCACAGCTCGCTCAATTTCTTCGACGGTGCTCATGGCGCGAAGCTAGGGTGAGAATCACCGAGATTCAAGCGCGCTAACGTGGAGCGTGCGCGGATTGAAGAAACCTGAGCCCTTGAAGCATAACCTGAAAAGCTGCTGGTCACGGCGCATCAATGACGAGCATCAGCTCGTTTATCAGGTTACTGACGAGGCGATCATCATTCTCTTTTGCAAGTTTCACTATTGAGCCAGATGTCGATGAAGAGACAGGCCCTCGATCTGCCAGCATTTGTTTCGGACTGCCTGGAAGCGCTCGAAGAAATTGGCGAACCCGACCGTGAGTCATTTGTTCATGGTGGCGGCAGGGATGTTGACTTGATCCCGTGCCTCAACGAGTAGCCGAAGTGGGTGGATGCGTTGGTGGAGCTGGTCGGTCGGCAGGGTATCCGATAGCGATAAACCGCTGAGTGTTCGGCCTTTTTCCAGATCCTACTGGGCTCGCTGTGATCGCTTGTTCTTCCGATAGCGACGCGCGACACCCACTCCAAGCAACGCCAGTCCGCTGATCAATGCCGTCTCAGCGGGTTCGGGGACGGCGGCCAATAGGGTGATCGATCCTACTGTCACATCGGGGAAATGCGTACCGCCACCAAACACCTCGTACTTGGAACCTTGAGGGTCCACGTTGAGCGCTGACATCTTTATGGTCCATGTCCCACTGGACAATCCGGTTGTGTCAAAGGTCACCTTGGCGAGTCGCGTTGAGGAGTTGGCCGGTAGCTTTGCTGATTGCCCGCCTAGAAAATTGGCAAACACACGGACATCCCAGAATTCCGGATTAGTAGTCTGATTATTCTGAATGCCACCCGCACTGCTCCATGGCGTCAGGTTCAATGCATCTATGCCAGTGATCACGGGAGCATTTCCCCCACCCGTCCCGTCATCCACCACGAATTTCAGCGTGGCCGCTGTCGAGAAGAAGTCGGTCCCGTCGGGGTTGCTGACATTGAGTATGACCTGTTGAAGGGCCAGGTCTGGCAGGAGAGCAATCGGCTGACTGCCGAGGTCAATCATGATTGCCGCACCGACTGGTGCGGTTATCGCGATCAGAGTGGCACTGAGGAATAGATTGTTGAGCGCTTTGACGAATGTGGACCTGAGTTGGTGTTTCATAGGTAGGTTTGGTTCGGGTTAAATCATCTGGTTATCGTTGTTGTGAACTATGCGCATTCATCCTGGTTACACGGAAGAATCGGGCTGTAGAATCGGACTGCAAAGGGATCTGCCATCTGAGGACACCTAAATCGCTTTCCGTAGGAATCGATTCGGTCCGCCATGTGGAATGGTCAAGATGATCGCTACTCTGAAGCTCGAGAGGCCCCTCCTGAGCTGAGGCTTCGAGGACCAGCCATCCTGTCTCCACTTTCACATTTTCGATGAGCTTGATGGGTACTGTGATTGACGGATGATCGACGGACGTACCAAGATCCAGGATCGTCTGGAACTGCTCACCTGACATGGGCCACACCACTGCCGTGCTCGCAGGGCCTACCCCACCTCCGCCTAGGTCGATCAGCTTCAAGGCTGTCGCCACGCTCGTCTGGTTGTTGAAAGGCAAGAGTACATCAGAGGTGTCCACAGCCCGGTTCCGGTCAAGATCCACTTTAGATGTGATCGTTGCTGCGCCAGCACTGGTTTGTTGATTGAAAGGATTGAGCACATCGGTGGAATCCACCACGGCGTCAGTGACGCTGTTGCCGACCTCGCCTAATGCATTGCCGAAATAGAACACATCATCAGCCGCCAGGCCGGTCGTGGTGCTGGCTTTCACTGTCGTTTGAAGCCACTGCTTCTTGATCGCACCATCTACCCAAATAATTGTGATCCGATCCGCACCGCTCACACCGGCACCGGTTCGGATGGTGATACTGGCTGGAGACTGCGCTGCGGCCCAACCACCAGGCGTGTTGTTGTTGCCAACCTTGAAAGCAAAATCGTTCACGGTCGGAGTTCCGGGCAGGTCAGAGACATCCACCATGATGCCATTGATGCCGCGGCTGTAGCTGGTGTAGTTGGCGAAAGCTCCCTTCCCGCCGGGAAGGAGCGCTGATTTGTCGGGCGCAATGGCAGCGTCATCAGCAGAGTTCGCCGCCGCATCATTTCCGTCAAAGGCCGAACGATTGTAAAAAATGTGACGCCCCACCACAACAGACGGGACCACATCAATCGCAACGGTGGCGATCGCCGGACCGTGGGTGGTCAGGTCATCGGGTGTGAATGTGACCGACAGCACCTGTGCATTGCCGATGTTCAAGATGGTTCCGGAGGGAGGGGTGTACTCGAAAGTGCCAGCCAGCCCTCCGTCTGCTGAAGCGTTGAGTTGCAGGCTGCTCAGTGCGGTTCCGTAGGTGATCGCAGACGGATTGGCCCACGTAATGACTGCCGGCGGTGGTACAGCTCCAGCGTCATCAAGCTGGCTGACAAAGGCAACCAGGTTGTTCATCTCAGTTGGATTGAGCGTGACTCCGCTATGCGCACCGATCGCTTCCTCCAGCGTACTTGCTGAACCATCATGCAGGTAAGGCGCAGTCGCCCACAGCCCGTACAAAGTCGGTGTGTCGAGTCCTGTGAGCGTCGCACCCATGCGCTGGCCGCTGGCTGCTTTGAGAGTGCCGATGTTGTGGAACACTCCCAAGGTGCTGTCTGTGTATTGAGATCCGGAATGGCACTGCGCGCAGTTCTTCTGCTGGAACACGATGTAGCCATCCCAAGCGGCGCTGGTCATGGTTCCGTCCGAGTTGCGATCCGGGCTCTTCCCCTGCGCGGTGAGCGAACTGATGTAGCTGGCCAGTGCATCCAGATCCGTACTCAAGCCGGCTTTGGTGTCGCCCAGCGGCTGGGATCGCGTGCCGGCATGAAAAAGGGCATCACTCATCAGTCCCGTGCCGAGCGCGAAGTTCCGGATCTGCCCTTCAAAATCCTGCACCTCGTTGAAATTTCCCGTCCAGTGCAACGGGCCCTGAGCCACACCGCCGTGACCACGCAGAGTAATGGTGTTGCGCAAGCCTTCTCCAAACTGGGTGAAGTCCCAGACACGTCCATCCTGGTCGCCATCGTTGTGACACGAAGCGCAACTGAGGTACTGCTGGAACGCAACCCGTATATCCCTTGTGTCATAGAACAATTGTTTCCCAAGCAGGACGGTCGCACTGAGTTTCTCCAGCCCAACACAATTCAAAATCACCGGCACAGGCGGCGATGTCTCGGTGCCATTGGCCAGCGCGTTCAGATCATGGATGCTCACCGTTCGATCCATGAAGTTGTGAACATACAACGTGCGGCCATCAGGGGAGAGAACTAAACCCTGTGGCGCCCTGCCGGTTTCGAATCGGAGAATCTCCTGCTTCCCGTATGCGTCGGCCACCGCCACCTCGCGACTGCCTTCCAAAGCGGTGAATAAGTAAATGCCATTCGGACCAAACGCGGCGGCACTTCCAATGCCGGCGTTGTCAAAGTCAATCCTGCCCGCCAAATCCTCCGTCTGGCTCGCCATGACAATGCGCGAGGCGATGCTCCGGACGCTCATGTCATGCGTGAGCGAACCACCGTTCCCAATCCTAAGCGTGCCACGTTTGATGTTGTCCTGCTTGGAGGGAACCCACGCGCTCTGCCCATCCGGGGAGATCGCAGCAGCGCCGAGATAATTTGGAATTCCCTTCCCCGAATTGGATGTATCCGGCTGTTCGCTGTGGTGAAGTATGATCGTGTCATCCGATGTCAACGTCGCTGTGTCGATCACGAGAACTTCGCCACCATAGTCAACGCCACTCACAGTGGTTTGCACGATCGCGGTCGCTTCGCCCGGCAGGCGCGGCGTGATAAAACGCGTGGCCAAAAGCTTGGCACCATCGGCCGTTACGGAAAGGTGGCGGACATTGAGTCCAACATTGAGTGCCGCCAGCGTTGCGCCCGTGGTTGGATTAAGTTTGAGGACCTTGCCCGTGTCCTCCAATGCCACGTAGGCATTGAGGCCAGCCGGGTCGAATACCAGCCCAAACGGCCTGGAACCTCGAGGGAGGTTCACCGTCTGGGCAATGGAGTAATCGGATTTCAAGATCGTGAGGGAGGCTGATTCCTTGTTCACCACCCAAATCCGGCCATTTGGGCCCACGGCGAGACTTCGGGGTGCCTGCCCTACCGTGATCTCCGCGAGTTTCGCCCGAGTCACCACGTCAAAGACGCTCACGCTGTCGTTATCCGGGTTGACGACCCAGAGGCGAGAGTTGGCACCCGTCCGAGATTCGTAGGCGATGCTGGAGGAAGATGTTGGCCGGCTCGCAGTCAGCGGCGCGTAAACACCCTGGCGATAGCTGGCAGTCACTTCGCGTCCGGTGTCGTCGCGAACCGTGACCGTGACGAGGAAGCGGCCCGCCGTGGGATAATTATGTGATGTCGCAGGTGAAACCGAGAAGGCTGTGTCTGGTGTTCCATCGCCAAAGCTCCAGCGATACATCGGATTCAACCCGCCTGACGCCACGGCAGTCAGCGGCACGGTTGTTCCCGCAACCACCGCAACTCCGCTGATCGGTTGAACGGTAACCGGATTGTTAATCGTCCACGTGAAACTCGTGCTGACTGGCGTCGTGTTGCCATCGGTCACGGTCACGGTTGAAGAAAAGGTTCCGGCCGAGGAGGGAGTCCCTGTGATCAGTCCGGTGGCCGCGTTGATGGTCAGTCCCGACGGAAGCCCTGACGCGCTCCACGTCAGCAAATCCCCATTCGCATCGGTAGCCTGCATCTGGCGGTTCACGGCGACATCTTTCACATTAGTCAGGTTCCCGGGAGCGGTTAGGACTGGAGCCGTTGGCAGCGCGAATGCATTCACAGTCACATTCCAAGCGGAAATGTCATGATTGTTGAACGCTCCGCCGGTCGCGGCGGTAAATCCAAGCCAGGCTTGCGCTCCCAACAACGCTGGCAAATCCATCGTCGCCGTCATGACTGCGCTCGCCGGACGAGTCGTCACGATTCCCTGGGCCGCGTAAACACGAAGCTGATTCGCCAGACCATCGTAATCCACCCAGAGCGTATGGCTCGCGGCATTTTCCAAATCCCAACCGGGTGTGAATGTCGCGATGTGAGTCGCGACGATGCCGCCGCTCAAGATTCCCAGATGATTCGCGTTGGGGTCACTGCCCCCTTGGTAATTGTCCACCTCCACTGCCACGCTCGATCCGATCCCCTCGTATCCAAGACTTCCACCCGCAGCACCGATGGCGGTAGCACCCGTTCCTTGCATCACGAAGGTTAACCCATCAGCTCCGTCCGTCGTCCCGGAAATCTGGAAGACAAACCGGGTTGAGATTGAGGTGTTCGGACCGATCGTCACCGGACTGGTCAAGAATGTTGACCCAACTTTGTTGCCTGAGTTCGGTGTGACCCGAAGCACGGAACCCGAGAGCGCAGCGTTGCCATTGAAGGTGAGACCGCTCGCTCCAGTAAAGTTCGCATAACTCTGCTTGAACGTCACCGGCTGTACAGTCCATGTGAAATTCGAGGAATCAGAAGTGTTGCCGTCGGTGGCGGAGATCTGCACCGTGAAGGTGCCGACCGTAGTTGGCGTCCCGTTTATCAAACCTGTGGTGGAAGCTATGGACATTCCCGCCGGCAAACCCGTGGCAGACCACGCCAACACACTTCCGGCTGGTCCACTGGCCACCATCTGAAGCGAGGCGGATTGATTGACGTAGGAGGACTGATTTCCAGGCTCTGCGACACTCACTCTGCTGATGGCGTCAACCAGAATGATCTTGGACTGCGAGTGGATGCCATCCTCGTCCAATCCGAACAGCATCCAGTACCCCGGAGTCATGACGTTAAGGCTGGAGTGCGCGGTGATGTCATACACGCCCGCCGAAATTTCACTGAACGGCAGTGAAAGGTAACGCAAGTCTGTGTTCACCGAGTGAGTGATGGCTGACATCTTGATAAAGCTGAATTTCTGCAATCCTGGAGTGCCTGATACTGTGAAATGCGTCGCGACTCCGATGGATTGGGGCGCGGAATCAAGAACCGGACGCGCTGCCAGAGTACCATCGGGATTGAAGAGCGTTGGAGGGCTGTACAATTGCGCGTCTCGATGATCGCCGCCGCCCAAACCGCCGCCGCCGGCGAGCACCCGACCGTCCGGCAGCAACAACGCCAGCGAATGATAATTGCGGGGCACAGACATGTCCGCGGCGACACGCCACTGACCTGTGGCAGGATTCCAGATTTCCGGAGTCAGCACATGGCCCTCGACAAGGAGGGTGGAATGAAGTTTGAGGGCAAGGAGATGGAATGAATTTGGTGGCGCGCCGCTGTGGACTCTGATTGGATTGGCGCATGTCCATCGCGCATGCGGATCAAATGTTGGCAGGATTGCCCGC
>SXMN01000350.1 GCA_005777315.1 Verrucomicrobiales bacterium
GTTCCGCTTCTCGAATTCAATCTTCGAGGAACTCTGGACCCGCCGCTCCGTCGATCATGTTCAGATTACTGTGAGTGAGAAACTGGGCGTGGGCGGGAGGGGCGGTTACTACGAGGAAGCCGGTGCGATGCGGGACATGCTCCAGAACCACCTTCTGCAAGTCCTGGCGCTCGTCGCGATGGAACCGCCTGTTTCGCTCGAAGCGGAATCCATCCGGGATGAGAAGGTCAAACTGCTCAAATCCATCCGTCCGCTCGCCCCAATCCAGGTCGCGGCAAATGTGGTGCGCGGCCAGTACACCGCGGGTGAGATCGATGACCAGCCGCGCCCCGCCTATCGCGGTGAATCGAAGGTGAAGGCGGACTCAAATGTGGAGACATTCATCGCTCTCCGGATGCTCATCGACAACTGGCGTTGGTCCGGTGTGCCGTTCTACTTGCGCACGGGTAAAAACCTGCCCCTCAGCGCCAGCGAAGTCCGGGTGCAGTTCCGTCCGACTCCCCACGTTCTGTTCGCCGCTCAATGTGGACCGAAGCTCGATGCCAATGCCATCACGCTCCGCCTGCAACCAAACGAAGGCATCACGCTTCGCTTCAATGGAAAAATCCCCGGAACGAGCATGAGGCTCCGCCCGGTCCGGATGCATTTCAGCTACGATTCCGAGTTCGGTGCCTATACACCCGAAGCCTACGAGCGGCTCCTGCTTGAAGCCATTGCAGGGGACGCCACGTTGTTTATTCGCCGTGATGAAGTCGAGACAGCATGGGGTTTCATCGATTCCATCCGAGCAGGTTGGGACAACCAGCCGTTGATGGAAAAGGAGTTTTACGCTGCTGGAACATGGGGGCCGGCTGCCGCCGATGAATTACTGGCCGCCAGTGGTCGTTCTTGGCGAAATCCCCAGCCGGTGAAATAGCTTCAACGCCGGGCCTCGTGATGACTCGATTTCAACTTATTGAGTTTTCCTCCGACGCCAGTCTTGCCGCGGCGGCTGCATCGGATTGTGCACAGCGGCTGTCAGGCGCGCCAGAGAGTGGCAAGTTCCTTCTCGCGCTATCCGGCGGCCGGATCGCCAGGCGGTTCTGCGCCGAGTTGACGGAAGCAGGACGCAGGCAAGGCTCGAAATTTCCCGGGACTCACTTCTTCTGGGCGGACGAGCGCTGCGTTCCTCCTACCGATGCCGAAAGCAACTTTGGAATCGCTCAAGCGGCCCTCTTTCATCCTCTCGGCATCGAACCGGATCGCATCCACCGGATTCCAGGGGAATGCCGGCCAAAGGAAGCAGCCAGCATAGCTTCGGCGGAATTGAACCGCTTGGCCCCGCATTCCACATTCGGGCAGCCGATACTCGACTTGATTCTACTTGGCATGGGTGAAGATGGACATGTGGCTTCACTATTTCCTGGTGAACCGGAAGAGGCCGTAGCCAGCCCGGAGTCATATCGTCCAGTCATTGCATCCAAACCGCCGCCGAACCGGATTACCATGGGCTACGGAGTAATCGGTGCGGCGCGCGAGGTCTGGGTCTTGGCGAGCGGTTCAGGCAAGGAAACAGTCCTGAGGCAATCTCTGGAGTCGCATTCGACAACTCCTCTGGGCCGGGTGCTGGCTGCGCGATCCATGACCAGGATCCTGACCGGCCTACGGCTTTGACTTCACTTCGAACGGGTTGCTCCGTGATGCGGGTGCGAAATGCCATGCACGCAAGTTTAACTGCCACAGAGAGATGTACAATGGAGAAACTCATTTTGAACACGTTCAATCACCGGTGTTCCAACTACTTGAGCATCTATTTGGCTGTTCGCTAAGGGTTGGCAGAGAGATCTTGCTGGTGGCAGAGGCTCGAACAGCATCATGAGTAGTTGCCCTGCCGCACTTCTGAGCGCCGTGGTGAGGGCGTTGAAGATCTCATCACCGAGGGAGCCGGTGCGGAACCGGCTCCCTTTTCGTTACACGCTGTCATGCAATCTGAACTATCGAGACCTCAATTGGGCGTTGCGCCCGGCTGGGCTCAAACCTACAGTCCGCGCAGTTCGCCGCTTGATGCCGGAATGAAACATCATCTTGATTTCGAGAAACCCATTGTCGAACTCCAGCGTAAACTCGATGAACTGAAGCGTCATCCAGAGAGCCATTCCCTCGCAATCCGGCTCGACGATGAAGTCCAGCAAATCGAACGGAAGATCGCGGAGGAACGGAAGCGGGCGTTTTCAGACCTCAGCCCCTGGCAGCGAGTTCACCTCGCCCGGCATCCTAAACGCCCATTCAGCCTGGACTACATCCGTCTCTGCTTTTCGAATTTTTCCGAACTGCACGGCGACCGGCTGTTTGGAGATGATCAAGCTCTGGTCGGAGGCTTTGCTCAGATTGGAACACACCGGGTGATGGTCATCGGGACACAGAAAGGCCGGGATACCAAGGAAAACATTCGGAGAAATTTTGGTTCAGCCCATCCGGAAGGATACCGAAAAGCTCTCCGGTTGATGCGTCTTGCGGACAAGTTTGGCCTTCCGATCATAACCTTGATTGATACGGCAGGCGCTTATCCCGGGATCGGGGCCGAAGAGCGACATATTGCCGAAGCGATCGCGGTCAATCTCAGGGAGATGATGCTGTTGGAGGTCCCGATCATTGCAGCGGTAATCGGTGAAGGTGGATCTGGAGGCGCGCTCGGGATCGGTGTGGCGGATAGGGTGATCATTCTGGAAAATGCTTACTATTCAGTGATCAGCCCGGAGGGTTGCGCCGCCATCCTGTGGAAGGATCGAACGGCTGCTGCCAAGGCTGCGGAGGCTCTGAAGATCACAGGCAAAGATCTGGCGGAGCTTGGGTTGGTGGATGAGATCCTCGCGGAACCACTCGGTGGCGCTCATAATGACGCGGAAACAATGGCGGCTACACTGCAAAGAGCGCTCATCAATAACCTCGATACGCTCACTCCCATACCTGTGGTGGAGAGGCTGAAGACGCGTTACGCCAAATTCCGGGCTCATGGTCGGTTCCTCGAAAACAAGCCGGAGCCGACGACCGTGGCTCCGCCCGCTTGATTCACTGTTCGCCGCGCCATCCGGATGCTCTATCCACTCGCCTTTCAGCCCAGATTCAAGGATCGAATCTGGGGTGGCCGCCGGATTGAATCTTTGTTTGGCAAAGAGTTGCCGTCTGGCCGCTTGATCGGGGAATCATGGGAAATCTCTGACCGGCCTGGAGACGTTAGCGTGGTGGCAAACGGACCCCTTGCTGGAAAGGATCTGCGTTGGTTGATGGAGAACTTCCAGGAGGAGCTGATGGGGAGTGCACTCTCAGCTGGAGGACGGTTTCCCCTTCTTGTAAAAATTCTGGATGCTCAGGAAAAACTGTCCTTGCAAGTGCACCCACCCTCCGCAGCCGCCGCGAACCTGGGTGGCGAACCGAAGACCGAGATGTGGTACGTCATGGACGCTGTTCCGGATGCAGAGTTGTACCTAGGTTTGAAACGTGGCATGACACGTAGAGAGTTTGAGCGACGGATCGAGGACACATCGGTTCAGGAATGCTTCCACCGCATCAAGGTCCGGCGAGGCGACTCAGTCTTTCTGCCGAGCGGACGTGTTCACGCGCTTGGAGCTGGCCTGGTGATATTCGAGGTCCAACAAAACTCGGATACGACGTACCGCGTGTATGACTGGGATCGGTTGGACACCTCGGGCAATGCCAGGGATCTTCATATTTCTGAAGCCCTTGCGAGCATCGACTTTGATGACATTGAACCGCAAGTTCTGAGGGCGGAATCCTTGATGGCAACCGGTGGTTCGAGGGATCTGGTAAGCCACCCGGTTTTCCAGGTAAGTGAAGAGTTATGGAATCAGGGGTGTCATCTGGCGGGCACCGCTGGACGCCCCACAGTCATCGGCATGGTTTCCGGAGCAGCCACACTGGAAGGAAATGGGGTCAGCCTGGAACTCGCTCCCGGTGGTTTTGCGCTGTTGCCGGCGTGTTTGAGCAAATTCACCCTTTCTTGCGCAAGCCCGGCGCGCCTGATTCGAGCAACACCAGGATGACCCGATGATTTCACCCGAGGTTAAGAAATTTTTCCAGCGATGGACGATCACGACACTTGCGGTTGCAGTGGCTGCCAATGTCGTCAACGGGATACGCTACGACGATTGGATGGGGCTTCTGATGGCATCTCTGCTCCTTGGGATCTTGAATGCGTTTCTCAGACCGCTGCTCTTGATTCTTTCCCTCCCTCTTCTGGTGTTCTCGCTGGGATTGTTCAACTTTGTGATCAACGCGTTTCTCCTATTCCTCGTTGGAAACATTCTGCAATCGTTCAGGGTGGCGACGTTTGGCGCGGCGTTTTGGGGCGGGGTGGTTATCAGCCTCGTTTCCCTGGCTGTGAATGTCATGCTAGGCATCGACCGGGTGAAAGTCCGCCGAACTCCGGGACGAAAAGGAGGATCACCACCATCACCACCTCCGGACGGGAACGGGCCGGTCATTGACGTTTGACTGCCCTGGTTCGTGGGCGAGGCGGCAGGGTTAGCTTTGGCGAAAGGCAGCCCTCAATGTTGGAATGCCCTTCGCATTGAAACCCTGCTCGAAGTCGGTCACTACGCCGGCGAGCTCCGTGGGAGTTTCGACGGAACTAAATGAGCGGCTTGCGCCGAAGACAGCGTTCATCTGCGCAAAATAATCCTGGTCATCCGTTCTCAAGAAGATTCTCCCTCCAGGTTTGAGCACCCGATGGGCGAGCTCAACAAATCGTTCATTTATCAGCCGGTTTTTGCGGTGTTTACGCTTCGGCCAGGGATCGGGGAAGTACACATGAATGGCGTCAAAGCAGCCCGGAGGCACGAGAAATTCAAGGAAGTAAGAGGCTTCGATTCGCAGAAGCCGTAAATTTGCCAGTCCAGCCCGACGCGCTTTGCGATCGATCTTGCGCAGCCGGCCGAGCAACCTTTCGACTCCCAGAAAGTTCCGGCCTGAATTCAGCGACACGTAATGCACCAAAAATGAGCCGTCGCCACTGCCCAGCTCGAGTTCCATGGGCTGCCTTGTCTCGAACATTGCATCAAAATCGAGGAGCTCGGTGACCGAAGTCAGGGGCTGAATCAGGGAATGATTCGAAGCATTGGGAGTTGTCTCGGGTGACATTGGCATCATCTGACGTTCAAAGGGTTGGATCTCGATCAATTGAATCGAGGAGCGGGAACTCACGCCTGTTTCCGGACGAACAACGCAAGGGATGCCGTGTAGCCGTGGATGAAGTTCCTGCCACCCACCGGACCAATCTCTCCGTTGCAAAAGAAGCCCGTGAGCCCGATGGGACCGAGGTTTTCTTGAATCATTTTTGCGTCGTGGCTTGGCTGCCCAAACATCCGATACCCTCTGCCGTTGCAGCAACACAAGCATCCCCCAAGTATGCGGTCAGGGCCCAGTTCACGCTCGACGCGCGCCAGCAGCTCAAGCAGATCCTCACTGGCGGCATTCGCGTCGCGTCGCTGAAACTGAAGGGTCTGCCCGACGCGCGGAATCTCACCAATGGCTATCGCTCCACAGGACGGGTCGGCTCCGATCAGGTTTCGCACCAGGAAATCACCGCGTCGGAACTCATCAAGATACTCATTGATCACGAGCCCGACGAATAGATTGCCCTGCGTCTTTTCCTGATCGACCGGTTGCAGGCTCGCGAACGTCTCGTTCAACACCTCGTATGCCGGGCGATTCCCGATGCTGTGGACGATGTTCCGCTCCGTTCGCGTGATCGTCCATGCTTCGCCGATCGGAGTGCATCCTTGAGAAGTGATGCCGGTCAGGGCGACCTCACCGCCGCATGACAACGCGATGCCACCCTCCTCATACACCTCGCCATTCAGGTAGAGTTGGGTTCGTTCTTCACCCGGCTGACCGCTGGCCAGCCCCCCAAATACGGGCACGTCCGGATACGATCGGTTCCACGAGCTGAGCCAGCTCGACATGTCCAGATGGAATGGATCAGCGAAGACAAGCCAGCCGTTTGTATCGGTCGGTTCGAGGGATGTTTGAAGTCTCCAGTAATCCTCGGCCCCTGCGCCATCGACGTCGGATTGCGAAAAATAGCTCGCATCGAGCGCGCAGCCAGGCAACGAGTACAGGCCCAACACAAGGCCATCGCCCTCCTCAATCTCCTGAGCGCCCGCGATCAACCCCGAACTCGAACATCCCAGCAGCAGGGGAATCTCTCCGTGAACTCTGAAGATGTCGAGGATCTGCCCCGCATTATCAAAAAAACTCGGAGTCATGAACAACAGCCCCAATGAAACCGGCTGCGCGAGTTGGCGCCGGAGATTCAGAGCGAACGCTTGAAGCGCAGGCTCGTCAAAACCGCCCCGCCAGTGTGCCGTTACGGAGTTTGCCGCTGCCATATTCCCTAAATCAATTCGTGAGCACAGTCGCTCAATGAAGGAGGGACGGCATTTGTGAAGTTAATTCCGTAACGGAGAATGTGGCAGCCGATGGATTGATCGCCTCGGTGCAAAACCAGCCCCCGGCTCATTGCAGCCCCTTTGTTACGGCAGGTGACGCTGCACGAGCCAATGCGTTGTCCGCCGGCCAGAGGGAGACGAGATCCATGAGGATGCGCCTGGCTTCCTTCATGGCGACATCGACTGGGGTGATTTTCGGATCTCCGGCGTCCTCAGTGCCGTCTTCGTCATCGGCTGAGGAGGACTTTTTTGCGGAGTCGTCAGTCTTGGGAGCGGCCGACTTCTGAGTTTCATCCGTGGAAGATTTCGCGACTTTTGATAGGGGATCTCCGGGCTTGTTCTCCTCAACCTTGGAAACCATGTTGGTTTTGGCTACTGGCTCCGGCAAACCAGGCAAGTCGGCATTTTTGAGGGTGATTTCGTAAATCTTGTCATCCGAATCCTTCCGCGACTTCATTTCTGCATCACGAGCCTTCTTGCGATTATCGATCTCGTCGCGCTCCTTGATGCGCTGCTGTTCATTGAGCGATGCGGTCTTGTCGGCAAGTTGCTTCTTGTACTGCTCGATGCCCTCGCGGACGTAATCGTAGTCCCTGTCGGAAGCCACGCGCTTCTCTGAACGTGCTTTGAGCTGAGGCAGCAGCGGTTGGATGAGATCCAATTTATCGAACTTGGCGCTGGGGATGGAATCTCCTTCCAAAGGGTTTTCCAGAGATGCTTCGCCAACTTCCGCGTAGTTGTTGACGGACGGAAGTACGATGTCCGGAGTCACTCCGTCCTTCTGGGTGGACAAGCCGCTGGCTCGATAAAATTTGCGGATGGTGAGCTTCAACGCTCCGGGACTGTTCGTGAGTTTGGGTCCAAGGCGGAAATAGGGATCCAGCTTGATCAGCGATTGGACTGTGCCTTTGCCGTGAGTGGATGAATCTCCAACGATCAGTGCGCGGCCATAATCCTGGAGTGCCCCCACCAGAATCTCGGAGGCGGAAGCGCTGAAGCGGCTGGTCAATACGATCAACGGACCCGCGTAGTCGATCGAAGGGTCGGTGTCGTCATCGACCGTGATCTTGCCTTTGGGGCCGGGGTCACGGACCTGCACCACCGGTCCTTCCTGGATGAAGAGCCCGGTGAGATTGATCGCTTCCTCAAGGGAGCCTCCGCCATTCCGGCGCAGATCCAAGATGATTCCGCCGACGTTTTCCTTCTTCAGCTTTGTGATGAGCTTCTTAACGTCGGTGGTCGTGCTTTTTCGCTGCCCATCCTTGCGCTTGTCCGCCTCGAAGTCTGCGTAAAATGAAGGCAGATCGATCACTCCAAGTCTGACGGTCTTGTCGTCGGACGAGGGAAGATCAATGATCCTCGCCTTGGCCTCCTGGTCCTCGAGTTTGATTTCATCGCGAATCATGGTGACGACCTTCCGTATCGAAGAATCGGGTGCATCAGCCGGAATGACGGTCAGCCGGACTTCGGTGCCTTTGGTTCCGCGGATCATGTCCACGACCTTGCTGAGTTTCATGTCCATCACATCGACCGGTTCGGCGGCGCCCTGGGCTACTCCGATGATACGATCATTCTCCTTGAGCTTGTTGCTCCGTTCCGCGGGGCCGCCGGCCACTAGCGACTTGATCTTGCAATAGCCATCCTCGGATTGGAGCAGGGCGCCGATGCCAAACAGGGATAGTGACATGCCGACATTGAAGTTATCCAGAGAACGCTTCCCCATGTAGTCCGAGTGCGGATCATAAACATGAGTGAGGGCTGAAAGGTAGATCTCGAAGATGTCTTCGGCATCAAGTTCCTTGAACGAGCGCACCAGCCTGGCGTAGCGGCGCGTGATTTTCTTCGCGATTTCCTCGGGCTTTTCCTTGGCGAGTTTCTCCTGGAGAATTTCATAACGGAGGTGCTGTCGCCAGAGCTGCCGCGCCTCCTCAAGATTCTTCGGGCGGGGCGCTTCCTTGCGATTCAAGTTGTAACGTTCGTCTCCCGTGAACGTGAAGGCCTCGGTTTCAAGCAGTTCTTGAACATGGGTGACCCGCTGATCCAGCCGCTCGAGAAATCGCCGGAAAATGAAACGCGCCGCGGTTGGGTCTCCCTGCTTAACCGTTAGTTCGTCCAGAGTGGTGCGATAACGCTCAAAGTCCTGGATGTCCGACTGAAGGAAATGCAGATGGATATTATCCAGCGTTTCGATGTATCGGTCCAAAAATTTGCTCGAGATCGCGTCATTGAGCGGCAGCCCCAGATAATGTTGCTGGGTGAGCATCCCGGCGGTCAGGCGTACAATGTAAGGATCAGTGCCGTAAAACTCGAGTGGTGCCCCGGCCTTTTGCCTTACTTCCGAGAGAGTCTGAAGGTTGGTGGACGCCAGTCTCAGCCCGCTTTCAGATTGAAAGGCGCCGGCAAGCGTGGGGTTGGAAGTTGCAAGAGGCTTGGCGGTATCTGCGATGAGACGGCCAGATGAAAGCGCAAGCTGAACGCACAGAAGAAGTATGAATGTTCTCAATCCAGGACCTTTAGTTTCAAATTTTCGCAGACCATAGCACACCACTTTGAAATTACACTCGGATTCTTGCCCGGCTATACGCTTACAGATCGTCGGCAGAGCAGCCGCAGGCAACGTAACGTTGAACTCACGCCGGGGTCCTCTGATATTCCGGCTTCGTTGCTCATCCATCCGTCACAGACCTCTGCGGGTATGCTCCTCTTTCGTGCCTCGTCATACTGTCAGGATGCCGCCAGCAAAACTCGAAGTTGTTTTTGCACGGCCCCTACAGCAACAGCTTGATCGCGTTCATCAAATCCGCGTAGTCATCGAAAGCCCGGAACTGGGGAAACTGCTGCTTTATGTTGTCCGGCGCGTGAAACAAAAAGCCAGAATGCGCTTCCGCCAGCATGGCCGTGTCATTGAACGAATCGCCGGCGGAAATGACGTTGTAATTCAGATTCTTGAGCGCGGCGACGGCGTGTCGTTTTTGGTCGGCCATCCGGAGTTTGTAGTTCGTGATCCGCCCGCCAGCGACCTCCAGCCGATGGCAGAGCAACGCTGGCCAGCCAAGCTGCCTCATCAACGGCTTTGCAAACTCCTCGAACGTATCGGAGAGAATTATCACCTGGGTGATTGAGCGGAGTTCATCGAGAAATTCCTTTCCGCCGGGAAGAGGACGCAGGGTTCCGATGACCTCTTGAATATCCGCAAGCTTGAGCCCGTGCTGATCGAGTATCTTCAAGCGTCCTTTCATCAGCACGTCGTAATCGGGCACATCCCGCGTCGTCAGGCGCAACTCCTTGATTCCTGTCTTCTCCGCCACGGCAATCCAGATCTCCGGAACAAGCACGCCCTCGAGATCCAGCGACACAATTGATTGTTTCATCGCGGCGGACGATTCCAGTTTTGTGCGGAGCTGTCCAGAGGTTCGCTGAGTCCCAGATCCACGGAAAAGAAATCCAAATGCCTGCCCCATGAAGGCGGGCTCGGCCAGTTGTTGAAGGGATGAGTTGGATCATTTGAATGAGGGGGCATTGATCTGCGACGTTCGAATCCGCTATTCGCTCCACCGAGCCGGTTTCCCGCGTGTCGTCCAGTGCGTGATGAGCTCTGGCCAGTTGATCCGTCCGACGCTTGTTGAATTGATGGATGATCCGCCACCACGTGGTCATGAGCAGCCATGCCTTGAACGAACCACGAGCCGGATCGGCTTTGAAATCCTTGAGGCTCCTGGCGACGGTGATGACGAACTCCTTCGCCACGTCATGCGCCTCGGCGTTGGAATGGCCTGCCTTGATCGCGACGTTGTAAATGAGCCGCCAACAGGTGTCGAAGAACTCCTTCCACCGAAAGCAAATGAACCACACGCCACACTTGCATTCCCAGAGTTGTCCTTTCATGCTCCCGCCCTATTTTTTAACAACCAGCTCCGGCCAGTCGGAGCTGCCATGACAAAACACAGTTGTATGAGCACAACCAACGAGTCCGGATCGGCGAACGTCACAAGCGATCTGGATCTGCACTTCCTGCCGGCGTGGGCGCAACGTTCGTCCACGGAGAACCAATACGCAAAATACGAAGGCGGAGGCCGCGACCGCGCCGATGATTCCCGAGGGGATCGCCCCCAACGTCGGGATCAATGGGGTTCCCGTCCGCCTCGCCGCGACCAGAATCGCGATCGTCGGCCCGATGCGCGCCCTGGTGGACCTGCCGGTCCAGGCCCCCGGCGGGAGGGAGGCGGCCGACCTGGTGGTTTTCAAGCAGGTGCTCCGCGCCATGATGACCGCCGTGAAGAACGACGAGAGCCAGCACCACCTCCCATTCAGCTCAACGTCAATCTCCTGCCCGAGGCGAAGGGAGTCGAGAATCTGGCGCGCCAGATCCGCCTGACGGGGCGGGCTTATCCGCTGTTCGACATCGGGCATCTCGTGCTCAAGAAGCCTGAGCGGTACGACGTTCAATTCCGCGTGATCAAGGACCAGGAAGGAAAGGTGGCTCAACCGCTCTTCCTGTGTGCGCTGGATGATTCACTCTGGCTTTCCGAGCAGGAAGCGGTGAACCATGTGTTGGGAAAACACTTCGCCACCTTTTATCAGGCGGAAAAAATTCCAACCGATCCGCCCAAAGGTGTTTATACATTCGTCGCGCAATGCGGGATGAGCGGGATCATTCTGGGACCGCCGAATTATCACGATTACCAGAGCAAGCTGCGCAAGCTGCACAGCGAACGCTACTCCCGGATGCCATTCGAGGCATTCAAATCAAGGGTGAAGATCGTGAAGGAAGAAGCTGTGGTGAAGAAGTGGATCGAGGAACAAAGCTTCCGCTCTGAGTACACCTGCTTGAATGTGCCGGAGACGCTGAAGCTGGCTTCCCGCGAGGAGGTCGAAAGGCACTTCCGCGAAACGCATCTCTCCAATGTGATCAAGCAGGTGGAAAGCCACACCTACACTGGTCCTGCAGCGCAGACTCAGCCCAGCCGGGCTCTTGCGAATCTCGTGCGCCACGCATGGGAAGATCAACGCCATTTCCCGTTGCAGCTCGTAACGACCTTGAGCAATCAGTTTGCCTCGCATGGACTCCACTTCTTCAAGGTGAACAAGAACATGACGCACGTGTCAGTTGCCCGGCCGCGTTACCTGGATCGGGATGCCATTGCCGTCTCGGAAGGCGTGAAACGCATCGTGGATTTCATTGCGGCGACGCCAAGATGCACGCGTCGAAAGATCATGGACGCGCTCGTCTCCACTCCCAAGGCAGCACCCGCCATCGAGGCCGCACCTCCTTCTGAAGGTCAGCCAGCACCCGCTCCGGCGGCTCCAGTCGAACCGGCGATGTCACCGGAAGCCACGATGGTCAACAGTGACCTTCATTGGCTCGTGCATGAAGGTCACGTCATCGAATTCGCCAGCGGCCTTATCGAGCTTGCCAAAAAGCCTCTGCCAAAGCCGCCCAAGCCCGAACCGAAGAAAGCACAAGCTCCGACGCCAGCCGCGCCGGCCCCGGAGACGGCTCCTTCTGACTCTGCCGTCGTGTCGCCAGATACCGCGACAGAATCGCCTGCAGCACCGGTCGAACTTCCGGCGACTGCGCAGGAGTCAATCGCCGCACAGGAACCCGCCCCCGTTGCGGAGGGGTCAATTCAAGATGCGGCTCCAGCTCCAGCTTCACCCACGGTCTCCCCTGAAGCTTCAGTGGAGGCTGCTGCGCCGCCAAATCCTTGAACCTTCAGATGCCTGACTTGACATTGCACCCGGCACGCAGTCCCCGTGTGCGGCTGGGTGGCTATGTCATTCTCCCACGCATTCTCGACAAATGCCGGGCGACACTCCTGGGAAAACATGGGGAGTACAAATATGCCTGCCCCTTGGATCAACGCTGGTTCGAGTTTGTGGGGATTGATCCGGAAGCTTTGAAAAAAGAAGCTGCCACGGGAATAGGTGACGGAAAAATTCTGGCATGGGTCGCCGCCAACGCGCGCTGCCAACGCACCGACTCCGAAATCTCAGGTTGGAGCGCGCTTCAGGAAGCGCGAGTCCCCGGTGAGCCGGATTCGCGCGCCTATTACAACGGACTTCATTCACAGATCGCTCCTGAGCGTGGAGACGTGTTTACGTGGTTCGATCTGCTCGACCTCGACGATTACGTCAGCTTCGGCGGGAAACCTTGAGGGACTGCTAAGGGCGAATCATCAAGCAGGGGCTTGTCCGATTCGTTTGAGAAGTTCGAAGGAGAAAAGCCCGGAGGAATGGCCGTCTCCCCACACCGGCTGGATGGCGTAGCCGCCAACGGTGGACAGTTTCCGAAGCTGAAATGACTGCGCCGTGAGCGTGGCGTCGGGGCCTTTGTGCAAGTTCCCCATCACATCGACTTCCCCTTTGCACCCGGCGCACGGGCAATGGCGGCGCAAATTATCAAGCGCAAGGTAGCTCTCTGAACCGTCATCCCATTTCACCGCCAGTTCCGTCCCGATTTGCTGAATGTCCACAGGTCGCATGGGTGGAGATTAGCTCCCGAGTGCAGTCGGCGTCCATCCACATTCGTTTATCCGCTGATCACAAATGACCGGAAACTGTGCGAACCCAAACCTTCGTGCCTCATGTAATATTTTATCGCCGGACCCGAGATCGTTGGGTCAAATGCGGCGCGTGCGAACTTGCGTCGTTTTCAACCCCACTGCCAAAGGCGACAAGGCACGGCATTTTCGCAGCGGGTTGAAGGAGCTGAGTCGTGAGGCGGAACTGCGCGCCACGGAAGCGCCGGGTGATGCCACGCGTCTGGCCAAGCAAGCTATTCAAGACGGGTTCGACATCGTCGTCGCCGCCGGCGGGGATGGAACGGTGAATGAAGTCGTGGGCGGCTTTGTCGAGGCGGGTGAAATCTCATCCCGCGTCCGTCTGGGTGTTCTTCCCTTGGGAACAGTGAATGTCCTTGCCCGTGAACTGGCAATCCCATCGAAATTCACGGAGGCATGGCGTGCCATTCATTCCGACCGTGAGCGATTAATCGACCTTCCTATGGCGAACTTTGAGCACAACGGTGGGAAACGCATCCGTGCATTCGCGCAATTGGGCGGCGCCGGTTTGGATGCATTAGCAATCGAACGCGCAAGCTGGAAATGGAAAAAGCGGGTTGGATCTCTGGCCTACATTGCCGCGGGATTGCACACCATGCTCGCGTCGCGAATTGGCACGATTCAGGTCGAGGCGGATGGCAGGTCGGCAACCGGTCAGTTTGTGGCGATCGGCAATGGACGCCTTTACGGACCAGGCTTCGAGTTCTTTCCCGGTGCAAGCATGACCGACGGAATGATCGACCTTGCAGTGTTTCCACGAGTCGGATGGCTGTCGCTTGCGTGGTGCGGAATGCATCTCCTGACGCGGCGACGCCTTCCGCGCGGGGCCGTGATTCAGCTTCGTGCGCGTGAAGTCCGATTGAGCAGTGCCACGAGAATCCCCTTCGAGCTCGACGGTGATTTGATCGGGGAACTTCCCGTGAGCTTCGGGATGGCGAAGCAGAAGATCCGCGTGGCAGTACCCTGAGCGGCGCAGAGGGAAAGAGGGCAAGGGAGGATGCATACTGCACTCCCCTCCAGGGCCGCGGCCTCCCATCCTATAGGTGTTCGATTACATCGAAGGTCGCGTCGGATTCGAGACGGACGATTCGCGAGGACTTCCGATTTGGTGGCAATTCCCCGGGTGGCTTCGCACGATGCGATTCCCAATTTCATCCTTCATTTCAAGCGAGAGCTCGCGCATCCTGTCCTCAACTCACCATGCAAACCGCGCTCAAGATCCGGCTCTCCTTCTTCATGTTCCTGCAATACTTCATCTGGGGTTCCTGGTATGTGAGCATGGGAACCTACCTGGCGAATGTCCTCAAATTCACCGGACAGGAGATTGGCGCGGCCTACGGCGCGTTTGCCATAGGCTCCATGATTTCGCCCTTCTTCGTCGGCCTGATCGCTGATCGCTACTTTGCTTCGGAGAAAATGCTCGCCGTCCTCGGGCTCCTTGGAGGCGCGGTCTTGTGCGCGTTGCCATCCACGACGGTGTTTCATTCTTTCTATCCCACCCTGATTCTCTACTGCGCGCTTTATGCGCCGACGCTGGCGCTGGGCAACTCGCTCTCGCTGCATCATCTGCGCGATTCAAAAAATGATTTCCCGCGAGTGAAAATATTTTCGGCCATCGGATGGATCGCCGGCGGCGTGACGCTCAGTCTGCTGAAGGGCGAGCAATCGCCTGTTCAATTTTATGTCGCGGGAGTGGCGTCCGTTCTGCTGGGCGCGTTCTCGCTGGCCCTTCCGCACACGCCGCCGAAGAAGACCGGCGGGAACATCAGCCTCGGCGAGGTGCTCGGCTTCGACGCCCTCGCGTTGATGAAAAAGCCGTCCTTCGCCATTTTCATCGGCTGCCTGTTCCTGATTTGCATCCCGCTCTACTTCTACTTCGTGATGATGTCGATTTACCTCACGGAACTCCAATGGACCGGGCTCGCCGGCAAGATGACGCTGGCGCAAATCTCCGATGTCGTTTTCCTCTTTCTGCTTCCGTTCATGCTCAAAAGCCTCGGCTACAAGAAAACCATCTTCATTGGCATCCTGGCGTGGGCGGCGCGCTACTTCCTGCTTGCTGGCAGCGTGAACTCGCTTTCGCTTCAGTCACCGCTCATCTTCGCGGCGATTCTCCTCCACGGCGTTTGCTACGACTTTCTCTTCATTGCCGGCCAGCTTTATGTGGATGATGAAGCCAACGAACGCATTCGCGGCGCCTGTCAGGGCTTCATCGCATTTATCCTTTGGGGAATCGGTGCGTTTGTCGGTACCATGCTCGCCGGCAGGATTCTCGCCCAGCACACGCTCGTCAATGTGCCCGGCCCAATTCAACACAACTGGCGCGAGATCTGGATGGCGCCCGCCCTTGGCGCAAGCGCGGTGCTCGTCATTTTCATGATCTTCTTCCGTGACCCATCGCGAAAGGTCGCAGATACCATGAACCGCCGCTGAACTTCAGGTTTCATGGCGACATTGCATGCTAGGCAGCCCGCTCCCGCGAGGATCAATCCAGCTCGAGCGTAAATACTTTTTGCGGTGCCTTGCGGATCAACTCCACATGCGCGTCGAGGAACACGGCGTTGGCACGACGTTTGGCACCTTTCGGTCCGGCCACGCCCCGATCTGTTTCAGCGCTCCGGTCATTGCCTCCGCTGTGGCGATAACACACATTGCCCGGCGTGCCATCGGGATATAAGCAGGCATCCCAACCATCCGTGTCCGCGTAAATCAGCGTGCCGACGACATCACGGATCTGCCGTGAACTGATCCCCTTCTGACCGCAATTGATCATGGAATTCTGCGCATAGCTCAGAATTCCCCAAGCACCGCCCTCGGTCAAAGCGCGGGTCGATTTCGAACGCTGAAGACTGGAGGGACAGATGAAGACGCCCATTCCGCTGACGTTGGTGCCTCTTCCCAGGTACGGCTGAAGAGCCACATACCAGATCTTCGGCGTGCCCTCGAAGCCCTGCATCCAGCCGATGGGATAACTCTGTGTGTCCTCTTCGTACATCATCACCCCCATGCCGAGCTGGCGGAGGTTGCTCTGGCATTTTGCCGATTTGGCCTTTTCACGCGCCTTCCCGAGCGCAGGCAGGAGCAGCGAAGCCAGAATCGCGATGATCGCAATGACGACTAGGAGTTCAATGAGAGTGAAAGCTCGTGGTCGAACAAAATGGATTCGTCCTTGAAACACCTGTCTCAGTGGAGCACGGACGCCTCGTCCGCAGACGCTTCGGTTATCGGGGAATTTGAATGTGGAGTTCATGGTTTACCTCATCCGATCTGGGAAACTGATCTTCGCGGAGGAGTTCACATCAAACTCACGGTGCCAGGTTAGCTTCCAGAGATCTCGCGCGTGACTGTAACGCGCTGAACCATCGAAGAACAGGACGTTGATTCCCTTCCGATGCCGCGCGATGGCGAAGTGATGGAATTCGGTTTCGGTACCAGCCCACTCTCCGTTGAACCGCGGCGGACGATCCGATTGACGCGGACCACCGCCACGCCACATCGAGTCAGCGAAGAGCGGAACCTGGGTCGGTCGCGGCGCGTTGAACGTGCGCCAGTTCCACTTCGTCGGCCGGCCTTGTATTTCCGTGACGCTCGCCGGCGGATCATAAACCCAGTTGTTAATGCCGTAGCTGCTGACCAGAAGCTTGCCGCTCCCAAGCGTCGAGTCGGCCAATGGAAAATCGTAAGCGGAATGCGGCCCGCCGTATTCGACCGCCTTGGAACTGTTGAGCGGCAGGAGAGTCTCGCGCACGCCAGAACCTCGCCGCATCTTCGCCTCTGGACATAGCAGTAGATAAGGCTTTTGCCGATAATAGCTTTGAAGTGCCAGCACCCACTCGCCGCGTGCCCAGCCGACATTGTAGCCCTGGCTGAATCTGCTGTTGTGATCGTCCGCATAGAGCGTCCAGGCGATGCCCCACTGCTTCAAGTTCGAGAGACAATGCACCGCCAGCGCCTTCTGTTTGGCACGCGCGAGCGCCGGCAGAAGTAGTGAAGCCAAAACGGCGATGATGGCGATGACGACAAGGAGTTCGATGAGAGTGAAAGCTCGTGATTGAACAAAATGGATTCGTCCTTGAGACACCTGTCTCAAGCGAGCGCGGATGCCGTGTCTGCGGGCACTTTGGTCATCGAGATCTCGAAATGTTGAATCCATGATTTTCCTTATCCAATCCAAAAAACTGATCTTCCTGGAGAAATTTACATCAAACTCGCAGTGCGATGACAGTTTTCATAGATTTCACCAGTGATTGTAGCCCGCTAACTCATCGAAGAACATGACGTTGTTTCCCTTCCGGTGCGGCGCGAAAGAAAACGATGGAACTCTGAGTCGTAACCCGCCCACTCCCCTATTGAACCTTGAATCTGAGTCACGCTTGCAGACAAGTCTTAGACGCAGTTGTTGATGACACAGCCGCTCTCCGGCATCGGATCTGACTCAGGAGCCGCTGTGTCCGCATTTTCTCTGTTCCGAAACTGACGGTCTATGGTCCGTCCTCACGAACAGCCCAATCCAATGCGGTGCGCGCTCAATCGCTCTACACTTGAGCTTGTCCGTACAGCAAGGTTGCGGCAGTGTTGAGTCATGAACCCTATCCGAACCGGCACTTTTGCGCTCTCATGTCTCCTGTTGCATTGCATCTCAATGACAACTCATGCACAACCTGCCGAGGCAAACTACGACGAAGCGAAAGTTCCGAAGTATGTGCTGCCTGACCTCTTCTTGGGCAGCGATGGTTCGAAAGTCACCAGCGCTGATCAATGGAAGAACAAACGCCGGTCCGAGATTCTAAAACTCTTCCAGACACAGATGTACGGCCAGAGCCCGAAGGCTCCGGAGAAGCTTGTTTGGAAGGTCACTGCGACGGACACCGGCGCTCTGGGCGGCCGGGCGACGAGGAAGGAGGTCTCGATCTTTCTCACGGGCGAGCTCACCGGCCCGTCGATGGACCTGTTGCTCTACACTCCGAACGGGCCGCGAAAACCTGTTCCCGCATTTCTCGGGTTGAACTTTGGCGGCAACCAGGCGGTTCATTCCGATCCAGGAATCATGATTTCCCAGCGATGGATGAGATCCAGCCAGGACAACAGCGTCACCAACAACCGCGCCACGGGAAATTCACGTGGCAAGGAAGCCAGCCGCTGGCAGGTGGAGAAAGTCATCGAGCGCGGATACGCCTTGGCGACGATTTATTACGGTGATCTGGAACCCGATTTCGCGGAAGGCTGGAAGACGGGGATTCGCTCGGTGATTGGCTCACAGGGGATGCGAACTTCATTCAAGCCTGATGAATGGGGTGCGATTGGGGCATGGGCGTGGGGTTTGAGCCGGGCGTTGGATTATTTGGAAAAGGATCCGGCCATCAACGCGAAGCAAGTCGCTGTTCTCGGTCATTCCAGGCTGGGCAAGACATCGCTCTGGGCGGGAGCGCAGGACGAACGATTCGCCATCGTCATTTCTAACAACTCGGGAGAAGGTGGGGCTTCACTGAGCCGAAGGCGTTTCGGCGAAACGGTCGAGCGGATCAACAAGTCGTTTCCGCACTGGTTCTGCGACAACTTCAAAAAATACAACACCGATGAGAACAAACTGCCGATCGACCAGCACATGCTGATCGCGTTGATGGCACCAAGGCCGGTGTATGTGGCGAGCGCGGCGGAGGATCTCTGGGCTGATCCGCATGGAGAATTTCTGTCGGTCAAACACGCCGGGCCGGTGTATCGATTGCTTGGCAAGGAAGGACTCGGGACCGAAGAAATGCCCAGCCTCAATTCTCCGGTTGGAAAGACGATTGGGTACCACATCCGGAGCGGGAAGCATGACGTGACCGAATACGATTGGGAACAGTACCTGAACTTCGCCGACCGGCATTTCAACCGGACCAGGTAACAGCCTTCGACCGGAGCACTGACTCGCTTTCAATGTGACGCCGCATTGCTGGTGCAGCGTGCCCGGGCGATGAGCGAAGCCGCGCTGAATAACAGGTCGCATCGTCGAGCTCAGACTCGACATCTACGGGAGGAGCCTTCACGCTCCGCTCCATCATGACCGAGCCATCCGCATCAATGCCGCCAAGCCGGGTGGCGTTGATGTGCGTTCTGAATCCTCCCAACTTTATGCAACTCAATCCATCCTCGCGAGCATTGTCCCGGCGCCCCGTTTCGCACCTGAACTACCGGGCACTGCCGCTCAAGTTTTTGTGGTTGGCACCCTTGTGGGTTGTCGCGGTTACACTCCACGCGGCAAACCCCGGCGGCGACCTGGCACCACGACCCGATGAACAGCAACTTCCACGAGCCATGCATTCGAAGATGGATCAGCGTCCGCACTTGACTGTGGGGCTTCAGAATTCAGACATCATCGGGGCCGACAACCGTGCGCTGCAGGCTGCGGTTGATTACATCGCCATGCTTGGAGGAGGGACGGTGGAAATTGGAGCTGGAGAGTTTTTGATGCGTGATTCCCTCCACCTCAGGTCACACGTGACCGTGCGCGGCACGCCGGGAAGAACAGTGCTCCGCAAAGCCCGAGGAGCGGTCTCACCACTGGCGCTCGACGGGGACTTCGGCGAGGAACAGATCACCGTGGTCAATCCCGAGGGCTTTCAAGTGGGCGATGGCGTTGCGATCTGGGACAAAAACGCCGGCGGCTTTCACACCACGGTGGCCCGCATCACGGGCCGGCGCGGGAACACCTTTTCGATCGACAAGCCATTGAATGCGGATTGCATGGCCGCTGACAAAGCCCAGGCCGCAACTGTGTTTCCCGTTGTGAGCGGCTATCATCTGGAAGGGGCACGCGTCGAGCACTTGATCATCGACGGAAACAAATCGGAGAACATCGCCCTCAATGGTTGCAGGGGGGCGGGAATCTTCCTGTACCGCGGATTCGGAACCGTCATCGAGAATTGTACGACGCGGAATTATCATGGTGACGGCATCAGCTTTCAGCAGTCGAACGACGTGCTTGTGCAAAACTGCGTGAGCGAAAACAACAACGGGCTTGGTCTGCATCCCGGCAGCGGCTCGCAGCGTCCCATCGTTCGAGAGTGCGTGGCGCGTGGAAACGCAGAGGATGGGCTGTTTCTTTGCTGGCGCGTCCGCCATGGTTTGTTTGAAAAGAACCTGCTGGAGAACAACGGCCGCTTCGGAATATCCATCGGCCATAAGGACAGCGATAATTTGCTCAAGGAAAACCAGGTCAGAGCAAACCATGAGGACGGGATCTACTTCCGCAACGAAACCGCCGGAATGGCAGGACACCGAAACCGTATCGAAAACAATTTGATCGAGAACAATGGGAAGACGAATGAGGCCGCGGGTATCCGCGTGCGTGGCGAAACGAAGGATCTTGTTTTCCGTGGCAACATCATCCGCGACACCCGGTCGGGCGACAGCCGCAAACAATCCGTAGGCGTCAAGATCGAGGCGCCTGCCGGGGAAGTCCGACTCGAAGGCAACACCATTGATGCTCCAACCAAGGTGGATGACCGGAGGAAATCCGGCAAGTAGCACTCCTCCAAAAGACAGCAGGCGATCAGCACCAAAGAAAACAGCGACTGCACGGCGGAACTCGTTCAAATTCCAAAACTGACCCAGCGCACTCTCAAGCTTCACGGATTCTTGAATTGAGCTTGTGCGCGAAACGGATAGTCTCCAGCCATGACTCGTCACTGTTGGAAATGCGGTTGGGAATGGACGCTCCCTGGTCAGCCGGGCCGAGGAGACTCCTGCCACAGATGCAACTCAGATTTGCGCGTCTGCTTGAATTGTGTCAGCTACGACCAGCGTTCAGCGCAGCAATGCAGGGACCGCCGGGCCGACCCGGTCTTCGACAAGCACATGGGCAACTTCTGTGAGTACTTCGACATCGTCCGCCGGGTCTTCACGCCGCCTGGCAATGCAAACCCACGCGAATCCTCTGCCCGTGATCAATTGAAAAAACTCTTCGGGGATTGAACGCGGGTCAGGCCGGAGATTCCTGGGAGCCTGGGCGGACACGGCGTGAGCGATGTATAAAAAGGACGACCGCCCCTCACGAAGGGGCGGCCCACCATCCTTGTTGCTAATCTTTGAAGCGCGGGAGGCGCACCCATACAGGCGTGCGGCCCGAGCGTTACCCATGGGGTTCTTCACCCGTGGGTGATTTCCATTTAGCAACAGACATGCCGCGATCTCGACATCGCGAGGAACTTTGACTTTTCGATGGTTCTGTCCAACGAGGAGCCATCACTCGAGACCATGTTTTATTGGGAAATATGCGGTAATTCGCGACGCTCGATGGTTCGGAAGAAATAAGAAAATCCCCGGGAACATTTGAACTCCTCCAGGGCTCGTTGATCGGGGGTGTGTCCAAAATCGGGACCGTTTCCCAATCACCGTCCACGATTGGGTCAACGCGGTGCGTTTGAACTCTTGTTTCCCGCGCTGGCCCCCACCACCGCCTCCTGTTGATAGAGATCACGATTGCTGCCCTGAAACTCCGCCTTGAGCCGCACCTTGAACCGGGAAAGATCGATCAGCTCCCAACGCACGAACTTCCAACTCGCACCCTGTCGCCCATCGTGTTCAATGCCCACAATCAGATGATGGGCGTCGTCGTGAATCTTGTTGGTCTCCCTCTTCGGCTCAAAATAGAAAGTGCGAAATGTGCTCGCACGACCGCCCTGTTCGTAAAGCTTCGGATCGAGATAGACAATGCGCCCGCTCGTCTTGTCGGTGAGACGAAGGTCAGGGTAACCTGATCTCTGCGCGCGCCCTGAAGTTGTCTTCGGAAATTCGCAGAAAAAACCCTTCACCGTGTTGAGTTCCTTGAGGATCGCATCCTCGAAATGTGAGCTGGCCTCGTTGATTCGCCGTTCCTTTTGCGCCGGGCTGCTCGCGGCATTCATGAGAACCAGCACCCGGTCAAGCGCTCCGCCGATCTTCCTCAACAACACCTGATCCTCCTCATTCGCTGCCTGCATCGGCTTGATCTTATGCCCCGTTGTCGCGCTCACAACTTCGTCGAAGGGGATGCCAGTGAGATCGCGTTCGTCTGCCATGAGCCACTGGATCAGCGAATCCACATCCGCCGCCGCAACCCGAAACGTCCAGCAGCAACTGATCATCACAAATGCAAGAAGCCGTTTCTTCATGTTCTCAGATTCCCAGCAGTCGTCCGTTTGCCTTGAGCCACTGCTCCGCCTCATTGTACCCAGGACAAACATTGGCGACGTGTGACCAGAACCTGTCCGAGTGATTCATCTCGCGCAAGTGCATCAACTCATGGAGGAGGATGTAATCCCGCACCTTTTCAGGAGTCTGAATCAGCCTCCAGTTCAGCGAGATCGTCCCCCGCCTGGAACAAGAGCCCCAGCGCGTTCGCTGGCTGCGAACGGTGACCCGCGAGACACGACACCCGTGCTGTCGGGCAAATTCAATCAATCTCAGTGGAAGTTCGCGGGCTGCGAGTTTTAGCAGGTGGCGCTCGACGATTTGCCTCAAGTCTCCCGCTTCAGGCATCATTCCGCAGAACTCCTCCCCCAAATGCACCGTTCGTCCCTGGAGTCCTTCCCTGATTTGAAGCACTGCTGGCTCGCCTCGAAAAAGAACCTGACTTCCCTCGATCCACGAGGTTGCAGACTGCGGACGATCCTTCAGCCGCTTCAATGCACGGGCAATCCAGGCCTTTCGGTTTTCTAGGAGATTTCTCGCGCCGCGCATCGAACCATAACGCGGAATCGTCACCGTGAGCGATCCGTCGCGTCGCACATGAAGCACATAATTCCGGGCTCGATGATTGACCCTGAAAACCACGCGCAACCGGATCGTACCAATCTCCAGCAAATGCTCGTCAGGCAGTGGAGGCGCTATTGCAAAGCTGTTGGATGAAGCCATGAAACGTGTTCAAGAACTTGCAGCCACAACTGCGGAGTCCTTAGCCGGAGCGCTCCCGCTGCCACCCCACACCTGGATGACAAGGATTGCCGCTGTGATCGCTCCCCCACCGAGGACAAGATTAAGTGTGAGCGTCTCATTCCAGTACTCGACTCCCGTCCAACGTGAGTACCAGGCAGGGAGGAACAGTGCAAACACACTCGCGAACACAGGCTCGACGCAATAGATGAGCCCGGCCTCCGTCGCCGATACAAATCGCTGCCAGTGATTCATCACCACAAACGCCACCATCGTGCAGAAAAGAATAAGAATGCCGATCAATCCCGGAACCGCAGGAGTCGTAAGAAACGTCGCCCAGTCTGACGCGCGTCCGGTAGTTGCCAGAGCCACTGGAAGAGAAAACAAAGCCATCGAGGCAAACATCACCGTAGTGAAGTGGCCCACATGATTGCGGGCATACCCCGGCCGCTCCAGCCAAAGGATTTGACCGGTAAAGAAGAAGGAACTGAGAAGCGTCTCGATCTCCCCACGCCCCAGCCGCAACGTGCGCCAATCCACTTGCGCCAGCACCGAAATGCCAACAAACACCAGAACCGTACAAACCAGTATGACCGGCGACGGGCAGCGCCGCGTTCGCATCGCCGCCAGGATTGGAATCCAGAGGCAATAACACTGCGTGATGAATGCGGACGTGGAAGCCTGAGTGTAAGAAAGCCCATCCATCTGGAGGATCATTCCGCCCCCTCCGAAAAATCCGAGCCCGACTCCCTGCCACAGCTCCGATCTCGTCAAGTGAGGCAGCGTCCGCCAGCTCCACGCAGCCATGATCAACGCTGCCAGTCCAAACCTCGTGAAACCGACCACGCTTGTGACAAACCAACTACTCGCGTCCGGAAGCACATGAGACTGCACGAGCGACAGCGCTTTCATCGTGGGAAAACTGATTCCCCAAAAGATCGTCGTGAGCAGGAGCATTTGCGTCGCCCGCCGATGTTGAGATGCTGGGTTCACCGTCATTCGCGGCGGATTAAACAGCACTGCCACCGGTAGGCAACCGAGGAATCGTTTGCCTGAAGAATGGGTGGTGCGGGCAACTTGCCCGCCTCGGTCGGCAACCTGCCGGACGGAACGAGGCTGGTAGCCTGTGCCACTCAAAACCGACTTTTCAGACCGGCTCAAAGAGTTTGGCTGAAAACTTCGCACTCCGCATGGACCGCCAACATCCTGTAGCGGCGCCTCGTAAGAGCGCCGGAGGTCTGAACTACGGATTTCATGGATGTTCACGGATGGGCTGGAATCCATCTCCATCTTATCCGTATCGAATCAGTTCCACAGCCCGCGAATGACGCAAATCACACTAATTAATTCTACTTTGTTACGAATTGTTTAGACTTGTTCCCGAGAAGCGCTAGACTGGTGTTGCGATTGCCGTTGGGCAAAAACGCATACTCACAGATCCGCAAAACATCACCCGAAAGGCGCGACGAACATCGCGCCAACTAA
>SXMN01000031.1 GCA_005777315.1 Verrucomicrobiales bacterium
GAGGCGCTGATGGCGGCTTTCGACAAGTACAAGAACGAGCACATCGCGGTTTACGGTCCGGACAATCATCTTCGCCTGACCGGCCTGCACGAAACACAGTCCATCGACAAGTTCAACTACGGCATTGCCAACCGCGGTGCGTCCGTTCGTGTCCCGCACAGCTTCGTGAACAACAACTACAGGGGCTACCTCGAAGACCGCCGTCCGAATTCGCAGGGTGACCCCTACAAGATCGCAGGCCGCATCCTGCAAACCATCGCCACAGTTCCAACAGGATCGGCAAAGAAATCCGCCAAGGGTAAATAAGTCAGACAGGGGACGACTTGCTCAGACCCGGTTCGGCTCTGAGCTGTCGGGTTGGAATCTCGTGAAAATACACCAGCGCTGATAACCGGCGCTGGTGTTTTTTTGTACGAGTTGAATTCGAAAACGGAAACTCCTGCCGGGCTTGGTGATTTCACACTCCTGCGAATAAATTCCGCGCTCCAAATGAATCGTCACGGCTAAGGTGACCCCGGACCTCTTAAATTCCAACTGCCGGTCAAGTTCAGCTCACGGGACAGGAAATCTGAGTCAATTCTGCTGTCAGGGCAGAGCTGCAACCCCTGGCTCTTATCGGACCGGTCTTGCTACACAATCATGTGACAGAACATCGCATCGCGCAGCTTGGGTTCGAACCACGTGCTTTTCGGTGGCATGATGCCTCCGGCGTCGGCAATGGTCATAAGATCTTCGATGCTCGTCGGAAACATTGAGAATGCGCAGGCGTATTCATCACTATTCACAAGCTTCTCCAGTTCGCCCGTGCCGCGAATGCCGCCGACGAAATTGATTCGTTTGCTGGTGCGCGGATTCTCAATGCCAAAGATCGGATCGAGCACGAATTTCTGGAGGAGCGTCACGTCCAGCTTCTCGATGGGATCGTTCGTTCGGACAAAATGTTCCCGAAAGTGCAGACCCCGCCATCGTCCGCCGATGTAGAAACCAAGCTGATGTTTTCCCGCCGGCTGCGCGGCGCCGTCCTCCTGGAGGTTGAAAATTCCGTCGAGCTTTTGGATCAACGCCTCGGGCGTCAGTCCGTTCAGATCCTTCAGCACACGATTGTAGGGAAGGATTTGAAGCTGGTTGTGAGGGAAGATCACCGTCAGAAAATACCCGCTTGCGCCGGCGCCTTTCCGGCTTTGAAACACCCGTCCGGCAGCAGCGCTCCGATGATGTCCGTCCGCGATGTAGAGAAATGGGATGCGTGCAAACTCCGCTTCGATCAGGGCGATGTCGTCCGTCGAACGAATCACCCATGCCGTGTGGCGCACTCCATCTGTTGCCGTGAAATCGACATCGGGGACGCTGGTAACATTTCGCGATACGAACTGGTCCAACATGGGTTGCGCCCGGTAGGTGAGGAATACCGGGCCGGTCTGTGAATCCAACGTTTCGATATGCCGCACGCGATCGTCCTCTTTGTCCGGCCTCGTGAATTCGTGCTTTTTGATGGTGTTGTTCAAGTAATCAGCGCAACTCGCCGCTGCAACGAGACCAACCTGGCTGTGTCCGCCCATCACCTGCCTGTAGAGGTAAAAGTATGGTGCCGGATCCTTCTTCAAGGCGCCTTCGGAGATGAGCTTCAGAAAATTCTCCCGACCTTTGGCATACACAAGGCCATCGTAAGGGTCCACGTTTGAAGGCAGGTCGATTTCAGGCTTGCTCACGTGGAGAAAACTCAGCGGATTGTCTTTTGCGATTTCACGAGCCTCGGCCGAGGACATGACATCGTATGGAAGTTCACAAATGCGAGCGGCCAGATCGGGTTTGGGCCGCAACGCGGGAAAAGGTTTGATGGTCGCCATAAAAGCGGCCGGAAGATAAGGATGCAGGCCAATCAAACGCACGTGAAAAATGATTCGGAAACGATATCAAGGCCGTGCTTGCGAGGTGTGCATGGATGTTGTAGATACAGGCAGTCTTTACGGAGAGCCAAACCGATGCTTTACCAACCTAACGGAAGATTTGTATCCATTCGCGGCAATGCGCGAACGCCCGGAATCTCGTCGCCACGGGCAAACGGCTTTACTCTCATTGAGCTGCTGGTCGTAATCGCGATCATCGCCATCCTCGCCGGAATGCTGCTTCCCGCCTTGAGCAAGGCCAAAGGGAAAGCTCACGGCATCGTCTGCATGGGCAACACCAAACAAATGGCGCTCGCGTGGAGACTATACTCCGAGGACAACAACGAATCGCTTGTCGGAGCGTTGCGATGGACCCCGCCCGGCGGGTCAGCGGAAGTGCCGGACTGGACGGGTGGCAATTACATGACGCTTGCCAATCCTTCTGATCCCAGCAACTGGGACATTGACGAGTACAACAAGAAGAGCGTGCTTTGGTCCTACACAGGCAATGCCGTGGGCATCTGGCGCTGCCCGGGCGATAAATCGTTCGGAACAAACGCCCGGAAGGAACGCGTGCCCCGCATTCGAAGCATGGCCATCAACGGATGGGTCGGCGGTCCGGGCTGGGATGGGTCTGGTGATTGGAGCGTTGGTGGCGGTCCCAACTCCTGGTCGGTGTATCGAAAATCAACCGACATGAACAACCCGGGCCCCTCGGGCACGTTCGTCTTCCTCGATGAACGCGAGGATAGCATCAACGATGGTTACTTTGCCGTGGACATGGCCGGTTATCCCGATAGTCCGGGTTCGTCGAAACTGGTCAATTATCCGGCCAGCTACCACAATGGTTCGGGAAGTTTTTCCTTCGCAGACGGGCATTCCGAGATCAAACGCTGGTCTGACGTCCGCACAATGCCCCCATTGATCCGAGGGAAGGATCTAGCCCTGAATACACCTTCGCCCAACAACAAGGACGTGTATTGGCTCCAGTTCCGGTCAACCAGGAAGCAAGCGGGGCCGGGGTCGCAATAGCTGGTTCAACATCCGGAAGATCTCCAGGGTAAGATCCTGTTTCCAGGTTCGCAAAACTGATTTGACTCAGCGGTGCGGCTTGCGCCTACTCTGCGCCCGACATTTATGAGCGATCCAGCACAAGTACTGCGCGACTTCAAACCCTCCAAGGAGTTCTTTATCGGCATCGATTCCGACGGCTGCATCTTCGACAGCATGGAGATCAAGCATAAGGAATGTTTTGCGCCGATGTTCATCAAACATTTCCACCTCCAGGCGGTCAGCAAATACGCACGGGAAACCTGGGAGTTCGTCAATCTATATTCGAAAGACCGTGGTGCGAATCGGTTTCCGGCGCTGGCCAAAGCCGTGCGACTGCTCGGCGCGCGTCCGCAAGTGCAGGCCCGCAAGGTCAGGATGCCTGAGATTGCGGCTCTGGATGAATGGTTGAAGCGGGAGACCAAACTCGGCAATGCCACGCTCAACGCTGAAGTGGCCAGGGGCAATGCCGGACTCGGACCAGTCAAGGTGTGGAGCGATGCTGTGAACAGGACGGTGGAGGACATCGTTCATGGCGTACCACCGTTCCCGCTCGTCTCCGAGACACTCGAAAAGCTCAACCAACTGGCCGATGCCATGTGCATTTCGCAAACACCCGCCGATGCCTTGAAACGCGAATGGGCCGAGCACCGCATCGACAAGCATGTGAAGATCATTGCCGGACAGGAAATGGGCACCAAGACGGAGCACATCAAGTTCGCCGCAAAGGACAAGTACGCGCCCGAGAAAATACTCATGATTGGAGATGCTCCTGGTGATCAGAAGGCCGCAAAGTCAAATGGCGCTCTCTTCTTCCCAATCGTTCCTGGAAAGGAAGAGGAATCTTGGGAACGATTGTTCAATGAAGCTCTGGATCGGTTTTTCTCCGGCAATTATTCCGGTGATTACGAAGCCCGGCTCGTGCGGGAATTTGATGCCTGCCTGCCTGAGAAACCCGCATGGCCTTAGCAGGCGCGCTTTCAAGGCCTAAGAATCAATGCCGTCTCGGATTGATCGGCGGCAGTATGGAATGCGCCACCCAACTCTCCCCGCCCCTTGCGGGCTGACACTTAATAAATCTCATGCGGACAATTCATTGGAGATGACATGAGTGTCGTCGTGGTAGTCGGTGCTTCCAGCGATCGAAGCAGATTCAGCAACAAGGCCGTTCGGGCTTTCCTCCAGAAGGGCCATGCTGTCTATCCGGTAAACCCTCGAGAGCAAACAATCGAAACGCTCGAGTGCCATGCCTGCATCCTCGATGTCCCAGTCCGCCCTGACATCGTCAGTGTTTATGTCCGACCGGAACGAGTGCTCAAGCTCCTTCCCGACATTGCCCGTCGGGGCTGTGGCGAACTCTGGCTGAACCCTGGCACCGTCTCGGACGAAGTGCTGCGTGAAGCGGATATGTTCGGCCTGAAGGCTGTGGAGATTTGCAGCATCGTAGCGCTCGGATTTTTACCCGATTCTCTTTGAGACGGTGCTGCTCAACGTATCGCGCATTCTCCTCGCGCACGGTGCCGGGACTCGTTCGGCAGCAATCGTCCGATCAGGCGATCTCCTTGTTGAAACTCCTGCCACCGAAGAGGGCATCCCGTCGAATTACCTCGTCCAGATTCTGATCGAGTAGCAAGCGCACCGGATCGTGAAAAGTCAGCGGGGGAAAGAATGAGGCCATCAACCTGAAACCAGTTGTGCGGATTCACACAAGGAAACAAAGAGAACGAACGAGGCCCGGCAAAGTGCTGGTCATTTTAACTGAGGGTCACTTGCTTCCAGGCTTGACGGCGGGAATCGATGCCAGGTCAGGCGGGAGGTTTTCCGGGGCGAATGTTTCAACGTCCATGGCCAGCACACTGAACAGTGGCAACCCGAAATTCACGCGTCCGTTGGAGCGATCCACAATCACGGCCACGCCTGACACCACTCCTCCGTTCGCACGGATGATGTCGATGGTTTCCTGAACTCTTCCGCCCTTTGTGACGACATCCTCGACGATGAGGCACTTTTCACCGGCCCTGATTTTGAATCCTCTCCGAAGCACCAACTGGCCGGCCTCCTTTTCCACAAAGATGAAACGGCTTTTCAATTGTCTGGCGACTTCCTGCCCGATCACCAGTCCACCCATCGCTGGGGAAACAACGGTTTCAACCGGAAGATTCCCCACGGAGTCCGCGAGCGACCGGCCGAATTTCTCCACGACCGGCATCTGCTGAAGCGCCAGCGCACATTGGAAGAACTCACGGCTGTGCAAGCCGCTCCTGAGAATGAAATGTCCGGCCAGGAGGGCGCCGGACTCTTTGAAAAGTTGCAATGCTTCGCTGCGTGTCATGCCGCGATAACAAACTTACTTCACCCTGCGAAGCAATCTCAAACACCGCCTCCGCTCCTTCACCCCTCCGGGCATCCATCCCACAGTGCTGTCAGACATTCTTTCACCCGCGCCCGCGCTCTGTTGATCCGTCGCCGCTCAGGGCTTTCCAGCTCGTGTCCGCGCAGGTCGCTCGAAAGTTTTTCACGC
>SXMN01000032.1 GCA_005777315.1 Verrucomicrobiales bacterium
GGCCGCCCCCTCTCCTCGGGGGAGAGGGCCGGGGTGAGGGCGGGCGTTCACACACTTCCACACAGACCATTCCATGACTCGTCCATTCGTGGTTCCTCCTCTTCTCGAAAAAAATTTTCACCACCTCAGAGCCCGTCCCACACGACCGTCATCCATTGTCCTACAAGCGGACACCCCATCCAAAAAATGGCCGCAAAAATTCCCTCAAAACCTCCTCCACAGAACTGAGGAACACGATTTGGCTCCCAAATCCACCACCTCGGAACTGACGAGCCCGATTTGGCTCCCAAATTCTCCTCCTCGGAACTGACGGACACAATTTCGCTCCCAAATCCTCCCCGTCAAAACTGACGGACACGATTCCGCTCCCGAATCCTCCCCGTCAGTTCAAACGGATACGATTCCGATCTCGAAACGTGTCCGGCAGTTTTGCCGGAGACAATTTTCATCGCGAATCGCCTTCGGCACGTGGACCGGACACAATCCAAGATCAGCGGCGGTCAGGAGCTTGATGCCGCAGGTGTTGCTCATCCTCAATTCCGATGCAGAGTAAAACGCCATGAACCCGATGACGGCGTGAATGGATTGCTCTATGCCATCGCTGATGGATTTGCCGATCCAACACCATGCATTGCCTCATGTGCATAAATACTCAGGACCGACCCGTTCACGACCCGCTTGATCCTGGAAAATACTGGAGATGCGCATTCCGTCACGAGCCATCGCTTTGGCTTGCGAGGAGTTCATGGGTTCAATATACGAAAGCGGATAGATTAATCAATGTTAGGCCGACTAGCACGCTCGAAGCTTATGGACATCTACATCAACCGAAGCGGCAGCCAGTATGGACCCTACCAGCAGTCCGACGTGGAGCGGATGCTTACCGACGGTCAGTTGTTGGAGTCCGATTCAGCCTGGTGCGAGAGCATGGACGACTGGGCTCCTTTGAGCAGCCTCATCAGCAGGCCCGCGCAGGCTCAGACAGAGTCGGCACTCATGCCGGATTCGGTCGCTGCCGTTGCAGGAGCAGCAGTCGCGTTTGCGCTTCTTCGCCCACACTACAGCAAGGCGCACCACGTCGATTCGCAGCCGACCAACGCAGCACCGATAGAGTATGCTTACACTGAGTCTGAGCTACCGATTGAGGATGGAGCGCAGCCGCCACCGCTGCCAGTTCAGCCACCGCCGCTGCCACCCGAGGCGTTCGAGCCGCCAGTGATTGAGGCCGACGCCGGTGACTTTGGTGCCGCTGACCCGATGTTCGCAGCAGACATGATTGAGCCAGACATTGTACCCGACGTTGATCTGGACTTCGACATGCCGGACATCGACTTTGATTTTGATTTCTGAGTATGACCCGTCGGCCTAACCATGCGCTGCAGCGCCTATGAGGGTTGTCAAGAGGGTCGTGGAATTTCCGCCAGGTTTTTCTTTTGTTCGTGGTGAGGCGCTGGCCGCGCGGAGCGAAGCGGAGTCGTGCGCGAAGCGGTGGGGCCGAATGAACGGCTTGCCGCGTCCGGCACTTCCCAATGTGTTCCTCACCTTTTCATTCTAAAAATTTTCCCTTTCCCTTCCTCCACGGAGGTGTTCTTCCCTGAGTGCGGGGTGAGAACCTGATCGACCGGTGTAGCCGCCTTCGAGTTGTGCCGGACCATTGCGTCCTACACCAGCTCCTATCCGGACTGTTGCGACAACGCTCAACGCCCAATGTGTCTTGCTTGTGTGACTGCGGCGACCGTCAAGGGGTCGCTCCTTACTATTGACACAAATCCGGCTCGGCGGCGCAGGGATGTCACGCCGCACCAATCGCGCATCGTATATCCTGAGGTGATGTGAATCGCCGAGGGACACCTACCACCAACTCAACCTGAATTTGTGACAAAAGTAAGGGGTGCCCCCTTCACGCCATATTTGGATGCTCAACCTGTTCGATCATTGCCCGGGGAAGTTTAGCCGATACATCATTTACCGAGAGGTTGAGCGCCCAAGGTTCCGCTCAAGTGTTTCAACCAGTCGGATGATTTTGCACGGTCGAGAGTGCGGCGCGCTTCGTTGAGCCGGAATTGAAGACCGAGCCGGCGTCCTTCATCCGCGTAGCTTGGCTTGGCGAGGAACGCTTCCAAAGCGGCGACATGACGCTGCCAGAGCCGGACATCCACGCCTTGTTTGGCTGCAAGTCGCGCCGCGTACCAGTCGCTCCCGAGCATGTTCTCGCGCGTGAAGCGGGAACGAATCTCCGGATGGTTCAGATCCTTTCCTTCAAACTGATCGTCGCGCATGATGTGCAGCAGTGCGCGAATCGGCGGGCAGGCAAGCTCCACACTGCCGTCATTGAAATAGTGCTGCGCCACACGCCGCTGCGTTCCGACGATGTTGTCCATGCCATCCGCAAATACGGCCACGTCCCGCAATTCCGGCTGCAACATCTCGGGCGTGAACACCAGGTGCGGGTGGTTGAACATCCGGCCGAAATAACCGCGCACGAATTTGGCCGTGATGCGGTAGCCGAGGCGGCTGGCGAGAACCTTGTGACCGTCGTGTTCGAAATCCTGGCAGCGTTCGAGAAATCCATCGCGGATCAGATTGCGCGGGTCGCGTTCTTCGACGGACATGCGGCTCCACAGTTCCGGCATCAACAGGCTGACATCGTGATCCACGCGAACGTTGGGACCAATGCAGGCTGCCGCAGTCAGGAAGGCGTCGCAGCCGGTCAGGAGGTAGGAGACCAGAGCGGCGTTGAGGTCAATGATGGGCGGCAGCGCATTGAATGGTCCCTTGGTCAGCGCACCTTCCGAGCCCGCGCCGGTGGTCGAGGGGGATTTGCCTGTCATGCTGCATATAAACTCCATGAAGAGTTCAGGCAGCTCCATGTAATGAATCGGATTGTAAACAGCCAGAGAGCGGATGCGGGCTGCGCTGTCCGGCGGATTGTTCCGGCGTCCAGGCAGCACGGCATTGACGGGCGTGTGGACTGGTCGCCCGAGCGGTATGCGGCGGTAGAAGCGCGCGCCGATCTCGGCGAGGTACGATTCAACCGGATTGGCAAGATCAGGCCGGATCTGCAGGTAGCGCGGGTTCTTGGTTGGTTTTCCATCCACGATGCGTGGATGCGCCGATGAGACGAAATAGCTGGGCCTGCCAATCTCGGCGACTTCACGGATGAACTGGTTCATCGGTGGAGTGAACTGCTCGAAGCCGATGAAATCCTCCATCATCTCGCGCGCCTGGGTCACGGTGAGCGGTTCGTAGTTCGAGAGGAAATTCCCGTGACGCGCGAAGTCGGCTTCGGTGGCTTTGTCGTATCCGCGATGAACGGCGTCATCGGGGCGTTGGAAAAGCCGGTACTCGCAATTCTTCACGAACTTCACCGCCGGCTGGCGGTAATTTGGATTCAGCGCTTCGAGGCTTTCAACCGGCACCACGACCGAGGCGGTGATGTCATCTTCCATCTGGATCTTCGACGCAGGATGGAAATCCTTCCTCATGCCGAACGTCCGCCAGGAACCATCTTCGGCGAACCCGACGCGGAGATAGGTGGTGACCAGCTTCCGATTGTCCAGCTTCAGCTCGTTGCCGGGAGTGCCGTTGATCATATCGACGCTGAAGTGGCTGCGCCAGTCTTCGCCCCAGGCGGCCTTGTAATAGCGCTTCACGACGAAGACGAGTTCCTTGATGTATTGGGGAGTGGCCTTCAGTTGCGCGTTGAACTCGTCCGTGTATTCGCGGGCGTCCGGAGTCAGAAGTTTGATCACCGATCCGAGGGAACGTTCCTGGCTCAGTATTGAACGTCCATCCTGCTTGGCCGAGTCCTTGAAGCGTTTGCCGTAATCGCCGTCGATCAACTCCGCCACCCGGTCGAAGTCGTTCTTGAAATCCGAGACGAAGACCGGTCCGGTGAGGATCGCGTCGGTGATGGGCTTCGAGATTTCCGACTTGCCACCGCCAGACACAGTGCAGGGTTTATGACAGAGGACGCCTTCGGCGACGGTTCCGACGAGCCGCCACGCGCGGTTGTAGCCGGGCGGTTTTTCAAGGCGCAGTTTGTAGCCGGAGGGGCGGACGTAAATCTTGTCGGGAGAAAGGCGAATCGTCGTGCTTCCGGCCTGATATGGCCAGGACACGGTTTGCTTGTGGAGATCGAAGTGCGCGTCCTCGGGCACGTAAACCACCTGGGCAAAACGCTTGTCCAGGGCGTATCCGCCGGGTTGCACATTCATCAGATCGCCGAACATCGCGATGACCTGGTCGAACGAGTAGCCGAGGTTCCGGACGTGTAGGTCGCCGCTGAATTCCTCCCCAAGGTCGAAGCTGGGATAAACCAAAGCGCCGCCGGCGTGTTCTTCTTCGCAGGAGCCGAAAAGATTGGCCGCGTAGCTGATCTGGGTTTTGACCTCTTTCTTGCAGTAACCAAAATAATTGTCCGCGATGATGGTGACGATGACTCCGTGCTCGTCACGGCAGGTGATCTTGAAGGGAACACCGTTGTTGTAGAGTTCGTCGGACGTACGCCAGCACATGCCATCACGCTTTTGCCGGTCAGTCGCGCGGTCCCACGGTGGGAGTCCCACGGCCTTTTTCGTTTGCTGGATGAGATGAGGCGCGAGGATGACGCATCCGGTGTGTCCGCTCCAGTGCTCGGTGTCGAGTCCGGCATCATTCTCGGGAAGCACCGGATCGCCCGCGTTTCCGAAGATGCTTTCCACGAAGTCGAGATTGCTGACGAGATTTCCTGGAGCGAAGAAACGCGTCTCCATGCTTTTCTCCGGTGTGTATCCGGGCACTTCCGGGCAGATCACGGGACGAAGCAGCAACGAGACGAAACACTCCGCCTGCTCGGCTTGCGAAGACGTGAACGGGAGGCGCATGAGTTCACGAGGCGGGTTTAGCGCCAGCAACAACAGTTTGGCGAAGACGTTTTTCGGAACGGCACGTTTGTCGTCCGGGATGGGCAGTCCGCCTTCAGCGATGTGGAAGCTGCCTTCGGTGGTTCGCCGGTCGCTTTTGGGGTTGTGGAGCACGCCCTGCTTCACACGGTAGGAGCTGACAATGTCCGAGATGAAATAGTCACGGTTTGGAGGCAACGAAAGAGCGCGGGCCAGGCCGTGCCGGTCGAGGACAAATGTGTGGCCAGGCAACTTGGGTTGAATGCTCGTCGCGTAGAGATGCTCGTCGAGGAACTGCTGGATGCGCCAGTCCGCCGGGCAGAGGTAATTGGCGAGCAAACGGTCGGTCTCGCGGTGGTGAGAGAGGAGAGCGCTGGCGAGATCCAGGAATTCCTGCTCGTCATGAGTTCGGACGGTCGGACACCCGAGCGCCGACAGTTTCAGATTGATGTAGTTGGTGAGCCTCAGCTCTGACTCAATCGAAGGTTCGCCGCCCAAACCGATGGTTCTGCTCAGATTCATAATCGCCCGCGACGGCTACGAGCCGTCGCGGGCGAAAACCTTGGCGACGTGCGCTTATTAGCGCAAGAATTTGTCCGTGCCGATCCGTGGCAGTCATCTCCGCAACGAGAGAACGAGATTGGAAAACTGGTCTATTGTCATTATTCCTGCCCGAACAATAAGCTGACTACGGAGGCAATTCCCCCCCCTCGCAGCGGAGCGCCGCAATCCTTGCGGCGCGATGGATATTGGCCTGTTCTCTCGCCGCAAAGATTGCGGCGCTCCGACTTTTGCAATAGCCTCTACGGAACAGAAACCGGCTTCAACGGCATCACCGCCACGCCATAGTCGTTCAGCGGAATCCAGAGCCCACTGGACAATCCGCCATCAGCACCGCGCAGATCATAGTAAAGACAACCATCGGCTTGCCCGGAACCGCGTGGCAGCGGTGCCGCCGGATTGGATGCGTCGAAGAAACTGACCTGACGATCCTGCTGAACGGCGAGCAGATTTCCGAAGGCCACCAGGTCGTTTGCAGGAACGCCGAGGCCGGTGCTTCCGGCAAGTTCAAATTTGCCGGTATCAGCAACCTTCCAGACTTCCAGGCGCGGCACCGCGTCGCCACCCGGGGCGCGACCAATGAAAACATGGTTGTCTTTGACCAGCGTCGGATGAGGCCATTCCTTGAGTGGAAGCGATGTCACGAGCGATGCGGAGACTCCATCATACGCGCTCGCGTCGAGCCACTCGCTCCAGTCGGTGTTCCACGTGGCGTCCCAATGGGCTCCCACGGTGTAAATCAGAGCTCCGTTGTGGGAGACTCCGCGCAAGAGTCCGGGGATATTCACTGGCTTGCGAATGGTGGGCGATTTCACGTCGGCAAAGTCGATGACATCCAGGAAGTATCGCGTCACCCACATTCCGAATGGCGTCGGCGTGGAGATGATTTCTCCCGTCGAAGGATCTTTGGTGATGGTGGGCTCGGGCTTGGGCTGTCCAGGCGGGAGCACCCCTTCTAGGTACTCGGAACTTTGATGGCTGATATAAATCATCCCGCCGGCGGAATAGGCAGAGCTGAACGACCACCAGTTGTTATTGTCCTGGGTCAGGTGGACGACGGAGGCGAACCGCGGTGACGTCTGATCGCTCACGTCGAACGTGAAGAACATGCCGCCGCCTGAACCACCCCACCAAGGGCGCCCAATCGCCATGTCCGCAGCCGGAGCACCTCTGGCAAAAAACATCGGATAAGAATATCCTCCGCCAACCCACGTCAGGACACCTGGCCGAACCCAGACCGGCTCCATAGTGCCGCCGATGAATTCTTCATGCACGCTTTCCGCCATCCCCAGCACCTTCAAGTTGGGAAGTTGTGTGAGATCGAAAATGGTGACAGTGACCGAGCCTTTGTTGGTCTTCGCCGACTCCGTGACTTCCTTCCCGTCAGGAGTCCAAGGTGGCCAGATGATCTCAGCTGACTTGCCTTGAGCGAGGTAGAGGCGTCCGTCTTTGACCGTGCTGCCAAGTACGGGCAGGTCGCTGGGAAGCTGGACGTGATTGAAAAGTCTGGCCGGATTGGCCGAGGCGGCGACACGGATCGCCCCTTGAGACTGGTTGTTCCAGCCCCAGGAAGTGTTGGCAATTTCGACCAGGAAATCTCCCTGAACGAATACTTTGTTGACCGGCCAGGCAAGTTCGGTTTCGGCGGTTACGACCGGCTTGTCGCGATTGGCGGCATCGACGATCAACAGCTCGCGCCCATCGATGGACACGATGCGGTCGCCAAGGACGGTGGCGCGGCGCGGCTGAAACTCATGTTCAATCGTGCCCCGAGCCTTGAGCGTTGTGGCATTGAAGTCGATGAGCTGCACCCGGCTGGCGTAGCCGTTCGACGAGTAGCCTTGGTAGGGAACGAGCAGAAGCCCGGCATCAGGAAGAATCGAGAACGCCTTCTCATCATAGTTTGCCTCACTCCATGAGGTGTTTTCTCCCAATGGGACTTTGTCCAGCAGCGCCGGCCTGGCTGGATCACGCACGTCGAACAGTGAAACCGCGACCTTCCAACTGTTGGTGTCGTCAATGCCGATGGTCACGAGCTGATCGCCCAAGGGCTGGATAAAAGTGGACCAGCCTGGCACGTGGAGTTCTCCGACGACGCGCGGGTTCGAAGCGTCCGAGAGATCGACAACCCAGAGGGGATCGATGCGGAAAAAAGTGACGACATAAACGCGATCTCCGTCGAATCGGGAAGCGTGGAGCTGTTCGCCACGCGCAAGTTCGAGCTGGCCAAGCTTGGCGGGAAGGGTCGGATTCGCGAGAGAGAAGGTTTCGAGCAGGGTGAAGACGCCGCGACCGCTTGTATTCCAGTTTTCGGTGATGATCGTGAGGGTGTCCTTGTTGAGATTGATTTTGAATTTATCCGGCACGCGTCCAGAGGTCTTGATCGAAGATAGGGCGTGCATGGTGCCATCCGGAGAAGCGATGTCGATGCAACGGACGATCGAGCGCCACCAGCTCGTTGAGTCCTGCGTGGCGACAAACAGGAAACGGTCCGTGGCGTTGATCACATTGCCATAACCGGAGTACCAGAGAGTATCTTTCGCAACAGGCGATGCGGGCTTCAACAGGTCGAACGAGGACACGAGCGACCCCCATTCCCACTGGCCGTCCCTGGAACCAGCGATTGGACGGTAGGTTTGTGACACAACGTAGAGGGCATCTCCCACCATGCGGCTCTCCTGAATCGTGCCTTTGACCGGAAGTTCAGCAACAATCGCCGGCTCAGCAGAGGCAGGATCAACGATCAGCACGCGGCTGGTGTCGCCCTCCGCTCCATAACGACACCCGTCACGCGCCAGCAGCACGACGTGGCCGCTATCGAGGAGATACATCTGCTCACCGACGGCGGGCATTTCGAGAGTTCCACGGATCACCGGGGCGTCCGGCTTGGTCAAGTCAATCACTTGAAGCCCCCGGTACTGGTTGAAGAAGTAGAGTGTGTTCTCGCGAATCTTCCAAATGTCCGATTCGACAACATCGCGAGTTGTCCCAGTCGAATCAGAGGTGTTGCGCGCGGGCTCGGCAGGAGGTGCGGGTCCGCCGGCGAGGTCCATGAATCCCCCACTGTTGGCCGGTCCGGCAAAGGAGTTGGTGCCTTTGTAGAAGGAACTGGGAAGAGGCTCCTCGATGTCTGCGCGGACACGCAGGAGTTCAATATCAGTTGACGGTTGAAGCGTGAAACTGACTTCACCACCGGAACCATCCAGACGACTGACAGCACGCGGAGACCAGGTGCCGCTGCCGAGTTTTGCGCGGCCTTCGAGGGTGATCTTCTTCAAACCACTTGGGACCTGGACGACCACTACAATTCTGGTCTTTTGAACCTGAACGGATGTGATCGTCGGTTCGGCTGGCGCGGCATGAGAAAGAAGGGTGGCGTATAGAAGACCAACGGTGAGCAGAACCGCCATGAATCGTCTGATGGAAAAATTATCGTTATTCATAGTCGCACGAGGCTCTTTCAAAACTCGGATTTGTTGAGAGATTTCAATTGATCATGTGAAGTGGCACGAGTCGCGCTGATTTTTGGACATGCTCGACCTGACGACGATCTTCCACAATTTGCAACGCCATCTTTTCCCCATGCTCGA
>SXMN01000351.1 GCA_005777315.1 Verrucomicrobiales bacterium
AGGGCCGGCGCCGATGATGAGGACGCTGTGGATGTCAGTGCGTTTAGGCATTTTTGTAAATCGTTCGAGCCCGGTGTTCAATCCGTTCCCACGTGGTTTGCGTGGTTTAGCGCAGGCGGCCGCGCTTCGGTTCTTGGGCATGATCCAAACGGCAACGATGGAACACGGATTGGTGCAGGATGGGAAGGGAAAGTTGCATTCGAATTCTTTTGGAAACCTTCTCCCGCCCATCCCCCCGGAACGATCAAAGGATTCAGTTCGGAATCGAGGCGGTGATTGTCGAACTCCCCGATTTTCAGTTTGCCAGGCATCCCGACTCCACCGCTGACAGGCTCATGATGCCTGGTGGCCTCAAGGAATGCATCTTACGCCAAGTTCGGCTCAACTTTCGCCAGAATGAGGGAAGCCAGGGGGTGGAAACAGGGGGAAGGTGTAATCGTTGGTTCAGAAGAAACTTTGGTCGCCATTGATGCGGCCAGATCGGAGGAGTTATGAATGCGGAACTAAGCACAGACAGACTTGTGAAGGACATGAAGAATGTCGTACAGGATGCGGAGGATCTGATGAAAGCCACGGCGGGAGAAGTAACGGACAAGGCCAAGGCCGCCCGTGAGCGTCTCGCCGACGCATTGGAATCCACCCGAGTTACCTGCACCAGGCTTGAGGAGCGGGCGGTGGCCGGAGCCAAAGCCGCCGACAGGGTGGTCCGTGAACATCCCTATCAATCCATCGGCATCGCGTTCGGGGTGGGAATCCTGATCGGAGTGCTCGTCGGCAAAAGGTAAGCATTATGGATGCAATCCGGAGCAACGGAGTGGTTGGAACCGTGGCTCGCGTCATTGATACGGCGCTGGCCACGGTGCAAAACCGCGTGGAGCTGTTCTCAGTCGAGTTGCAGGAGGAAAAGTCACGAATCATCGAGGCTATGCTGTTCGCCGGGGCTGTGCTTGTGATGGGCTCCATGACCATCACGCTGCTGACGCTGGCGGTGGTCATGATGTTCTCCGAGTCTGCAAGACTGGTCGCGCTGTCGGTGCTCGGCCTGGTTTACCTCACAGTGACCGTTGTGGGGGCCTGCATGCTGCGAACTCGATTGAAGAATTGGGTGTCATTTCAAGGAACGATTGGAGAGATCAAAAAGGACCGAGCATGCCTGGAGAGCTGCCAGAACTGCGACGACGCAAAGAAGAACTCCTGATTTGTAGCGAAGCAAACCGGCGGGTGTTGAGCCTCGAATTGGAGCCTGTGCGTATTGCCATGAACGCGGTGGACGGAGGAATTGAAGCGGCGCGAAACACGGGATTGCTCAATCTGTGGCCGACGGTAATGGCAGGAGTCGGCATTGTTAATCGATTGAGACGACCCGGGAAAGATTCGGCGATGGCGGAATGTTTCATTCGGTTGATCGATACATTGGGAGGTGTGATCCGGAGATTATATTCCTGATGGTACGTTGCGATTTTTCGCCGTTGTCGCGGGAGAAATGCGAGGTAAAGTAGGATAGATGGAATGGCACGAGTTGGTAACTTTGAGCGAAGGATTCCTGGACAAACTTCATGCACGAGCCAGGGACACTGGATGAAACTTTGGAAAGATGAACACGGCCAGTTTCAGATCGTGGAGGCTTTGTTGGTATCGCAGATTCTGATCGGTAGTCACGAGCATGTTGAAACCAGCGGCTTCGGCGAGCGCCAGCAGTTCGCTGTTTTTCTTTCGCTCCCATCCGCGTTGAAAAGCGCGTTGAACTTCGTGAGTTGCCAGATACGACCGCAAAGGTTTGGGCACACCCTGGTCGAAAAAAATCTTCAAGAGGATGCGGAGGGCACAGTGCGGATTTCGGCTGCGGCTTCCAACTGCTCACGCGTCATGCCGTCATACCACTCGAGGAATTGTTCCAACGTGCCACCGTGATCAAGATGATCGAAGAACGTCTGCACGGGCACGCGTGTGCCGTTGAAGACCATAGCTCCACTCATCACGTCGGGGTGCTGTGAAAAAACTTCCGGCAAACTGATCGCCGCATTCATGTCGTAAAGCTGGTGCTTACATCCGACACCGTCAAGGCGCGAGGCTCTCAGCCACAAGGGCATGGATGGTCACATTTGCACGAACAAGTTCGGCGGAACTCGCGAACGTGGTCACTTGCCCTCAACCTAGCATTTTATTCAGGTCGAAGATCAGTTTCCACGCTGGCATCTCTTCGAGGACAGGCTACGATGCTAGCAATTACCAATGCCTGTGACGACAAACATCATTGATCCAAACACTGGAGTTGCCGCCCTGCATTGAACCAGATCGTGCGTGCTGAATTCCAATTCAAGGGATCGAAAGGGCAGAAGGCTTTGGCCGGAACCATGCAGGAGGAGCGCGGAATTCATTCCGCGCTCCTATCGCATCGTTTCGGTTTAATTCTGCTTTGTATCATGGCCCTGGTTTGCGCATTTGCGTTACCCACCCGAGCGGCGAGCGAGTCGGGCACCGTTGAACCGGAGAAGGAAATCGATTGGAACAAGGAGCGCGAATTTTGGTCTTTCCGTCCGCCCAAGCCGCAAGCTCCACCCATCGTGAAGAACAAACGCTGGCCGCGCCAGCCGTTGGATTTCTTCATCCTCGCTCGAATGGAGCAGAGAGGCCTTTCACCGTCGCCGGAAGCGGAGAAGCGGACATCGATCCGACGACTCACGTTTGATCTCACAGGTTTGCCGCCGACGCCCGAGGAGGTTGAAAACTATATTAAAGACAAACGGCCCGGTGCCTACGAACGTCTTGTGGAGCGTCTGCTGGCTTCACGGAGGTTTGGTGAACGGATGGCGAGCTTGTGGTTGCCTTTGGCCCGTTACGCTGAGGATCAGGCACATCAAGTGGGTGATGACACGACGATGTTCTATCCGCAGGCCTACCGCTACCGCGAATGGGTGATCAATGCCTTCAACCGCGACCTACCCTACAACCAGTTCATTCGATTCCAACTGGCGGCTGACAAGTCCGACGCGGGCACAAATGATCTCGCCGCGCTCGGTTTTCTTGGCTTGGGGCCGAAGTACTACAATCGAAACCGGATTGAGGTGCAGGCGGACGAATGGGAGGACCGCGTTGATACAGTGACGAGATCGATGCTCGGTCTGACGGTTGCGTGCGCTCGCTGCCACGACCACAAGTTCGATCCGATCACGGCCGGCGATTACTATGCGCTGGCCGGAGTGTTCGCGAGCACGAAGATGGTGAACAAGACGCCGGACGGGAAGATCATCGAGGGCAAGGTCAGCGCCGACAAGATGCCGACGGACACGTTGCACACTGTCGAAGATGGCGAGGTGAAGGATCTCAACGTGTTCCTCCGTGGCAGTGTTGACCGCAAGGGACCACTGGCGGAACGCCGCTTTTTGCGCGTGCTTTCTCAAGGCGAGCCGCAGCATTTCCACGAAGGCAGCGGTCGCAAGGAACTCGCGGATGCGCTTTCAGACCGGACAAACCCTCTGACCGCTCGTGTGATGGTCAATCGCATCTGGGGAATGTTCTTCGGCCGTCCTTTGGTTCCGACGCCGAGCAACTTCGGCCACTCGGGGATGCTGCCGTCGCACCCAGAATTACTGGACGACCTCGCGGTTCGGTTCATGGACAATGGATGGTCCATCAAATCACTGGTGCGGGAATTCGTCCTTTCATCCACTTACCGGCAAAGCTCCAAGCCTGGCCCTCAGCAAGCCTCCATCGATGCCGCCAACGAATTATTGTCTCACATGAACCGCCGTCGTCTCTCAATCGAGCAATGGCGCGACGCGGCGCTCTTCGTTTCCGGCGGGTTGAATTTAAGCGGAGGCAAATCATTGGAGCTCGACAGCCCCACAAACCAGATGCGCACGGTGTACGCCCGGATCAGCCGGCTGAAGTTGAACGATTTGCTGATGCAGTTCGATTACCCGGATGCGAATGTACATGCGGAGCGGCGCTCCGTGACCACAACAGCAACTCAGAAGCTTTTCATGCTGAACAGTCCTTTTGTACAGAAGCAGGCGAGCGCTCTGGCTGCGCGGCTCAATGAGAATGCAAAAGCGAGCGATGCAGTGCGCGTGCGCCAGGCGTATCGGTTGCTCTTTGGACGCGAGCCGGAGAAGGGGGAGGTGAAACTTGCGCTGGATTTCCTTGGCAAACCACCCGCGCCGGAGATGAGCCGTTGGGAGCAGTATGCCCAACTTCTCCTGGCTTCAAACGAGATGTTGTATGTGGATTAACCCTCTCAACTCAACCGATCCAACCGCAATGCAACCGCGAAGCATGCTGCTGAACCGCCGCCAGATGCTCCAGCGCACGTGCGCGGGCTTTGGACTTGTCGGTCTTGCCGGATTGCTTGGCCCACAGGCCGTGTTCGCCATGGACGCCGGGCGCAAGTCGCATTTTGCGCCGCGTGCGAAACGGGTCATTTTCCTTTTCCTGAATGGCGGCCCGTCGCACGTGGATACGTTCGATCCCAAACCCGCGCTCAAGAATTACGAAGGCCAGCAGCCGAGCGGTGACCTCTATAAGAAGTCCAAAGGCACCGGCTTCGTCCCATCTCCGCTGGAGTTTCGTCGGCATGGACAGAGTGGCATCGAAGTCAGCGAGACATTGCCGCATCTCGCGCAGGTCATTGACGATTGTTGCATCATCCGCTCGATGCGGACCGACGTGCCGAACCACGAGCCGGCGCTGCTGCAAATGCACTCCGGCAATCTCCAGCCGATCCGGCCCTCGATGGGGTCGTGGGTGCTCTACGGCCTAGGCACCTCCAATCAGAACCTGCCCGGCTATGTCGTGCTTCGGCCCAGTCCGAAAATCGTCGTTGGTCCGGCATTGTGGAGCAACAGCTTCCTGCCCGCGGAATTTCAGGCGACCAGCGTCATCACCGCCGACATGCAGATGGAAAAGCTCGTAGCGAACATCAAGAATTTGAAATTGAACGAGGCACAGCAGCGCGAACAACTGGACTTACTCGGTGAATTGAATCGCGCGCATCTCAAGCGGCGCGGTGGCGACACGGAACTGGATGGCCAGATCAAGGCGATGGAGACCGCGTTCCACATGCAAAAGCAGGCGATGCAGACCTTCGATATCAGCCGGGAACCGGAGCACATCCGGCGCATGTACGGCGACACCACCTTCGCCCGTTCGTGCCTGCTTGCCCGGCGGTTGGTCGAGGACGGGGTGCGGTTCGTGACCGTCTATTACACGAGCGACAAGAACAACCAGCCTTGGGACACGCACTCTGACCATGATGAAGGGCATCGCAAATTGTGTCTCGATGGCGACCAGGCGGCGGCGGCGCTCATTGCCGACCTGAAAGCGCGCGGCATGCTGGACGACACGCTCGTGATCTGGGGTGGCGAATTTGGGCGCACGCCTTACGCCGAGAATCAGAAGGACAAGAAGACCGGGCGCGATCATCATCACACAGCGTTCTCAATGTTGCTGGCTGGCGGCGGCATCAAGGGAGGGATGGTTTACGGTGCCACTGACGAACTGGGGATGAACGTCGCGGAGAACCCGGTTCACGTACACGACCTGCACGCCACGATTCTCCACTTGCTAGGCATCGATCACGAGCGGCTCACCTATCGCTACGCCGGTCGTGATTTCCGGCTCACCGACGTCCACGGGCACGTCGTCAAAGAGATCATGGTTTGAACTCGGCTATGTTGCGGATTGCTGAACGGATCAAGCGTGGTTAATTTGGTAAGCACCGGGGGCAAGGTCAGGTTGGTAAGTTGATTGTCGTGAAGGTCAAGAAGACCCAAGTTGGTGAATTCGGCGGGCAAGGTCAGGCTCGTGAATTGGTTTTGCGCGAGATCAAGCCAATTCAAATTTGAAGAGCCAACAGGCAACGCCACGCTTGTAAGCTGATTATCCGCGAGGCTAAGCGAAGTGAGGTTCGTGAGTCCCGCAAGCCAAGGAAGATTTGTAAGCTGGTTGCCTATGAGGACAAGCCAGCTCAGGCCCGACAAGTCCTTCACAAACGAAGCATCGATCAAGCGATTGTACGCAAGCCCAAGCGTCGCCAGTTTTGTCATCCCGGAAGGCAAGGTTAAATTCGTGAGTTGATTGAAGTTGAGGTTAAGAGTGATCAGATTGGTGACAGTGGCGGGCAAGGTCAGATTTGTGAGTTGGTTGTTGTCGAGATTCAGGGAGGTCAAGTTGCGTGCGCCTTCGAGGCCATCAAGGCTCATCACTCCACTCCCCGAAGCGTCCAAGGTTGTGAGACTCAACAGTTCCTGCGCCGTCAACGGACCACCGTCAGGCGAGCGGCTCAATTGCGCGAGGATCGCGGCTTTCAGAATGGGGTCAGGAATGTTCACTTCCTGCGCGCAGATCGAGAGGAGTAAGCTGGTTAGGCTCAACGGAACTAGACCACGAAGAATGCGATTTGGTTTCATAGAGAGGCTTGGGAGTTTTGGTGCGTCACTCATCCTACGAATTTCTCGGCAACCCCAAGGCTTCTTCCAATGCTTTTCGCATGACGCATGCATCCGGTTCCACGCCAGTCCAATATTGCACGCCAACTACACCTTGGTTGACAAGCATGCCCAAGCCATCAAGCACGCGGCAGCCGCGCGCTTCGGCGTCGCGGATCAATCGCGTGCGTGGTGGATTGCCGATGACATCGGCCACGATCACGCCGGATCGGAGCGTGCTCAGGTCGAGGCACAATCGCGCGTCTGCATCATAAAGCCCAATGGAGGTCGCGTTGATGACGATGTCTGTGCCTGCCGCCAAGGCATGATCGCCACGCCACGAAACCAGTTCACTCTCGATCGAGAGTTTCTCGCGCAACAGCCGCGCCAGTTCGGAGCCTCGGCTCTCGGAGCGATTGACGATTGTGATGCGCTTCGCTCCCGCCAGCGCAAGTTCGACGGCGATGGCTCGCGCCGCGCCGCCGGCCCCGAAGAGCACGACGGTCTTCCCTTTCGGATCGGTGACGGTGGCAAGTGATTTGAGGAAGCCTTTGCCGTCGGTGTTCTCACCAATGAATTTGTCGCCACGCCGCACCACGCAATTCACCGCGCCCATGACTGACGCGGACTCACCGAGGCCATCGAGGTGCGGGATGACAGTGACCTTGTGGGGCAGGCTGCAATTGAAGCCGCGAAAGCCCATCGCGCGCGCGCCGCGCACTGCGGCGGCCAAATCCTCCGGCGCGACCTCCATGTTGATGTAACGCCAGTGCAAGCCGTGGTGCTTGAAGGCGGCTTCGATCATGACCACAGTAGGATTGCCCGCCGCGCCTTGGGACATAGAGCCGACGAGTTCGTGGAGGAAATTGCCGTGCGTGCTCATTGTTTCAGCTACTTGAGTTCCGGATCTTTGAGCGCGTCCGCTTTGCGATAGAGGCTGGTGGGAATGAGCATCTGAGGCGGGAGCGTTTCGCCTTTTGAGTGGCGCACGATGGCATCAACGATCTGAACTCCCATCTTGTCCGGGAACTGGATTGGGTCGGCGTAAATCTTTCCGTCTTTGATCGCCTGCTTCCCTTCGGGCTGACCGTCGAAGCCGACGATGAGCACCTGCTGCGTTTTCGCGGCCTTTTCGAGCGCGGCGCGAGCACCCAATGCAGCGGGATCGTTGATGGCGAAGATCCCCCGCAAATCCGGGTGCGCTTGCAGCGCGTCTTCCGCGGCCTTGTATCCGATGTCTTTCGCCCCGCCGCTTTCGAGTTCGGTGACGATGTTGATCTTTGCTTTGCCGCTGCCGTTGTGTGCATCGATGACTTCCTTGAAGCCTTTCACGCGGAGTAGGCACGACTCGGCTTGTTTGAAGTGGAGCACGGCAATTTTCCCTCCCGTCGGTCCGAGCGCCTCAATCATCGCCTGGCCAGCTTCCTTGCCGCCGCCGTAATTGTCGGTGGCGATCTGCGTCACGATCTTCACACCGGGTTCATTGCACGGGATATCGACGGTGAAGACCGGAATGCCCGCCGTGTTGGCCTCCTGGATGATCGGGATGATGGATTTGGAATCGCACGGACTCAGCACGATGGCGCTGACCTTCTTGACGATGAAATCCTTGATCTGGTTGCCCTGCCTGGCCACATCCTTGTCACCGCTGACGACGATGGCGTCATAGCCCCTTTTTTTGCCTTCGGAGGTGATATTGTCGCCGATGACTTTGAAGAAGGGATTGTCGAGTGTGAGCAACGAAACTCCAATGGTTCCTTTGACCGCTGCGCCGCCGGGCTGGGGGGCTTGGGATTTGGCCGCATCATTTGGTTTATCGCAGCCAGTCAGGAATGACAGGACACAGGTGATGAGTATCAGAAGTTGTTTTTTCACAGGAGTGGTTTGGTTGGGTGCCGGGTTGGAATGACAGGAAAGGGACGAATCTAAAGTCGGCCGGATTTCAGGAAATCGTGACGGACAGGCGCAGTGACTTGTTTGCCTGTGGTCGAGATGAAGGTAACCGAGCCGGGCGCGAACGTGAGTGATTTCACGCAGTCGAACCCATCCGGGATTCTAACGACGCCCTGAACATAGTTCACCACGGTTGGCCTGGCGGTGATCAACTCGACGGAAGTGGCGACGCCCTCCTTCGTCAGCGCATTCTCGCTGGTCGAAGCCTTGAGGCCGTCGGCGAAATGCGCGGTGACGTCCTCCAGTCCGAGACAATTATTACGTCCGTTCCAGGGGTGACCATGGCGACCGTGGTTTTCAATCCAGAAAACCGTGCTGTTGAGCACCGCTGGATCTTTAAGCGAAAACCATAAATAACCCGCATCCGCGTATGTGGCCGTCGTCCACGCCAGATCTGGAGTTGTGGTCGAAGCCTCGTTGACGATTTGAACAAGGTCGGCATGGCCGAACCGGGCGGGCAGACGGGTGAGATCGGCATCCGGCGAAGTTTTCCAGGCAGCGGGAACTTTCGACAAATCTGTCCAGCGCGCGCCCGGAAGCAGTGACTGATACTCGCGTTGCTTTGGATCGCTGAACAGTAACAGGCAGGTCATGCCGAAACGGATCGCACTGGTGGCAATGCGCACCGCGCCCTCGCGTTCAGGCATGGCAAGCGTCGCGTGATGGCCGAGCGGTGTGCGTCCGGAGAAACCTTCAATCGCGTGCTTCGAATAGACGACGTTTTGCCCATCCACAATGGAGAGTTCCTTCGTCACCCGACCTTTGCGGACTTCGGTGTCGATGGCCAGCTTCAGTGTCGTCAGATCACCGGATTTGGTTGTGCCGATGAGCTTCCACTTGGATCCGGCGCTCTCGCCGTGCGGTGGATGTTTTTCGCCCTCGCTCTCCTGTGTGTTCCCGCCAAACGGGAGGCAAAAGAAATCTCCTCGCAACGGGACCAGGACGGGTACGGGCATGGCCACGGGCTTTTCTTTCTGCCACGGGCTGATGTGATAGGGCTGCACCGGTTGCGAAGTATTGCGGTAGAATGTGACTGGAGCCATGTGCCCTCCGAGCCGGGTCACAGCAATGCTCACCTCCTGGTTCGAGAGTATCCATGAAGGTTGATGGTGGATGATCCCGGCAGGGGTGCGTTCCGCTCCGACCAGCGAGTGTGTCCCACTGGCAATGAGAGCAAACACCACATAACAGAATACGAGTCTTGTCATATCAGTGCATTCCGGTGGATCAAGGCACCCATGATTCTCGCCAGGCGTGGCAGTGTCAAATTGGAATCCTGAACGAATCCCATTTCATCCCATCGAAACATTAGCGCCAACTCTCCGCGGGGCTGGCAATGATGTCCTGTCACGTGCCAGTGACCCGAGTTTGGTTTTCAAATTGGGAGTGCCGTCAGCCGCCGGTGTGGCTTCATTGAACGGGGATTTTAGGCACGCCTTCGTGGATGCGTCGCAAATCCCGGTCTTCGCCGCGCACAGCGGCCTGACCCTGGATCCATCCTTTGATCTTGGAAATTTTCAGAGTGTTCGGTTCCCGCCATTGCCAGGCCTCAGCATGGCCGTCGGCGAAACTCAGCACGCAGCCGTTGTTGTGGCGGGTGGCTGGAAAGTCGATCCAGGTCCAATTGCCGGGTTGGGTAATGGTCAGTCGTGCGTTCTCGATGCTGTTTTCATGTTCGTCGAGGAACACGAACGCCTTGGACGGTGATGGCTCCTTGATCTGCGAGAAGAAGTGCCAGCAGGAGGCACTTCCAGTATCCGGATGATCGTTCATGTAGGAATTCATCGAGACGCTGCGAAATCGCGGGATCTTGCCCTGGTCCCGAACTGTTGAACGATCTGCCGGGCATTTGTAGATCTTGATCGCGCTGTTGTAGCTGAAAAGAGCGCCTTGTTCGATGTTGTCAGCGGTCGCGTCGGTCCAGGCGTTGCCGTTGATCCACGTGTCCTTGGTCGCGATGAAGCCCTCGCGGTTGCCTGTGGAAAGCGTGGCATTCGGAGGCAACGCATCCCGGTTGTCATCTACATACATCAGCCAGCAGAATTGAAGCTGTTTGTAATTGCCGAGACAGTAGATTTGTTGCGCCTTGGACTTCGCGTTACCGAGAGCCGGGAACAGCATCGCCGCGAGAATCGCGATGATGGCGATGACGACGAGGAGTTCGATCAAGGTAAACGCCCGAGCGCTCCCACTGGAGTCTGGCAGCCGTAACTCAGATCGAACTCCACGTTTTGAAAGCGTGTCGCGCATATTTGTACACTCGCCTGCAGTCGGGCACTTCATCCTTGCATACTGTCTTGGACTTAAATTGGCGTGAATCGAATGGGGCGACAGGAGCTGAAACGGAAAGAGACCGGAGCGAACTCCGGTCTCTTTCGTGATTATCCTGATTGGATTCCGATAATTATCTTGCGCGGAAGAACGCAGCCGAACCTATGGCTTTTGCCGGGTAAGGGCTCGTAGCGCCGGGAACATCCGTGAACGGCCCTTTAACATCACTGGCAGTTTGAAGAGTTCCCGTGAAGGTGATCGACGCGCCATCCGCCGTTTTCGTGACAGCCAGAGGCCCGGGAGCAGCGGGTGTCGAACCGCCGCCGCTGATACCTCGGATGATCATTCCGCTGATGCCACCGGAATTATCCTCCATCTCAGCAAACCAGAGATACTCGCCTGCTTTAATATCTACAGTAACGGTTCTCGGCTGTCCCAATGGCAGCGAATCTCCAGCCTCGTTTTTCCCGGAGTAACTGCCCGTGTTTTGTTCCGCTGGCTCTTTCAAGCCTTTGATATCATCCACCCAAATTTTACCATACCTGGCGGCGTCGGTAGTCCGACCTTCGAAGACTGCCACTTTGTATTTCCCTGGATTCAGGCCACCAAAACGCATCAGGGTCTCGCTACCGGCTGTATCGGGATTACGATATAAGTAGTCGTCCTTGACTGTGGATGGCACAAGGATGCCGTCATACAAGACAGCAATCCCCTCTTTGGTAGGGTTGTTGGCAGTTTGCCCAAGTGCCGCCGGGAAGTCGTTCGCAACGTTTTGGGCCACATTGTTCAACATCGTCAATGTGACATTCTTGTTCGCGTCCTTGGAGAAGTCGGTGAGTTTCCAGGTCACTTCTGTCAAGTCGGCGTTAGCGGTGCCCTTGATGCTTGCGGTACCATCGACCACATTTGCATTGGGAGTCTCAAAGGTCCAGGTGGGAATCACATTCCAATCCGGCAAAGGAGCCGGCGCTGGCACGTCCTCTCCAGCACCATCTTTGGTAACTCTTTCGTTTTCAAGCTGGCCAAAATCAATCTTGAACAAACCTTTTGAATCTGCCGGATCAACGACGGAACGGATTATCATTCCGCTGATTCCTCCGGAATTATCCTCCATTTCTGCAAACCAGAGGTAATGGCCAGCATTGATCTTCACGGTCACAGTTCGCGGTTGGCCATCGAGCAGCACATCTCCAGCTTCGTTCTTGCCAGAGTAGCTGCCGGTGTTTTCTTCCGCTGGCTCTTTCGCGCCTTTGATATCATCCACCCAGATCTTCCCGTACCTTCCAGCGTCTGTCGTTCGGCCTTCAAACACCGTGACGTTATATGTCCCAGGCTCAAGGTTGGCGATCCGCATCAGACTTTCAGAGCCAGCGGCATCAGGAGCTCGGTAGAGATAATCGTCCTTGACAATGCCGGGAACTCTGACGCCGTCATACACCACTTCCCTGCCTTCTTTGGTAGGGTTGTTAGCAGTCTGGCCCAGCATGTAAGGCGGTGAGTCCGGACTAAGCAATTCAGCCAGGGCCTTATTGTCAAAGATCGTGAGTGTTACTTTATCATTGGGAGTGGAAGAAATGTCCTTCAATTTCCATGTGACGGAGGTTCCATCGGCACTTGCTGTACCTGTGGCGCTCGCGGAATTGGGAGTCACATTTGCATTTGGATCGGCGAACGTCCATGTCGGAATGACTGTCCAATCGACCAAGGGAGCGGGAGGCCCTACTTCATTTCCATTAGCATCCAAAATCGGGTTTCCTTCGGCATCTTTGGGCGCTCTCTCGTTTTCAAGCTGGCCAAAATCAATTTTGAAAAGACCCGCGTGCGACCGAACCGCATACTGCGTGTTGATCGCCGCAACCATAGCAGCTAATAGCATCCATCTCATCTTCTTCATTGGGAGTCCTTCGTGGTTGTAGTGTTTTAGTTGGTATTAATTGCCTGAGAGTTCACTCAGTATGTTTGCGATCTGACCAAATGAACCAATAAGCCTGGCACGTGTCCAATCCTAATTTTGAAAAACATCGCAAACCAGTGCTTCCACAAGTTGTCGGTGAACTTGGCTGTCGGCCAGGATCGCGGTTGTGTGCGGAGCACCAGCCGCAGCAGGGTTGGCGTGAGAACGAGCCATCGATACTGCAGCGACTGGCTTTCAGCACAGTCGCGCTCCACCGGGATGCACCGTCCCAAACTGAGTCTTTGTTAATATCCCCAGATGCAGGCGAACAGCCAGCAGGCTGTTTCTGCGCTGAATCGGTGGAAATTGCTCAACGGATGACTCGTCAGTTGCGAACCCAGCATGCCCAAGGACGTCGTAGTCTCTGCTCATCGAACCGGGCGCTACTTTCAAAGTGGTCGATTCCCCCGTCCGCCTGTCTGGCTAAAGCGTGCCTTTGCCTATCTCCGTCCCTGTGCCCCGGCTGCGCCTTGACATGGTATCATCTGATACGCGAGATCGGTTTGCTCGCATCATCATCCGGTAACGATGCGGCTCATTCTCTCGCATTGCAGGCACCCTGCGATCCGCTATATTCACGTGAAATGTTCATCATCGAAGTTTGAAAGCACTCATCTCAACAGCCGGACGCAAAACGGAGCGGGCCTTCCTCGTCGGCGTCGAACTCAAATCCCGGGACAGTTGGGAAGTCCGGGAATCCCTCGAAGAACTGGCCGAACTCGCCACCACCGCAGGCGCGGAAGTCGTCGGCGAAGGCACTCAGCGCCTCGAAGCGCCGGTGGCCGCCACTTACCTGGGCACAGGCAAGGCACGGGAATTCGCCGCCCTCTGCAAGGGCTCCGATGTGGATACGGTGATCTTCGACGATGAACTATCGCCTGCTCAAACTCGCAATCTTGAAAAGGTATTCGAGGCAAAAATTCTGGACCGAACCGCACTCATCCTGGACATCTTCGCTCAGCGCGCCCGCACGCGGGAAGGCAAGCTTCAGGTGGAACTTGCACAGCTTCAGCATTTGCTTCCACGCTTGACCAGGTTTTGGGGGCATCTTTCCCGCCAGAAGGGTGGCATCGGCATGCGTGGTGGTGAAGGCGAATCCCAGCTCGAATCTGACCGCAGGCGTCTTCAAGAACGCATCGACAAAATCCTCGAAGAACTGGATACCGTGCGCCGGCAACGGACGACTCAGCGTCAAGGCCGGCAGCGCAATCAGTGGCCCCTGGCTTCCATCGTCGGTTACACCAACGCCGGCAAATCCACGCTTCTGAACCGGCTCACCGGCGCGAACGTCCACGCGGAGGATCGATTGTTCGCCACACTCGACCCCACCACACGACGCCTGCGCCTGCCAACGAACCAGAACGTGCTTCTGAGTGACACGGTCGGGTTCATCCGCAAGCTTCCTCACCGGCTCGTGGAGTCTTTCAAGGCAACACTCGAGGAAGTCGTGCAAGCGGACTTGTTACTCCATGTCGTGGACTTAAGTCACCCGGCGGTGGCGGAGCACATCGCGGCGGTGGATGCCGTGCTCAAGGAAATCGGCGCAGAAGGGAAGCCCACTTTGATGGTCTTCAACAAGATCGACCGGGTTCTGAGCGAAGGAATCGTCGAGCGCACCAAGCTTTCGCATCCGCAGGCCGTGTTCGTTTCGGCGAGGGACGGCAGTGGTGTGCCGGAATTGCTTTCCGAGTTGGGAACCGCGCTGCGCCCGATCCGCGAGTTCCTTGAACTTCATGTTCCGCACGAGTCGGCGGCGGTGATCGCGCGTCTGCACGAGATGGGGCAGGTGATCGAGCGTGATTACAGCGGCGCGGAGGCGAGGTTCAAGGCGCGCATTCCGCCTCACTTGCATGCAGAATTCGCGCCATACATCGTCACGGATCTGTCGTCGAACAATTCCCCAACGGCTCATGAGTAGCGCCGACGCGCTTGCCATCCGCAGTCAAATCTGAGATTCCACGCGGAACAGCATGAGCGCCAATCCTCGCATCCACGACATGCCGGTTGAGGAACGTCCTCGTGAACGCCTGTTGACCCACGGCGCCGAGAATCTGTCCAAAGCCGAACTCATCGCCATCATACTCCGCACCGGCACAAGGGGCGTTTCCGCGCTCGACATCGGCAAACAACTGACCACGCGTTACCAGACGCTCTCCGACCTCGCCGGTGCTTCGGTGGATGAGTTGAAGAAGGTCAAGGGTGTCGGACGCGACAAGGCCATCGCCCTCAAGGCAGCCTTCACGCTCGCCCGTAAAATGGCCGAGGAACTCCGCAGCGACCTGCCGCTGTTGGACACCCCCGAGCGAATTGCCGCCCTGCTCCGAGAGGATAACCGTCTTCTGAACGTCGAGCAGTTCCAGCTTGTGCTGCTCAACACCCGTCGGCGATTGATCCGTGTCGAGAGGCTTTCCCAAGGAACCACCGACACCTTGTTGATCCAGCCGCGCGACGTTTTCCACCGCGCCATTCTCGCGAACGCCTCCGCCGTTGTACTCGTTCACAATCATCCCAGCGGCGATC
>SXMN01000352.1 GCA_005777315.1 Verrucomicrobiales bacterium
ATGAAACTGGAGTGAGCGTCTCGGACGATGAACTGGCTCGCGTCCATATCACGCCAGCGAAGTTCCACGGGGAATGGAACTATGTCATCGAACCCCGTTAACTAACATTTGCTCAAGTTATTATTTCGCCCGCCCTTAGCTCCGCATCGGGAACCGTCAGCAGTTTTGGATCGCTCGCGGCGAGGCTCTTCGTTGAATTCGCCGCGCCGCGAGTGACCCAAATCCACCCGTCCTCGCCATCGAAGCGCACGCCGTTCGGCAGCTCATCGCTGATGGTCGTGACCACGCCGTTGGCGTACGTCAGCTTCACGGAGTATTTCCCATGCACGTCCCAGAAACTGTCCGGCCCCGGCCACGCGGCCTTCGCATCGACGGCAATCGGCCCGGTGTATTCCGCGCCCATGCCCCAGTGAGCGATATCCACATGATGCGAACCCCAGCCTGTGATCATGCCGCAGGTGTAGGCGTTCAAGCGAAGCCACCCGGGCCGGCCAAAGAGCTTCTTCGGATCATCCGACTGCGGATGCACGCGGTCTTCGGTGTAGTGGACACGCGGCGTGCAGCCGAGCCAGGCGTCGTAATTCAGCGTGGCCGGCACTGGCATCTCCGTCGCATTGCCGCCGGCCGGATCCATCGGTAGTCCGATTTGGACGGACTTGAGCCGTCCGATGACGCTGTTGCGGACAAGCTCGCACGCGCGATGGAACTGTGCGGTGGAGCACTGCTGCGACCCGATCTGCAACACACGCTGCTTCGCTCGCACCACGTCGCTCACGAGCCGCCCCTCGGCGATGGTCATGCTGAGCGGCTTCTGCACGTAGATGTCCTTGCCGGCCAAGGCGGCTTCGACGACCGGTTGCGCGTGCCAGTGGTCCGGCGTGCTGATCATAACCGCGTCAATGTCCGGCCGGGCAAGGAGTTCGCGGTAGTCGCCGGAGGCCTTCACTTCGACTTTCTGCTCTAGGGACTTCTCGTACGACTGCTCGATCCTCCTCCGCGCCAGCTCCGCGCGCTTGGAGTCCACGTCGGCCACCGCCACGATGCGGGCGCGGTTCGGGTGCTTCAGTACGCCAGGCAGGTCCATGTCATTCGCGATTCGGCCGCAACCAATCTGGGCAATCTGAATCAACCTGCTGGGCGCTCCAGCCCCGAGCACGCGCGAGGGAATGAGGGTCGGGAAACCAATCACGGTGGTGGAGACGCCGCTGAGTTTAAGAAACTGACGGCGGTTAAAATGGGTGGCGTATGTTTTCATGGCTGGAGTCTTGAGGAACGATTGACGATCAGAGTGAGTTTCCACGCCTCGCGAACAGGCTGGCTCAGCACAGAGTCTTTGAGGACACAGAGATTCAGCCTGCATCCTCGCCCTGTGTCCTTCATAATTCTGTGCTCAAATCCGGGATTCATGGAGGCAGGAGAGTTGGCGGCGTCGCCCGGTCACCCATCACCCAGCGGATGCCGCCCAGCAGATGCTTTCGAAATTCAGATCCGAGTAGTATTCAATCTTGTGACCGAGCGATGTGTAGAAGACCCGCGCGCCTTCGAACTCGTGGCACCAGGCCAGCGGGAACATGTCTTTCAATTTCTCCCCGGGTGCCGTCGCCAGCTTCGGGTCCTTCAGTGTCCCGGTGTCCGCCGCCATCAAGACCTGGACGCCCGGGTTCACGTTCGTGAAGATGGTTGCGATGAATGAAACAATGGTTCTCATCTCACGGCGCCAGCCTTTCGATTTTCCAGGTTCCATTCTCCAACCGCGTGTAGAGAAACCGATCGTGCAGTCGATGTCCGCGTCCCTGCCAGAACTCGATGTCGCGCGGCACCACCCGGAAGCCTCCCCAGAACGATGGCATCGGCACGCGTCCTTCCTGAAACTTGCGTTTCGCCTCCTCCCATTTCATTTCCAGCATCGCTCGAGCAGTCACCACCTGACTTTGCGGGGATGCCCACGCGCCAATCTGGCTGCCGAATGGCCGCGTCACGAAATACGCCAGCGCCTCGCTCGCCGAAACGCGCTCGGCCACGCCATTAATCGTCACTTGCCGGTGCAGCGGGAGCCACGGAAAGAGCAACGACACGCTGGCGTTCCCGGAAATCTGCCTTGCCTTGCGACTCTCCAGATTCGTGTAGAAGACGAATCCGTGCTCATCAAAACTCTTAAGCAAAACCATCCTTTGAGTTGGTCGCGAATCCTCGCCCACCGTCGCCAGGGTCATTGCGTTCGGTTCGGCAAGATTGCATTCGCAGGCCTCCTGCATCCATGCGGCGAACTGCCCGAAGGGGTCTGTGAGCAATTTCTCGCGCCGCAATTCGTTGCGGTCGTAATGCACCCGCATGTCATCGAGTTTCATGGCCGTTGCTTCAGCACGCTGCCAGAGCTGGGGCTGGATCGAATTGACCTGTGTCAACGTGCAGCAGCCGGGAGCAAGCCAGAATGGCGTCATGTCACCCACGACTTGTCATTCGACGATTCCGGGAGTGAATGCGATCCGGGCCAACTGCGTTTCGCCGCGAGCGCTTGATCTGAGACTCTTGCTCTCTTGCCTGCTGACTTTGATCCTGACCTGGCCCGCGCTGGCGGCGGACGGTTTCACGACGCTCTTTAACGGCCGCGACCTCACGGGCTGGGATGGCAAGCCCGGCTGGTGGCGCGTCGAGGACGGCACCATCACTGCCGAGAGCACGGCGGAGAAACCCTGCACCAAGCACAACTACCTCATCTCGCGCGACGGCGAACCGGCGGATTTCGAACTGCGCTTCGAGTATCGAATCTCTGGCGGCAACTCGGGCGTGCAGATTCGCAGCCGCGAGGTTGAGGACTGGGACATGCGCGGTTATCAGGCTGACATGGAGGACGGGGCGCAGTGGACGGGCGCGCTCTTCGAACACGAACGCGGCGGCATCGCGCTGCGTGGCGAGAAAGTCGTCATCTCGCCGGACAGCGCCCGGCAGGTCACGCGGTTTGCCGACGCGGCGGCGTTGCAGAGGGGTTTTCGCGCGAACGATTGGAATGATTACCGCGTCATCGCACGAGGGCCGGAGATCGAACTGTTCATCAACGGCGTGAGGACCGCGCACGCGGTGGACCGGCAGTCGGGCAAGGCGGCGGCGCGCGGGCTCATCGGATTGCAGATGCATCCGGGGCCGCCGATGAAAGTTCAGTTCCGCAACTTGCGCCTGAAGGAATTCGCCCCGGCGGCGGCTGCGACGCCCGCTGAGAAGTTGGTCGTCCAGCCGGGTTTCAAGGTTGAGCTGCTCTACTCGCCGGCGAAGGAGCATGAAGGTTCATGGGTCAGCCTGTGCGCTGATTCGAAAGGACGGTTGATCGTCAGCGGTCAATACGATGAAGGATTGTTCCGCATCACCCCTCCCCCGCCCAGTGGCGATCCGACCGCAACGAAGGTGGAGAAGATTCTGGTCGAACTCAGCAGCGCGCAAGGATTGTGCTGGGCGTTCGACAGCCTTTACGCACTGGTGACGAAGAATGCGAAAACGCCGAGCGGGCTCTACCGTGTTTGTGACACAGACGGCGATGATCAGTTGGACAAGGTTGAACTGCTGCGCGCGCTCGAAGGCGGCGGCGATCACGGATGGCATGGAGTGCTGCCCTGGCCGGATGGGAAGTCGCTCTGCATCGTTGCCGGTAACAACACCACCTCTCCCCAGCTCGCCGCGTCGCGTGTGCCGCCGCATTGGAGCGAGGATCATCTGCTGCCGCGTCTGCCGGATGCGGGCGGCCACATGGTGGGCGTGCTCGCGCCGGGTGGAGTGATTTATCGCGTCAGCCCGGACGGGCGCGACTGGGAGATGATCGGCCAGGGTTTTCGCAACACCTACGATGCGGCATTCAGCCGCACGGGCGAACTCTTCACCTACGACGCGGACATGGAATGGGACATGGGCACGCCGTGGTATCGGCCCACGCGCATCTGTCATGTCACCAGCGGCTCGGAATTCGGCTGGCGCAATGGCACGGGAAAATGGCCGGCCTACCAGCCCGACAGTCTGCCGGGCATTCTCGACATCGGCCCGGGCTCGCCCACGGGCGTGACGTTCGGCCACGGCGCAAAATTTCCCTCGAAGTACCGGGAAGCGCTCTTCGCGGCGGACTGGACCTTCGGCCGTATCTACGCCGTGCATCTGCGACCCGACGGTGTGTCCTATCGCGGTGAGAGCGAAGTCTTCATCTCCGGCGTGCCGTTGCCGGTGGTCGATCTGGTTGTGCATCCCACCGACGGCGCGCTCTATTTTATCACCGGCGGCTGGAGGATTCAGACCGGGCTGTATCGCGTGACGTGGACCGGCTCGGACCGCGACGAAGTTGCTCCCGGCCCACCCTGCGGCACAGACGCGCACGCGCTCCGGCGGCAACTGGAATCCTTCCACGGCCGCCGCGATACCGCCGCAGTTGAAATTGCGTGGCCGCATCTTGGCAGTGAAGATCGTTTTCTGAGTTTCGCCGCACGCGTCGCGCTCGAATGGCAGGATCCCGCAACATGGAGCGAGAGGGCACTGGCAGAGGTTGATCCCGCCACTGCGCTCAATGCCCTGACAGCGCTGCTCCGGATCAGCGCGAGAGATGAGTTTCATCGCAAGCCCACGGACACCGCGCCGGACTCGAATTTGCAAGTCCGCGTGCTGACGACGCTGGAACGATTCGATTGGTCCACGCTTTCCTGGCGGGATCGCATCGCGCTGCTCCGGGTCAGCACGCTTTGCTTCACACGGCTCGGCATGCCCGGCGAAGCCACGCGCAGCAGGCTGCTCTCGCGTGTTGAGCCGTGGTTCCCGGCCACAGATCGCGCGCTGAACAGTGAGTTGTGTCAGTTGCTCGTTTACCTGCAATCGCCGCGCGTTGCGGCGGCGGCGTTGGAACTTGTCCGCAGTGCGCCCACTCAGGAGGAGCAGCTCGATTACATCAAGTCGCTCCGAATGCTTCGCGCCGGCTGGACGCCCGAATTGCGCCACGATTACTTCGCATGGTTCAACCGCGCGGCTGGCTATCGCGGCGGCGCGAGCTTTGCGGGCTTTCTCAAGATGATCAAGGCCGACGCCCTGACCACGCTGACCGAGTCGGAGCGCGCCGCCGTGAAGGACGTGCTTGACGCACCTCCTTCCGCTTCGCCGATGGCTTTCTTCAGCGCTGCGCTCGCCGGCCGCACGAACGCCACCGAATGGACCGTGGCTCGATTGTCGCCCGCACTGGAGCAGGGATTACAAGGGCGCGACCTCGAACGGGGCCGCCGGATGTTCGGCGCGACGGGCTGTTTTCAATGTCACCGCTTCGCCGGTGAGGGCGGCGCGGTGGGGCCGGACCTTACGGAGGTCGCCGGGCGGTTCAGTCCGAGCGATCTGCTGGAAGCCATCCTCGAGCCGAGCAAGACCGTGAGCGACCTCTATGGCAATGTGGTCATCACCCGCCGCGACGGCGAGAGCCTGACCGGGCGGATTGTATATCATCTGCAAGACGACTCGGTGATGGTCGGCTCCGACATGTTCAATCCCGCCCAGACGATGAAAGTGGACCGCAAGGACATCCTCTCCATCGAAGCTTCAAAGCTGTCGCCCATGCCGGACGGATTGCTGTCGGTGCTCACGCAGGATGAAGTGCTAGACCTGCTGGCGTACCTCGTTTCAGGCGGGCGCGTCGGGACAGGTGCTCGCGCGGAGGCAAGGTGAACCAGCCACTTTATGAAGGCGAAGCAAACGAACCGATATCAGCCGAATGGAAAAGTTCCTATTCGGCTGACACCGATTCCTCTGCCGACCGAAAGTTTTCGCCCATCCGAAATGCGTTTGACGATCCGATCATCTTGTTGCGTCTATTCTCCATGAAAATCCCGCCTCAACCCAGCTCCCGTCCGGTCGCAATGCTCCTCGGCGTCCTCGCGCTTTTCACGCTGCCGCAACTTCTGTCAGCGGCTGAACTGGTCAAGGCGAAGTCCGGCTCAGGCGTTTACGGCTACAAGGACACGCCGAAGCTGCCGTGGTGCGAGTGGCTCGTGCATGACCCCGACCGCCCCGCGCCGCCCAAGGTAGATCCCGGACCCGCCGTCCAGCCCGCGCCGGTGCCCGCCGACGCCCTGGTACTTTTCGATGGCAAGGACACCTCGCAATGGACTGACTCGACGTGGGTGGTGCGCGACGGATTGTTCATCTCCGAAGGCGACAACTCGCCGCGCACTCGCCTTGAGTTCGGCAGTTTCCAACTTCACGTCGAATGGAGGGCACCAGCGGACTTCCAAGGCCCCTGGTACAATCGTGGCAACAACGGCGTGGTGCTCCACGGCCTTTACGAAATCCAGATCTTCGACTCTTTCAACGAACCCCTCTATCCCGACGGCCAGTGTGCGGCCATCTACGGCCAGACGCCCCCGTCGGTGAACGTGACGCGCCGTCCGGGGGAATGGCAGAGCTTTGACATCGTGTTCCGCACGCCGAAATTTTCCGCTGGCAAGATGACCGAACCGCCGCGCGCGACGGTGTTCCACAATGGCGTGCTCGTACATCACAACGAGATCATACACGGTGCCATCGGCCACCGGGTGTTGCCCGACCCGACGAAGGCGGTGGCAAAGGGGCCAATCCTTCTGGGTGGTCACGGCTGCCCGGTGGCTTTCCGCAACCTGTGGATACGATCGCTGCCAGATTGACGCACCACACTTCGAGCCATGAGAACACACCCATATTCCAATAACTCCTGTGATGTCGCTTCAGCTCTCCGACTTTCTCGCCGCCAGTTCATGGGCGGCATCGCCATTTCCGCTGCCGCCTTCCAGATCGTTCCCGGCCACGTGCTCGGCCTCAATGGGGCCACGCCGCCGAGCGGGAAGCTGAACATCGCAGGCGTCGGCGTCTCCGGTCAGGGCGGCAGCGACATCAGACAGTTTCCAGATCACAACATCGTTGCGCTCTGCGACGTGGATTGGGCTCACGCCGCCGGCACGTTCAAGCAGTTTCCCAATGCCAGGCAGTGGAAGGACTATCGTAAAATGCTCGACGAGCAGAAGGAGATCGATGCCGTGGTGGTGGCAACGCCTGATCATGTTCACGCCTTCGCCTCGGTGGCCGCGCTTCAACTCGGCAAGCACGTCTATTGTGAGAAGCCGCTCACTCATTCTGTGTGGGAGGCGCGCCGGGTCGCCACGGTGGCGCGCGAGCGGAAGCTGGCCACGCAGATGGGCAACCAGGGCCAGGCGAGCGAAGACACGCGCCGCTTGTGCGAACTGGTCTGGGCAGGTGCCATCGGCCCGGTCCGTGAAGCGCACATCTGGACGGATCGCCCTTCAAACGGACTGTTTGGCGAATACTGGCCGCAGGGCGTGGAGCGGCCAAAGGCGACGCCGTCCGTGCCCGGCACGCTCGATTGGGATCTGTGGCTCGGCCCGGCGCCTCAACGGCCGTTCCACCCGGCCTACCTGCCGTTCAAATGGCGCGGCTGGTGGGATTTCGGGACTGGCGCTCTCGGCGACATCGGCTGTCACGCGTTCGATCCGGTCTTCCGTGCGCTGAAACTTGGCGCGCCGTTGAGCGTGCAAGCCAGTTCATCGCGTGTGAACAGGGAGACCTACCCACTCGCGTCGATGGTGACTTACGAATTCCCCGCCCGCAGCGCGGCGGTGCAGGCGATCAACGTCCACGTCCGCGGCCAGCAAGGCGCCATCGCAGGTGGAATGGAGATGCCGCCGATGAAAGCGGTGTGGTACGACGGCGGCCTCCGCCCGCCGCGTCCGGCGGGATTGCCGGAGCGGGTGAAGATGGGCGCGAACGGACGGCTGCTCATTGGCGACAGCGGATTCATTCTCGATACGAACGTGTATCCGGAGGCGCGGCGCTCGGAAGTGAGTGATGTGCCGAAGACAATCCCGCGAGCGGCGAACCACTACGGCGAATGGGCTCAGGCGTGTATGGGTGGCCCGCCCGCCGGCTCGAACTTCGACTTCGCCGGCCCGCTCGCCGAAGCCGTGCTGCTCGGCAACGTGGCCTTGCGCCACGATCTGCGCGAGGAGTTAACCGGCAAAAAACTGCTTTGGGATTCCGCCGCGCTGCAAGTCATCAACTCCGAAGAAGCGAGCCAGCTCCTCCGCCGCGAGTATCGGGCGGGATGGACGTTGTGAAGCCACCTTCATTGGCTGATGATCCATCCCGCCAGCACGTGCGGGAATTGCCCATCAATCCAGAAGTTTATGCCGTACTTGTTTTGAGCCGGAATTACCGTTTGCAAAGAGTTGGGCGCATCGTAGCGTCTCGCGAAACACGACCATCTGTATGAAACCCTACCTTTGCATCATGGCATTGCTTGCGATCTTCAATAACCTCAGCGCCGAAGTGCGGCAGGCATTTCCGCTTTGGCCCGATGGCGCGCCGGGAGCGCTGGGCAAGGAGGAAAAGGATGTTCCGACGCTGACTCCTTATCTGCCCGAGAGTGGCAAGGCCACCGGCGCGGCGATCGTCGTGTGTCCCGGTGGCGGCTACGGTGGACTCGCCGGCCACGAAGGCAAGGATTACGCGGTGTGGTTGAATGAACAGGGGGTCACGGCTTTTGTTCTCAAGTACAGGCTGGGTTCAAACGGCTATCGGCATCCACGGATGTTGGAGGATGTTTCTCGCGCGATCAGACTTGTCAGAGCGCGAGCCGGGGAGTGGAGCGTAGATGCGAAACGTGTGGGAGTCATGGGTTCATCAGCCGGCGGCCATCTGGCTTCGACGGCTTTGACACATTTCGACGGCGGAAACTCCAACGCGACTGATCCGATTGAGCGGCAGAGCTCGCGTCCCGATATCGGAATTCTCTGTTATCCGGTGATCACGATGGGCGAGTTCACTCACCAGGGATCGAAGAACAATTTGCTCGGGAAAGATCCGTCTCCAGAACTCGTCAAGCTCCTGTCGAACGAACTCCAGGTCACGCCCCAGACGCCGCCGACGTTCGTCTGGCACACGTACGAAGATTCAGCTGTGCCGGTTGAGAATGCTCTGATGTTTGCGTCCTCGCTGCGACGAAACAAAGTCGCGTTTGACCTGCATGTGTACCAACAGGGCCGCCACGGTATCGGCCTGGCGAATGGTCATCCCTGGACCAAGGAACTCAGCGTCTGGCTCAAGGTGCAGGGATTCCTTAAGTAACACCCGGATGGAACAGCCCGCACGGCGCGAGTTCAAGGAGCCGATCCCACAGCGTGGTAACGGTTGATCTCAGGATTTTCGATGGTGCGTTTGCGGCCATTCAGCCACCGAACCTCGACGTTCTCCACACGAGTCGAGCTTCCCAGCCCGAAATGAGCGGTGTTTGCATGCTGTGAACGGTAGGAATCGCCGGTGATGATGTCGCGCACCTGGATGCCGCCTGGGTAACGAAGTGTTACCTTCGCGCCGACTGGTGAAGTGCCATTGCCTTCTTCCCGAAATTTGAATCCGATCCAGTTGCCAGGATTTGACGTCTGGTTTTTGAAGACGCGGAGTGTTTGTTTTCTCTCAGGCCATTCCTCGAAAGTTGTGACCAAAAAATCCTGGCGCCCGTCACCATCCAGATCATCCGCGACGACGTTCCGGGAATCTTCTTCCATGGCGACGCCGCTGAGATGGCCGACTTCCACAAAGGAAGCCCCGTTGTGATTCCAGAAAAGCCGGTTCTTCTCGTAACCGCCGTAGGAGTAGCCGCGATCCCGGGATTCCATGAACTTTCCTCCGGTGTAGGCAAAGGCCACGACGCTGTCGCGTGAATTGGCAGCATAGATGTCGTGCTTCCAAAATTCCGGCTCGTGATCGTGGACTGATTGCCGGCTGACGTGGCCGTTGGAGACATACAGATCCAACTGACCGTCATTGTCGTAGTCAAAGGCGCTGGAACCCCAGGACCAGCCCGTTCGGGCAATCGAAGTTCCAAGTGAACCCTCATGGAAGCCTTTTGTTCCGGCCGCTCCGAGGTGAAGCCGGTTGCCGTGAGTCATCATTCCCCGAACGAGATCGTATGATTCGAATCCGGGACGTTTGAGGCCAAGGGATTCAAGGCGCTCGGCGGTCGGTGAATTCATTCCGATCATCAGGAGATCCATGCTCGAATCGCCATCCAGATCGGCCCAGACATGGGCCATCCCAAACCCTTTCGACTCCTGGATCCACTGACTGGTCTCCTCGGTAAAATGACCACGCCCATCGTTCAGGTAAAGATCCACACCTGCGAAATCACTCACGATGATCAAGTCCAGATCTCCATCGCGATCCACATCAGCAAAGGACGCGCTATAGGTCCGCCTCCAGCGTTTCCGTGCAAGTCCCGCTTCCGCTGTTCCATCGGAGAATCGTCCGGCGCCCTCATTCACCAGCAGGTGGGAAGGATGCCCGTCGTTGGCATCGAAGTAAGGTGTTGGCATCTGGCCTCGCTCGTAAGGAACCTTGTACTGCGCGAGCCACACATCGAGATCCCCGTCACCGTCGATGTCCCCGCAAGTGAGGATCTGTCCATACTTGAGCTTTGGATCCGCCTTCCAGACCTGCTGGCCAGAAGTGTCAAACGTTCCTTGCGACGAGCCTCGAAACAAAACAAGTCCTTCAAACTTTGCGCACAGGAAGTCCGCCGCGCCGTCACCGTCAAAGTCCGCGATCACCGCCGTAAACATGAGACCGGGAGACTCCCGGCAGAGCGGCTGGCTCGTATAGCCGCCGTCAGCTTCGCGCTTCATCATGAGATTGCGCGAAGCCAATATGATTTCGGACAACCCATCGCCATCGAGATCGTAAAGAATGAGCGGGTCGATGAAGTGCGAGCCTTCAATCGGATCAATTCTCTCGGCTCCTGCCGACTGAAAAGCTGGCGCGCCCTTCAGCGTCCGCACTGACAGCCGTGAAGCATCGATGGATTCTATCGATGGTGATTTCGCGTTCGGCTGCCATGAGACATTCAGATCGCCTTCAATGGTTGCTCGTGTGTCTTCCCGTTCGTTGTTCAGATGGGCGATCAGGTGAAAGACACTTGATTTGGGCTGGCCCTCATTGTTCGTCGCAAATCGATTATGCCGAAGTTCGAGAGCGTTGATCGACCAGCCTGCTCCTTCGGATGAAGTCAGGAGGTTCTTCCAATCCGTCGGGTTCCATTGGCGGCTTTGGACCGTGGGTGAAAAAACATGAACACCGTGTGCAAGCTGCGTGGGAATCAAGAATGTTGGCACTGCAAGGCTCCGAAACCCCAAGGAAGCCGCGACGCCAAACTTGTTCGTCGCCCGGTTGATCGAATCCCAGAGTGACTCGAAGACGACACCACATTCTTCCGCCAGCAGCTCGGGTTTCCAGATCGTTTCAGCGATTTGTTTTTCGCGTTCCTTCAACGCGCCCAGTTCCTTGGCGAGACTCGTGATTTCACGCTCGCTGAGGTTCGAGGGCTTTTCGAATTCAGGTGAAGAGTCATCGCGTCGTGTCGCAATGATCACCAGCCCCAGCACGATGGCCAGGAGCAGAACGAGGAGCAGAAGTCGTTTTGGTTGCACGACGCTAAATGGTTTTGCGCCCGAGCCACGGCAGGGAAATTCAATGGATCATCGCCGGCTAGGCGTTCCCGTATGTTTCGCGATTTCCAAAACCTTCCAGCCTTTCGGATGCTTCTTGCTGAGGAGTCTATTCCGCAAGATCAGCCTCCAGTCGAGTAGCGAATCCTCAATGCACAGCAGCTCGCAGTACGATAATAAGCATTTCACACTCGTTTTGTTTCCCCCATGCGGCACTCGGCGTGTCGCTCACGAATCAAGAAACCCTGTCAATGGACTGGTGGGACTGGCGGCGGAATTCTCTTCGGCCAATCCGATTTCGTAGGCGGACCTGCCCGCTTCCACAGCCAATTTGAAGGCCTGCGCCATCCGGGCCGGCTGGCGAGCGACTGCAATGGCCGTGTTCACCAGCACCGCATCCGCTCCCATCTCCATCGCTTCGGCAGCCTGGCTTGGAGCCCCGATCCCGGCGTCCACAACCACGGGTACAGTGGACTGCTCGATGATGATCCGGATCTGGTCGCGCGTCTGGATGCCGCGATTGGATCCAATGGGAGAACCGAGTGGCATCACCGTTGCCGTGCCGACTTCTTGCAGCCTTTTCGCGAGCACCGGATCCGCGTTGATGTAGGGCAGCACCACGAAACCTTCACTCACGAGGATCTCAGCAGCATGGAGCGTCTCGATCGGATCCGGAAGCAGGTAACGAGGATCGGGATGAATCTCGAGCTTCACCCAGTTGGGCAGTCCGGCTGCACGCGCCAACCGGGCAAGGCGGACGGCCTCAGCAGCGTTCATTGCGCCGCTGGTATTGGGAAGGATCAGGTAGCGCTTGGGGTCGATGAATTCCAGAATGTTCGCGAACGGGTCCGCTTTGCCGGTCAGGTCCACCCTGCGCAAAGCCACGGTCACCAGCTCGGTCCCGCTTGCATCCAGGGCCTCGCGCATCGACTCATTGGAAGAGAACTTCCCCGTCCCAAGAAGGAGCCGGGATTGGAAGGAGCGCCCAGCGATGACCAGCGAACCATTTGTAAACGACATGGTAGGCCAACATAGGTGGGATCACTTTTTTGACAACAGTTTTGCCATTTCACCTCGACTCATCTGGCCTGAAAGTTTCAAGCAACTAGTCCTCGCCTGCGATGTATCCGACATGAAATCGAGTGCTGGTCGAAAGTCCTCTTTGCCTGGACCGGATCGAAGGACGAGGGGCTGACAAAGCTCCGCAACTGGCGGACTGAAGTCCGTGCCGAGGCTTGCAAGCGGCGGACATCGTAACTGATCCAAAAGCGGTCAACTCGTGAATCTTTCCACAAGATTTGAAGACGTCTTCAACATCAGAATGGGCTGATGTTTCCAATCAATGAGCTTGCTATGATCGACCTTCCGCTGAACAAGTACGCCGTAATTTCGTCAACCCTTCACTCATGAGAGTATCCCGGATAATTCTGGCAATCATCCTCAACTCTTGTTTCACGCCATCGCCGGACATCGCTTTCGCCAGGGATCAACCACAATGGGGTGAAGCCTGGTCTCGAAACATGGTTTCCAGTGAGACAGGCCTTCCGGAATCTTTCGACCCCAAAACCAAACTCAACATCAGGTGGGTGGCTGAAATTGGCACTGAAAGTCACTCTACGCCTGTCGTCGCGAATGGCCGGGTGTACATCGGCACGAACAATGGCGAACCACGCGATCCAAAGCATCGCGGCGACCGTGGTGTCCTCATGTGCTTCGATGAACGCGATGGCAGCCTGCTCTGGCAACTGGTCGTGCCCAAGCGTGACGAGGATCCCTACATGGATTGGCCGAAGACCGGAATCTCCTCGCCAGTCACCGTGGAAGGCGATCGTGTGTACCTGACTGACAACCGTGGCGCGGTGCTCTGCCTTGACGCACGCGGCCTCGCCAATGGCAACGACGGGCCTTTCAAGGCTGAAGCCGCCTACATGACCGCGCCCGACCTCGAAACCCCGCCCCCCAAGGCAGTGGCCGGAGCTGAAACCCGCCCACAGCCACTCCGACCGCCAGCCAATGAGAAGCTGCTTCAACCCGGCCCGCTCGATGCGGACATTCTCTGGAAATTGGATCTCCCTTCCGCCGCAGGCATCTGGCCGCACGACGGCGCGCACAGTTCGGTTCTCATTCATGGAGATCACCTGTACCTCAACACTGCCACCGGTGTTGACAATACTCACAAACGCGTTCGAACGCCGGATGCGCCCAGCCTGATAGTCATCAACAAGCGAACCGGACAGTATCTTGCGCGAGACAACGAGCATATCGCTCCCAACATTTTTCACTGCACATGGTCCTCTCCTTCGCTCGGTGAGATCAACGGTCGGCCACTGATCTTCTTCGCGGGGGGCAATGGAATTGTCTATGCCTTTGAACCATTGCCGAAAAATTTTAAGCCTGCGAAGTCCAGCGGTTCCTCAACAAACGTTCCCGCCACGCTGAAAACAGTCTGGAAGTTCGACCCCGATCCGACGGCGCCAAAGGAAAACGTTCATCGCTACAACACCAACCGTCGTGAGGGCCCGAGCAACATCTATGGAATGCCTGTCTTCCACCGGAACCGTGTTTATGTCGCTGGAGGCGGCGACGTTTTTTGGGGCAAGAACGAAGCCTGGCTCAAGTGCATTGACGCCACGCAAACCGGCGACATCACCAAGTCCGGTGAGATTTGGTCTTACGCCCTCGAAAAGCATGTGCTCTCGACACCGGCGATCCGCGGAGATCTCCTCTTCATTGCCGATTGCGGACGCAAACTGCACTGCCTCGATGTACACACAGGAAAGCCACTGTGGATTCACGACATCAAGGGAGATGTCTGGGCTTCGCCAATGGTCGCCGACGGCAAGATTTATCTCGGAACACGCAGTGGAGCGTTTTATGTGCTGGGCGACTCACGGGAAAAGCATGTCCTCAGTGAAATTGAATTGGGCTCCCCCATCAGTGCCACCGTCACGGCGGCAAATGGAACCCTCTACATCTCGACCATGACTCACCTCTACGCTCTGCGGAAAAACATCAGGTAGCGCGTCGTTGACTGTGCAATGCGCGGCCTCATACCCTCCAGCTCAATCCCTATGATAAACAAACTTCGGCTGCTTGCCTTTCTCTCAATATCCACCCTGTTCCCGGCGGTCGGTGCCGACTTGCGCGTGGGGTTGATCGGCCTGGACACCTCGCACGTCACGGCGTTCACAGAACTCCTGAATGATCCGAAACACAAACAGCATGCGCCCGGGGCAAAAGTTGTCGCGGGCTTCAAGGGAGGCAGCCCGGATATCGAGTCCAGTTGGTCTCGAGTGGATAAGTACACCACAGAACTCCAGGAGAAGCATGGCGTGAAAATCTATTCCACCATCGAGGAGCTCTGTCAGAATGTGGATGCGGTGATGTTGGAAAGTGTCGATGGCCGCCCGCATCTCGAACAAGCGCGGCCCGTGATCAAGGCGGGCAAACCGCTTTATATCGACAAGCCAATGGCTGGCTCGCTGCGAGATGTCCTGGAAATTTTCCGGCTTGCGAAGGAAGCGAACGTTCCGGTGTTCAGCTCATCATCGCTGCGTTACGGGAAGAACTCACAAGCCGTCCGCAACGGCTCAATTGGCAAGGTCACTCGAGCAGACACATTCAGTCCCGCCCACATCGACAAGACTCATCCCGACCTGTTCTGGTATGGCGTTCACGGTTGTGAATCACTTTTTACCGTGATGGGCACCGGCTGCCAGACAGTCAAACGCGGCACGACCGCCGATGGTCGAATCGAAGTCACCGGCACGTGGTCAGGAGGCCGGGTGGGAATCTTCCGTGAAAATTCAAAAGGCTATGGCGGATCGGCAACTGGCGAGAAGGGTGAAGCGCCCGTTGGTCAATTCGACACCTACGCGCCGCTGGTCGTCGAAGTTGTGAAGTTCTTTCAGACTCGCGTTGCGCCCGTGCCGCCGGAGGAAACGATCGAGATTTTCGCATTCATGGAAGCGGCGGATGAGAGCAAACGCCAGGGAGGTGCCGAAGTCCGTATTGCTGATGTTTTGAAGAAGGCGGCTGCTCGCTAGCACGTAGTTCTCATAGCTGCAGGTGGCAGGGGTAACCTGCCCGACGGAAAGTCAGGAAACCAAACCGTCCACGACCTGTTGCACTGTCGCGATGAATGCCTGCGCAATCACGTCAGGCTTGCCCTGGCACTGCAAACCAAAGCTCACTGGCTCGAAACCTTCGAGCGGCAGGGCGCGAAGGCCGGGAGGCGTTGGAGCTTTCGGCACCGCGATGGAGAGTCCGATGCCATGGCCATTCGTGACGTACGTTTGCACCAGCTCGATCGAGCTGACTTCAATGCTCCAGAACCAATCCACTCCCAGCTTTGCGAGACCCCGCTGGAAAGTTTTGTAAATCGACTCGTTCGACGGGAGGCTGATCAATGTCTCGTCAATGCGATCACGAGCCCACAGCTCCGAAGCTGACTTGATCTTGCTGTTCTTCGGCACGAGGAGGATGAGAGGCAACTGGAGGAGGGTCAACGCGTTCACACCTGGCGCGGGCTTGCCTTCAAGAAGCGTGATCGCGAAGTCGATCTCGAGCCGGCTCAACCACGCCTCAAGCTGCGGCTGGTACCCTTCGCGCAAGGTCAGCCTCAGTTTTGGAAACTTTGATCGCAACTGTTGCAACACCCCCGGCAGGTAATCGCGCAATACCACTTCCGAAGCGCCCACCCGAATATGCTGCGAAATGCCGCCTCGTAATTTTTCGGCCATGTCGGTGAGGTTGTCGAAGAAAGGCTGGATGAACGCGTAAAGCTCCTGGCCCGGCACAGTGAGCGCGAACGGCCGCCGGTGGAACAACGTCACGCCCAGGAATTCTTCCAACTGGATTACCTGCCCGCTGACCGCCGGCTGCTGGATTCCGTAAGGCATGTTGCGCACGGCTTCGGTGATGCCTCCGTGCCTGGCGACGTAATAGAACAACTCGAGGTGATGAATGTTCATGAATCAATGTGAGTGGTGACGGGAGCCAGATTATTGTTCCGGCCCCGGTCCGCAAGCCTGACCGTTTGTGCCCTGTCGCTCCTCCGTACGAACTTACCCGACTCAAGATGCGGATGGGAGGCTGGTCAGTCGCCCCCAGTTCTCCGGTGCTGACGGATATCTGTTCTCAGCTCAGCGTGAGAAAATTCTTCAGAATTGTCCGCCCACTCTCCGTGAGAATGCTCTCCGGATGAAATTGCACTCCCCATATCGGCAAAGTTTTGTGGCGAACACCCATGATCTCACCTTCCTCCGTGTCAGCGGTGATCTCCAGACAATCCGGGACTGTATCTCGCTTGAGCACGAGCGAATGATAACGCGTCGCTGCGAAAGGGTTCGGCATGTCCTTGAACAAATCACGCGAGTTGTGGCGGATGAGGGAGGTCTTGCCGTGCATCATGCGGTAGTTGACCACGACTTCGCCTCCGAACGTGTGAGCGATGCATTGATGCCCCAGGCAAACCCCCAGCATCGGAATGCGCGAACCAAATGTGCGAATGATGTCGTTCGAGAGCCCTGACTCCCGTGGCGAACATGGACCAGGCGAAATCATGATCCGCTCCGGTTTCATCGTCTCGATTTGATCAAGCGTGATCTGATCGTTGCGATGCACCTCCATCTCGACCTCCATCTCCCCGAGGTATTGCACCAGATTGTAGGTGAACGAATCGTAGTTATCGATGATCAGCATCATAAATCGCGGCGGCAACCTAGACCACAGCGTCAAGTTTGGGAACGAGGAAATGCCGGGACTCCAGCATTCCAGTACATCCATAAGTTGTCGGTGAGCTTGGCTGTCGGCCAGGAGCGCGGTTGTGTGCGCAGCACCAGCCGCTGCAGGTATGGCGTGAGGGCGAGCCAGCAATACTGCTGCGACTGGCTTTCAGCACAGTCGCGCTCCACCGACTTGTGGATGCACCGCCAGCCTTCAAGCAATGGTCCAACTTCTCTGCCAACCGCCTTTCACCTTGAATGTTCGCGGAGGCAACTCGAAGATGCGCGCGCATGAACCGGATTGAAGATCGCTTTGCGCGTCTGCGGCGCGAGGGCCAGAAGGGTTTCGTAGTTTATATCGGGGCGGGCGATCCGAACCTCGAAGCCACGCGTCAACTCGCGCTTGCATTCGATCAAGCGGGCGTGGACGTGCTTGAACTCGGCGTCCCCTTCAGTGATCCCCTCGCGGATGGCCTGGTGAACCAGCTCGCTGCGCAGCGGGGACTCGAATCTGGCACGACCCCGCCGAAGGTGCTCGAAACAGTGGCTGCCATCCGGCGCGATTCCCAGATGCCCATCGTGCTTTATGTCTATTTCAACATCCTCCACAAGCGCGGCCTCAAGCAGTTCATCGAGGATTGCGCCAAAGCAGGTGTGGATGGACTGCTGGTGCTCGACCTTCCACCAGAGGAATCCGACAACTACGAATCGCTGATGCACGAAGCCGGGCTCTGCAACATCTACCTCGTGGCTCCCACCACTCCCGAAGATCGCATTGAGCTGATCGTCAAACGCGCAACAGGATTCATTTATTACGTCTCACGCGAAGGCGTGACCGGGATGCAATCGAAGGTTTCCGACACGATCGGCCAGATGACGGCAAAAATTCGAGCCCACACGAAACTTCCGATTGCCGTCGGCTTCGGCATCTCGAATCCTGAACAGGCGAAACTTGTGGCGCAACACGCTGAAGCCATCGTTGTCGGCAGCGCCATCGTGAACCAGATCGCCGAGCACGGGAAGTCGCCGGAGCTGGTGAAGCGGGCGGGGGAATTCATGAAAGCACTCGCTGATGCCGTGAAGGGCTGCTAGATTTCTGCAATGAAGCAAGTGATGATAGAAGTACCGGACGACGCTGTGCGCAGATGCGGCGGTGACGAGGCGCTGTTTGGGCGCGAGGTCTATGAGGCCGCCGTGGTACAATGGTTTGACGAAGGACGCATCTCCCAGGGGCGTGCCGCCGAACTTTTGAGCGTCTCCCGTGCGGAGCTTTTCGAAATGCTGAAGCGGCATAAAGTCTCGCCGATACAAATCACTCCCGAAGAATTGGCCGAAGAACTAAAGAGTGTCTGAGCGCTGGGTCATCAACGCTTCACTTGTCATCCTGCTCTCGAAAGCCGGGGTAATAGATTTTTTGCCGCAAATTTGCGACGAACTCGTGATTCCGTCTGCCGTCGTGGCTGAAGTTTCCACCGGTAATGAAGGGGACGCCGGCCGGACGTGGTTGGCGGCTGAAGGCGCCAGATTCGTGAAAGACCTGGTGCCCATTCCAGCATTACTTCAGGAAGCAGATCTCGGCAGGGGTGAAGCTGCCGTTCTATCGTGGGCACTTGCCCATCCCGGGTTTAAGGTCGTCTCGGATGATCGCCAGAGACGAGTTTGGGTGCAGCGACTGAACATTCCACTCATCGGCTCGTTGGGAGTAGCAGTCGTCTTGAAACGCAAAGGGCTTATCCTCGCCGTCCGACCTGTACTCGATAAAATCAAGGCGGCTGGTGGGTTTGTAAGTAATATGGCGATACAAGCCGCATTATCTTAAGCTGGTGAACTCTGAATTTTGCATCTATGAAAAGTCAGACTGACAACTCTAACCGTTTCGTCATCATCATGGCCGGCGGGCGCGGTGAGCGGTTCTGGCCGGTGAGCCGCGAGAAGACGCCCAAGCAGCTTATCAAACTCCTCGGTGACCGCTCATTTCTCCAGCAAGCGGTGGATCGCGTGCTGCCGCTCGTGCCGATCAAGAACATCTTCATCATCACCAACGCCACACAAGCCCCTGAAGTGCGCAAACAGTTGCCCAAGCTGCCGAAGGAAAACGTCGTTGCCGAGCCGACGGGGCGCGACACGTGCGCGGCAGTCACGCTCGGTGCGGCGATTGTTGGGGCACGTTCCACGACGGCTGTAATGGCCGTCCTGCCAGCGGATCACGTGATTCCGGATGAGAAGAAATTCCAACAAGTGCTCGCCGACGCATTCGATCTGGCGAGCCGTGGGCAGGTGATCGTCACCATCGGCATCAAGCCCACCGAACCGGCGACCGGTTACGGTTACATCCGCACGGGCACCGAGTTGCCGCCGCCAGCCGGTGTGAAGAAGTACAAGACCACTTTTTTCAAGGCCGAGCAGTTCGTGGAGAAGCCCTATTACGACAAAGCCGTCGAATACCTGACCAGTGGCCAGTATCGCTGGAACGCCGGCATGTTCATCTGGTCCTTCGTCACCATCACGAATGGACTGGAAAAGCATCAGCCTGAAATGGCTGCAGCGTGCCACCGCTGGTTCGATGCGGCTGCTAAGAGCAAGTTGGACAAGGTGATCGCCAAGGAATATCCGGACATCAAAAAGATCTCGATTGATTTCGCCCTGATGGAGCACGCGCACAACGTCGTGGTAGCCGATGGCTCATTCGACTGGGACGACCTCGGTGCATGGCCGGCGCTTTCCCGACACGTGAAACCTGACGCCGAGGGGAATTGCGCCGTGGCCGACTTCATTCATGTGGATGCAGCACGGAACATCGTCTATGACGCTCGCTCGAAGGAAAAACGTACGCCTGTCTGCCTTGTCGGATTACGAGATTGCGTTGTGGTGCAAACCGACGATGCCACGATGGTGGCCCACAAAAGCCAGGCCCAAAAGGTCAAGGAGCTGGTGAAAAAACTCTCTGAATCACCGACTCACCGGCGGCTGGTCTGACGATGGGGCCGGGCAGGGGCTTGCGAGGGATCCAGGCTAGGCTTCGTGCTTGTGGATGGACTGGGCGGAAATTCCGTTTCTAAGCGTAAACGTCGAGCCGTTGATGGGCACCGGGCTGGGCACCGGCGGAATCAATCAGTTTCAACGTGGCCGCGCCTTCCAGCTTGATCTGGTCCTGCGCCTTCTCAAGCATGCGGACGGCAATCTGGTTGGCCTGCGGATCCGATGTGTCGGAAGCCGCGTTTATCAGCGATGACGGAGTGTATCCGGAAATCGTCATGCAAGCTTATCGGCAGGCGGCGTGAGAAGCTTTAGCAGATTCCTCAAGTATTATCACGCGAGACTCTGAACGACTTTCTCGATCAGAGCCACGCCTTCGGCAGCTTGTTCCGCAGTGAGATTAAGCGGCGGCAACAAGCGGACTTTCTGGGAACCGGATGGGATCGTCATGACGCCAGCATCGTGCAACCGGTTCACGAATTGAATGGCGGCTGACTTGTCACCTGATGCAAAGGCCGGAATGGATTCCTTCTCCTTGAGTTCAATTCCGAGCATGAGACCAAGTCCGCGCACGCCCTTGAGCACCCCCGGATTGGCGTTCACCACGCGCTGCATTTCATTCAGAAGCGCCTCGCCTACCTGCCGGGCATTTTGCGCCAGATTATCGCGCTCGATCACTTCCATGACTTTCGAAGCCACAGCACAACCGAGCGGCGTGCCACCGAAGGTTGTTCCATGCGTTCCAGGACCAAGGAGATCGGCGTGTCTGCTTTGCACCCAGAATGCACCCATTGGAAATCCTCCTCCCAACGACTTTGCCATCGAAATTCCATCCGGCAAAAACGAGTGAGGCAAGCTTTCGAGGATTCTTTGAAAACTTTGAAAGCGACCAGTCCGGAAATGGCCGCACTGAACACCGTCCATCAGGAGCAAGAGTTTCTTTTCATCGCAGAGGCGTCGAAGCCCAAGCAGGTAATCCGGAGCTGCGGGCGTGATCCCGCCTTCGCCTTGAACGCCCTCGATGAGAACCGCCACGGTTGCCGGGGAAATGGCCGCTCGCACTGCTTCGAGATCGTTGAACGGCACGTGGCGGAACCCCTGCACCATCGGCTCGAAGCCTTGCTTTACCTTGTCCTGGCCGGTCGCCGCTATGCCAGCAAGTGTGCGTCCATGGAAAGAATTCTCCGCCGTCAAAATTTCGTAGCGCCCTTCATCATGGCCAAACTTCCGTGCCAGCTTGTAGAGCCCTTCGTTCGCCTCCGCGCCGCTGTTGCAGAAGAAGACCTTTCCCGGCGCCAGATGTTTGACCAGTTGCTCTGCCATCCGTCCTTGTGGCTCGTGATAATAAAGGTTCGAAACATGTACGAGCTTCTGCGATTGCTGAATGAGCGTCTCGGTAATTTCAGGGTTGGCATGACCCAGGGCGCAAACGGCGATTCCACCCCCGAGATCAAGGTAACGCTTCCCTGTCACGTCCCACACATAACTCCCTGCGCCGTGCGAGAAGACCAGCTCAAACCGGCCATACGTTGGAACGACAAATCGATTGAAGAGTCCACGAACAGTTTCGAACTCGTTCCGATGAATAGGCGGTGGTGGCGGCAGTATCTCTTTCATGCAACGGGCTCGATTAATCCCAGCGTCCCGGCAAAATCAAGAAACACTTGGAGAATTCCTCGACTCCCCGCTTGACAGCCTCCACCCCACGAAAAGGCCGCGCCCAAGTTTTTCCCCGAGTTACATGCAAATGCGGAGTTGGACATTTCATCACGCTGCTGGTCTGCAGGCGACAGGCACCGGATCGCCAGAATTTATTCTTGATTCCGCCGCTGCCGGAATCCCGGTAGTCGCCTCCAAGGAACACTCTCCAAGGAACAGAAACCGCGCGAAGCGCGGCTTGTGTTCCTTGGCTCCGCTCGCTTCCAGATTCCCCAATAGCGATAGAAGCGCGGATCGTTTTCCACCGCACGGCGGAACGCCTCCGCCACACCAAGTGGCCCGGCTTCACCGCACGGATGGACCGTTTCACCTTATGGTGGAGTTCTTCCGCCGCCCGGATGAACCTTCCAACCGCATGGCGGAACTCTACATCGACAACCGTCCCCTGCTCAACCCCGCCCATCCCGAGCTGCGTCAATACAAGGCCATATTCGTCATCGGCAATGACGAGATCGGCCTGGAAAGCGATGTGGCCGAGGGCGTCTGCAAACCGTGATCCCAATTCCTAAACCAACTCAACCAAAACCAATGAAAGCAAAACCGTTAATCACACTCGCATTCCTCGCGCTCGCTGCTGGGGCTTACAAGACCGTCTTACAAGCGGTCTTGGATCAGGCGCCACTTCCCACCGACATTGCAGCATCCCCCGAATTCCCGATGAGCGTCCCGATCGAGGAATCCGCCATGCGGATACTCCACTTTGATCCCAAGACATGGGAGGTGATCGCGTCCGACCCGCCGCTACCAACAGATGGAAAATACACGAGTTTTCCTGACTGCCTCTCGAAGTTTCAGAGGCACGGTGAGATCAACCATGTCCGGCGCAGCGAAGTTCAGCGCAACGTCAGCACACTGATCTTCCCGGAAATCATGAGCTTCACACTCTGCCGATCAATCGCGATGACCCGGGCACCGTCCACCTCATCACCGATGGTCACTGTCCGGCCGTTGATCAGCGCGCTCGGTTTCTTGAGGCGAAAGAAGATTCCCTGAAGTTTCATCTCCGGCGCGGGCGGCGGCGGGGCGGAGGCAGCCACTACTGGCGTGGAAGTTGGCGGTGTGGTTGTGGGGGAGGATGCGGTTGTCGAATCTCCAGGTTTTGCTTCGGGAGGCGAGGCGATTGTGGCGGATGATACTGGGGCTGCCGCAGGCTGAGGCGAAGCGGTTGTGGACGAGGCGGATTCAATCGCGACTGCCGGTTGCACAGCAGGCACGGGCGGCGTGGAAAGCTTCGCAGGCGTCTCGGCGGCAACTTGCGGGGACGTCACCGGCACTGTCTCGGGCTTGACGGAAAGACTCAGTGCCGCTGCGGGTGCGGGTGGAGTGCTGGCGGGGCGGGCTGTTGTCTGATCCTCCTGGCGGTCCGCCCATTTCTGCGCCGTTGCCGCTGCTCTTTCGACCGGGTTTGGCTGTCGCGCCTGATTGGTTTGTGCCGGTTGAACATTGCGAGTGGCGTCGGAAGCGGTGGACCCTGTGGGCGTCCCTCGGCGCATAAACCAGATGCCCCCGACGACCAAAATCAGTAGAACCACAATCCAGACAAAGCGGTTCGATCCTGAATCTCGTTCGTCCACCGGTTGCAGGGGCGACCCGCTTCCCGCGCCCGGAAAGACAGGCTTCTCGCCAGGTTGCTGCTGGTTTTGTTTCGTCCGCTTGAGGGCGTCGTTGATGAGGCTCATGAGTCGATGTTTCCTTCCAGCTCGCGGACTGCGGAGCCGACCATGCGGAAGTCGATGCGGTCGCGTTGTTGGACGAAGCCCGCGAGCAGGCATTTGTCGCAGACGGCGTTGATAAGCCGGGGCACTCCCTGACTGTAATTGAAGATCCGCCAGAGAGCAGGAGCCGTGAAGTAGGGCGCTCCATTTGCCCCGGAAACCTGAAGCCGGTGCTGAACGTATTGACCAAGCTCGGCGCGGCGCAGCGGGCGCAGGTGATATCGAACGGTGATCCTCTGGCGCAACTGCCGCAGGCGATGATCATTCAAACGGTCGCGCAACTCCGGCTGGCCCATCAGGACGATTTGAAGCAATTTCCGGTCATCGGTTTCAAGGTTGGACAGCAGCCGCACTTGTTCCAGCAATTCATGAGTCAGATCCTGCGCTTCGTCGATGATGAGGACCGCGTCGCGCTCCTGCTCGGCGAGCTGCAGTAGAAAATCATTCAAAGTGCCGATGGTTTCGAGGCGGTCCATGCCACGGACGTTCAAGCCGAACTCCATCGCGATCGCCTTCATCAGTTGATCGGCATCCAGCACGGGATTCAGAATCAGCGCCGTGGCAAACCGGCCGCCGAGCTGTTCGAGCATCGCCCTGCAAAGAGTCGTCTTCCCAGCGCCGACATCTCCGGTGAGCTGGACGAAACCTTTGCGCTCGCGAATACCATAAAGGAGGTGGTTTAGCGCTTCGCGATGTTTGGCGCTAAAGTAGAGGAAGCGCGGGTTCGGCGTTATGTCGAACGGCGCTTCGGTGAGGCCATAGTATTCCAGATACACAGCAAACCCTTTGATGGAAAACGTTCCGTCGCAATGATCGGACTGTCAAGGGATCATTTGGTAAGGCAGAGTCCCAATAGGCCGCGGTCTTTGAGCCGAAGTGGGAATTAATGGTGAGGAGGTTGAGGGGTTTTTCGGAACAATGGCGGGAAACTTTTTTAGGCTACCTCGATGTCACGAAACAAACGTCAGTCACTCTCGCCCGAGGAACAAACCGTATTGGATCACCTCCAGGTCCGACCGCTCACTGGCAGGGAGGAGTATGGACGGTGCGATGAACTCATCGTCGAAGAACATTACCTGCACGATGCCACCCTCGTCGGTGAGCATCTGCGTTACGTGGCCACTCACAAAGGGAGGTGGCTGGCCGTGGCCACGTGGAGTGGAGCCTCTTACTGAGGAGACCGTGGGAAAGGCTACAAATCTTGACAGCGGCACAGACGCATCTGCTTCGTTGCTCGCTTGGTCGGAGGCCGCTGCGGGCATCCTCCCGCGTTCGCGCCTCGCATCTGCATCTGTGGCGCTCGCCATCATTCGTAGCCTTTCGTAGCCTATCCCACGGTCTCCTCAGTATCATATCAAGGCGAGGGATGAGTTCATCGGCTGGAGCGCCGAGCAATGCCGGCAGCGTCGTCCTCTCATCGCGAACAACGCGCGCCTGCTGGTGTTGGAAGGCTGCCATTATCCGAACCTGGTGAGCAAGTTTATGAAGCTCATGCTCGAGCGGCTCTCACAGGACTGGCTTGAGCGCTGGGGCCATCCGCTGGCGATGGTGGAGAGCTTCGTGGATCCACGATTTTACCAGGGCACGGCTTACAGGGTCAGCGGATGGTCGCACTTGGGACGGACGGCGGGATGGAAGCGCGATGCCGCTGATTTCTATCTCCAGCACGACGCGCCCAAGCAAACCTGGGTGCGCGAGCTGGTCAAAAAGGCCCGCATGAAACTGCGCGCGCCCGAGCTGCCCGGAGAGTGGAAGTGCGCCGAGCTGGGTTTGACGCCGCGCTGCCGGTTCAAGGCCGGGGAGATTTGCAGCCTGGTGGACTGGCTGCGCAAGGAACTGGTGGAGTTCCGCCGTCCACAGGCGCTGGCGTATCCGGTGGCGGGAGTGATCGGACTGATCGTCATGGCCATGGCCACCGGCGTGCGCCAAGGGCCGGAGGATCTGGCACAGTACGCCGACACGCTCAGCCCGGCGCAGTTGAGGGCGCTGCGCTTTCGCACGGACCAGCACACCGGACGATCGAGGTGTCCGAAGAAAACGGTCTTCACCCGCGTGCTCAACGCGGTGGATGGCCAGGTGCTCGAAGGGCTGTTGGTGCGCTGGCAGGACCAGTTGCTCGGGCCGGTGCAGGACCGGGTGGTCATCGCCGATGGGAAGAAGATGCGGCATGGCGGCGTGGAAATTGTCAACGCGGTCAGCGGCTCGGGCCGGTTCCTGGGCGGGGTCATCACCCAGGACAAGAACAATGAAATCCCCGCCGCGCGTGTGGTGCTGCTGACCGGCGAATCGCTGATCGTCGAGGTCCACGGCCTCCTTGTGTGCTTCGAGCAGTGCAATGATTTCTCCCAGACAACCGCGCGGCAAGGCGACGTGTTTCGGAAATTCCTCGGCGCAACGAATCACTCGAGGCTTGTCGAAGGTAGACAGCCGCATGGCTTGGGCGCGATAGAGCTCCGGGTTTTGAAACGCGGCGAGTCAATGCAGCCGGTTCAACATTGCGGACGGTAGTCCTTCCATTTCGACGAAGTCCAGATTGCCCCGAACAACGCGTACTTTCGCTGGCAACGGACCGGAGATGACTTCGTCCTGCTTCTTCCGGGATGGTGGCAGTGTCCCTGGATCTTCTGCTTGTTCATCGTCCGGCACACTGCGGCGGACACCGATGATGTCTCCACTCCGTTCGGCCTCCCGCACGACGCTCTCAACTTCCACGAATTCCATTCGTCGAACGCCCGATAACACTGACCACTGGTCAGGGTATAGGTTGAACTCGGCGTCGAGAAAAACGCTGTTGCTATGACCGCGCGGCACATGCTGCAACGGAAGCGCGATGAGATTGCCGAAGCCGCCTTTGGGCATGGTGTCCTGGCTCGGAAAGAAACGGTCGTAGGAATCGAGCCCAAGGTGATGCCGCCGCTCCATGGTCCGGGTCAGAATGGCCGCGCCGAGTTTTCGGGCGAGTCGGGCGGGCAATGGCGCGGCAAAGAAAATCCAGATATGCCCGCCGCGTCCCGAGCGTGACCGTTCGAGCAGGGCGGGCAATTTCCACTCGCTGCATGTGTGGAGATACGCTCGCACGTCTTCCTGCCAGGTCGTTTTGTCAAAATCAGCGGCTCAAGTGTGGCAACCTCGCCAAGGTGATAGGCACCTTGGAGGAGCAACTGGAAGCCGAGGGCACAGCAGAAACGGAAGCCCCCGTACGCAACGGACATCGCTACCTGAGCGATCGTCTGGACTGCTTGGACCATCCCTTGGCCCTGGCGCTGGGTTTGCCGATCGGCTCAGGCATCATCGAAAGCGGACATCGTCACGTCCTCCAAGCACGACTCAAAAAGGCTGACACTGCCTGGCTCCCAGAACACGCCGATCAGATCGCTCACTTGCGCGTACTCAGAGCGAATGACCGCTGGCTATCAATTTGGAATTAGCCTCACCCGCTTTTAATCACACCCAAAACGCCGACGATAATTGGGTTTCAAGAATCCGCTTGCCTCGACTTTGACCGTCGGTAGATTCGCCCTGCGAAATCGATCTGGACTGCCACCGGTTGCGGTGGTTTTTTTGTTTGAATCGATCGATTCCAGCAGCAGACAGACATTGTGAAACTTTTTAGCGGTACGTCGAATCCGCCTTTGGCTTCATCCATCGCCTCATCCATCGGCATGGAGCTGGGGCGATGTACGGTCAGCGCGTTTCCAGATGGAGAGACGTTCGTCAAAATCGAGGAAAACGTCCGCGGAGAAGATGTCTTCTTAGTGCAGTCCACGAGCCCGCCGACGAATCATTATCTGATGGAGATGTTCATCATGATGGATGCGCTGCGGCGGGCCAGTGCAGCGAGAATCACGACCGTACTCCCTTTCTATGGGTACGCCCGACAGGATCGCAAAGATCAGCCGCGTGTGCCGATCACCGCCAAACTCGTCGCCAACCTTCTTGTGGCCGCCGGAGCAAACCGGGTGCTGACGATGGATCTCCACGCTCAACAGATTCAAGGGTTCTTTGACATCCCTGTGGATCACCTTTACGCGGCCCCCGTGATGTACGAGTACATCAAGAAGAAGAACCTGAAGAACCTGGTTGTGGTGAGTCCTGACGTGGGCGGGCTCAAGATGGCTTACGCCTACTCACAGGTGTTGGATGCGGATCTTGCGATCGTGGCCAAGCGACGGAAGAGTGCGACGGAGGTCGAGTCAGTCAGCGTCATCGGTGAAATAGCCGGGAAGAGTGTGCTGTTGGTGGACGACCTTACCGAGACTGCCGGCACGTTGACAATGGCGGCTTCTTTGATGAAGGAGAAGGGGGCGACCGAGGTTCTCGCCTGTGTCTCGCACGCGATTTTGAATGATTTGGGGATTGATCGGCTTCGGAAATCTAACATTGACGAACTGATCACCACTGATACTGTGCTGCGCCCTAAATTTGACGGGGTGAACATTACGACGCTTTCGGTGGCGGCATTGCTTGGGGAAGCCATCAAGCGGATACACAACAATTCATCGGTGAATTCGTTGTTTGAGTTCAAGGGTGGACGCACGAGTTAGGCGTGGCGTCCGAGATCGGAAAGACTTTTAATAATGAAATCTGTTGCTTTAACTGCTTATCCACGGTCGTTGGTCCGCCGCGCGGGCGCCAAGAAACTTCGAGGCCTGGACCGGGTGCCGGTGGTGATATACGGCCGCCACAATCCTCCACAAAACCTTGAAGTCAAACTCAAGGATCTTGATCGTGTGATACATAACTCGGCATCCGAAAACCTTCTTCTCGATTTGGAAGTCAGTGGTGATGCCAAGCCCAAGCGACTGGCGCTGGTTCAGGATGTGCAGCATCATGCTTTGAGCGGGCATGTGCTCCATATTGATCTTCATGAAGTCGTCGAAACGGAAATGGTGACGATCACAGTTCCCCTTGAAACCACTGGAGAAGCGGTCGGGGTTAAGACCGGTGGCGGGGTTCTTGAACATGTCGTCTTCAAAATCAAGGTTCGTGCGCTTCCGAAGAATCTCCCGGAGAGCCTTCAAGTGGACGTTTCGCACCTTGACATTGGGAATTCCATCCACCTTGGTGAAATTCAGGCTCCTCCAGGTGCGGAAATCATCGGAGACAAGAAACGTGTTGTGCTGGCTGTGGCTGCTCCAGTAACCGAGGCGCAGGAAACCGCGACGGAGGCTGCTGCTGCGGAAGGCTCCACACAGCCCGAGATGATCAAGGAGAAGAAGGATGAGGCGGGTGCTGCTCCTGCCGCAGGCGCGAAACCGGCTGCCGAGAAGGAGAAGAAGGCCGAGAAGAAGAAGTAACGGTGCGGTTGATTGTGCCGGAGCCAAACCAGGGAGTGTATCCGATGGAAGCATGGCACCTGATCGCTGGCTTGGGCAACCCCGGGACAGAGTACGCTAGCACGCGTCACAACGCCGGGTTCATGGTAGTGGAAAGACTGGCGCGGCGGTGGAATGTAGTCTGGACTTTGGAAAGCAAGTTCAGCGGGAGGGTTGCGAAGGCTGATTTCCAGGGCCGCCGTGTAGTGCTCTGCGAACCCCAGACGTACATGAATTTGAGTGGAGATGCGGTGGTTGCGGTGAAGGAATTCTACAAGACCCCGCAATTGGGAGTTCTGATAGTGGTGGATGATGCTGATCTGGAGCTCGGGCATCTGAGATTGAGAGCGAGTGGTAGTTCTGGCGGGCATCATGGCCTGGAGTCGGTGGAGAATCGGTTGGGAACAGGTGATTACGCGCGTCTCCGGGTTGGAATTGGCAGGCGGGAGTCCGAAGGACGTGAGATCACTGGACACGTGTTGGGACGGTTCAGCTCAGAGGAGCAGGCGGTGCTCGAAAAGGTGCTCGATCGAGCGGTGAGTCAGGTGGAATGTTGGTTGGTAGATGGCACGGCGGTGGCAATGAATCGATTTAACGGAGCCGTGGAGGCTTCAATGCAAAAGGATAGCTGAGTGAAAACATACGAAGGTTTGTTCATCTTGAACACGGCAGGCAAGGAAGAGGGAATCAAAGAAACTCTCGACAAAATCTCCGCCGAAATCACGGCGGTGGGTGGTAAAGTGGAAACGGTGCAAAAGATGGAAAAGAAAGCTTTTAGCCGCGTGGCGGATCGAAAGCACAACTCCGGATTCTACGCCAACTTCATTTTCTCCGCTCCAAACACGGCAATCTCACAGTTGCATCACAGACTTTCCGTGAGTGAAGACGTCTTCCGCGTCCTCTTTACGGAAGCCCCGGCTCCAAAGAAGGCTGCCGCGTAAGGCTCGTCATGGCCAATTTCAACAAAGTCATCATCGCTGGCAATCTGACCCGTGACCCGGAGCTGCGTTATACGCCGAAAGGCAGCGCAATAACCGATATTGGGATTGCGGTAAACCGATCATGGAAATCGGAGACTGGCGAGACCAAGGAAGAAGTGACATTTGTTGACGTCACCGCATATGCCAGGACTGCCGAAGTCATCGCGCAGTACCTTAAAAAGGGCCGACCCATCCTTGTAGAAGGACGTCTCAAGCTGGATTCGTGGGATGACAAGCAGACTGGGCAGAAGAAGAGCAAGCTCAAGGTGATATGTGAGAACTTCCAGTTTCTGGACTCCGGCACAGGCCAGCGCGAAACCGGGGCACCTTCAGCACCATCACAGCCTCGCCCCCGTCCTGCACCGGCTCCCACCTCACCGGCCGCTGCCACTCCAGGAGAGGGAGCTGATGAAATGCCGGCCGAGGACGACGTGCCTTTTTGATTTTAGATTTGTCCTGATGTTTTTCACGACCGGTTCTGACTTTTATCACAAGATTTTATGGCTAAAACTGAAGTTATCCTGACTCACAACGTAGTTGGCTTGGGCGGTGAATCTGACCAGGTCAAGGTAAACGCGGGCTATGCGCGCAATTATCTCTTCCCTCAAGGCCTCGCGGTTCCCGTCACTGGGGCCAACAAGCGCCGGCTGGATGTTCTTCGTCAGCGTCGCGCCGAACGCGAAGCGCACGAGTTGCAGAGTATGACGGAACTGGCGCAAGCCCTTTCCAAGTTGACCCTGACGATCACCGTGAAAACCGGTGACGATGGCAAACTGTTCGGCTCGGTCACAGCCGGGACGATCGCGGATGAACTTCGCGCTCACTACGACGCCATCGTGGACAAGCGCAAGATACATCTGGAGCATCCGATCAAGTCGGTCGGTGATTACGAGGCAGAGCTTCGACTGCACCCGGATGTAAACTCGAAACTCAAGGTAAAGGTTCAAAGCAGCAATCCGCCACCGGCTCCGACAGAGGCGTCAGCTCCGGCAAAGGAGTCCGGACGAGCTGCGAGGCCGCAACGGAGTGAAAGAAGTGACAAGGCTGAGAAGGCTCCTAGTACTCCGTCAGTCATCAAATGAGGGGTAAAGTTTCTTGAGTTTGACGCGGGCATCGTCGGTGGTGAAACGCCAGTTGATTTTGGAAGAGGGCTGATTGCGACGCCGGGTCCAGGCGGCGATCTCTTGGCGCA